>NZ_JAMQQF010000178.1 GCF_023716945.1 Frankia sp. AiPs1 | reverse complement strand
GCGCCACGCCCTGCGCGTCGCGACGGCCGAAGAAGACGACCGCCGACGCGCCGAGCGCGTGCAGCAGCGGCCCGGACCCGTCGCCGCCGACATCGGCCGGGCCCGGCCCGGCCGGGCTCTCCCGGTCGAAGGTGACGCCGGTCAGGCGCGGATGCCAGTACGAGCCGCGCGTGACCGCCGCCTCGAACCGCCCGTCGTCTGGCCAGATACGCACACCACTCACCAATGTCTGCGGCGGACAGCGGACAGCGGGCAGCGGCGACGCCCGAATACACGCCGACGCCAGGGTGAACGCACCCGCCGACCCCGGAAGCGACGTCATCGGAAATCCCGGCCTCGTGGCGGCCGGCGGCCGGACCTGCCCGTCTACACACATTCACCCGGGCCGGGACCGAGCTACCAGGCCAGCACGGGAACGGCCAACACCATTGCTGCCCGACTATAGCCGGGCGCCGGCGAGAGCGTCCACCGTTCGAACGCTGGTGAATTTTGGAACCGGCCGTCAGGGTCGTCGATACGATGGTCGTCGAGACGGTCAGTCTGTTACCGCTGTTTGTCGATGCGCAATCAGCTGCTCGGTGGCCGGCGAGGGCGTCCGTCCGGGCTGTGGTGCCGTTCAGCAGGAAAGATATGGCGCCGCTGGGACGAGGTGCCGCCCGAGTAGATGGTGTGGCTATGATGATGGCGTCGGCGGCAGAATCGACTTGCAGGGAGATCGGGGATCGATGGCTCGGGTTGTCTCCACTGACACGGCGCGCGACGCGATCGGGCGTATGCAGCAGATCATCAACTCCGGGCTTAGTCAGGAGATCCAGAACCTGGAACGCGAAGGTCAGCTGCTGAGTGACCCGAACAACTGGGACGGCGGCCTCGCCACCCAGTTCCGCGCCGACATCTGGCCGCAGACCAAGACGGCGCTGGACAACGCGGTCACCCAGCTTGGCGCGCTGCAGCAGAAGGTCAGCCAGATCAACACGGACATCATGAATGCGGGCGGCAACTGAGCGACGTGCCGACGGCCGCCCGCCCCGCCGCCAGGCACCGAGCCGGTGCCGGTGCCGGTGGCACCCTGCGCGCCAGGCGTTCCTGGGAGATGTGGCCGCTCGTGGCCGCCGGCCCGGGGCGCGGTCCCTAGTCGTAGACCGGGAGGCTGCCCGTCGCGGCGAAGGCGGGCGGCTGCGGCACGGCGAACGGCCCGGGCTCGGGCCCGTAGTCCTCGTCGGAACCGAACACCGCGTCCTCGACGCGATGGAAGAAGCCCCGGTGCTGCTTTTTCTCAGTGACGTGGTCGGCGTATCGGACTTTCGCCTCCTCCGCCATCGCCTGGCTCCACAGGGCGGCCAGGGTGCGGGCGTCATCCCGCATCGCGGTACTGAGATGTGCGTCACTGCCCTGTTCGGTGGTCACACTGCTGCGGAACTCCGTGGCATAACGGCCCTGCCAGTGGCGCAGGGCCGTGGTCGCGGCGGTGTCCCGCTTTCCGCGGAACGTGTCGACACCGTCGGCCAGGCCCCACAGCCGCCTGGCCAGCTCAAGTGCGCCGTCGAAGTCGAAAACCACATGCTGGCCGCCGTGCACACCCATCCTGAGCCTCCCCCGGGAATCAGTGGACCGTCCGGGGCATTGTAGGGCCCCGGCACTATGACGGGTCCGGACGATCGCGGAAAACTTAGTTCGGATCCGCGGTAAGCGGATGGGGATCCGGCCCCGTGAAGTCCGGGGAGAAAGGAAGACCGTCGTGGCCACCAGCTCCGCGGATCCCGAGGACCTGGGCACCTACGTCACGGACGCCACCGCGGCTCGCACGACGCTGGCGGCGGCGGCGACCGGTGTGCGGGCCTGCTACGACGATGTGGTTTCCCGGTTCGGGGCGCAGTACAGTCTTTCGCATCCGGATCTGTGGGCGAAATTAAGTTCGCATCTGAGCGAGGCCGAGGAGCGGGACCGTTTCGTCGCCACGGTGAAGGATGCGTTCGTCGCCGCCGACCGCGGCTCGCCGGGCACGGCCGCCGGCACGGTCACGGTCGACGACAGCCGGATCGCCGCCGGCCTGAAGGCGGCCGGCATCAGCTCACTTTCGACGACCACCCTCACCGTCGACGACCCGACGCTGCTGGGCCACCCACCGGACAGCGGCTTCGCCGCCGACCCGGTGTGCACCGCCAACGGCAACCTCGTCGAGCAGGAACTCGACCTGCCGCTACCTGGCCGGGTGGCGCCGGCCGGCTGGCGGCGGACCTACAACTCCCGCGCGCACGAGCGGCTCGGTGCGCACGGGCGCGGCTGGTCCAGCTGGGCCGACACCGCCCTGGACCTCGGCGCCGAGCAGATCGGGGGCGCCGAGCAGATCGAGTGGCGCGCCCCGGACGGCGCGCGCTCGCTGGTGGCGCGCCCCGGCGTGGACCGGCCGACCGAGCTGCCGCTGCTGGGCGCGACCCTGCACGCCGAGGGCGCGGGCTTCCGCTTGACCCGCGGGCCGGGGGAGACCTGGTGGTACGACGAGGCCGGCCAGCCGGTGCGGGTGCGCGTCGACCGTACGGAACTGCTGCTCGCCTGGTCGGGCAGCCGGCTGATCAGGCTGTCGCATCCCCGTTCGGGCCGGTTCGTCGAGCTGGTGTGGGACGACGAGCGTGCCCTGGTCACGGCGGTGCGGGCCAGCGACGGCCGGGAGGTGCGCTACTCCTACGACGAGTACGCCAACCTGGTCGCCGTCGACGGCGGCCCGCAGGGTTCTCGCCGCTACCGCTACCGCCACGCCGACGGCGCCGGCGCCGGCACCGGCCTGCTGACCGAGATCGTCGATGCCGACGGCGTGACACTGGCCCGCACCACCTATGACGAGGCCGGCCGGGCCCTGACCCAGCTCAGCCCCGAGGGCCGTCTCGTCCGGTTCGCCTACCGCGAGGGCCATCGCACGCTGGTCACCGACGAGGCGGGCGGCGCCATCAACGAGTACCGCCACGACTCCGCCGGCCGGCTGGTCTGCGTCGTGGACGACGCGGACCGACCGTTCTACCGGGTGTTCGACGACGCCGGCCGGCTGCGCGGCATCGAGGAACGCTCCGGTGCCCGCTGGACGATGGACTACGACGACGAGGGCAACCTCGTCCACCGCGCCGGCCCGTGCGGCATCACCGAGCGCTGGTCATGGGACACCCTCGGCCGCCTGACCAGCTACACCGACCCACGCGGCCACCGGACCCGATGGGTCTACGCCGGCACCGCGCGCACCCCGGTGGAGATCGTCGACGCGGCCGGCGCGCCGACCCGGATCACCGTGAACGACGACGACCTGCCGACCTGCGTCGTCGATCCGGACGGCGTCACGACGCGGTTCCGCTGGGACGACGACGCCCAGCTCATCGACGTGCGGGTCGCCGGCGGCGGGCGGACCAGGCTGCGCTACGACGCCGCCGGCCGGCTGGTGGGGATCACCGGGCCGGCCGGCCAGACCCGGGTATGGGAGAACGACGCCGCCGGGCGGGTGACGCGCGAGCATGGCCCGGACGGGGCAGGCAGCGAGTACCACTACACCGCCGCCGGCCGTCCCGACGGCTACGTCGACCCGGCCGGGGGCCCATGGGGTTCGACGTATGGCCCGCACGGGCGGGTCGAGCAGGTCACCGACCCGCTGGGTTCGACACTCGGCTTCGAGTACGACCTGTTCGGTAACACCGCGCTGATCGTCGCCCCGGACGGCCAGAAGTTCCACTTCGACCACGACGGCCTCGGCCGGCTGGTGGCCCTGAGCGACCCCGCCGGCGCGACGTTCCGCCGCGGCTACGACCCGGACGGCCGCCCGACCGTCGAGTCCGACGCCGAGGGCCACGAGTGGCGGGTCGAGTACGACGAGGCCGGCCGCCCGGTGCGCCGCACCAGCCCGGACGGGCGGTTCTGGCAGCGCGCCTACGACCCGGCCGGCGCCGTCATCGCCGAAACGGACCCCGCGGGCGCCGTCACCCGCTACGAACACGACCCGCGCGGACGGCTGCTGGCCGTCACCGACCCGCTGGGCGGGCGGCGCACGCTCGAGTGGACCCCCGGCGGGCGCCTCGCTACCGTCACCACCCCGCTCGGCCGGCGCGAGACCTACGGCTACGACCGGGCCGGCCGCTGGGTGCAGACCACCAGCCCGTCCGGGGCACGCACCCTGTACCGCCGCGACGCCGCGGGCCGGCTGACCGCACTGGTCACCCCCGCCGGCCGCGAGACGACCTGGGAGTACGACGCGTACGGCCGCGTCGTCGCGGTGACCCGCCCGGGCGAGCGGCGCACGACGATCGAGCACAACCCGCTCGGTCTGCCCGTGGTCGTCACCGACGGCACCGGCGCCTCCCGCCGCTACACCTACGACGCCCGCGGCGCCCTGACCAGCGCCACCGACCCGCTCGGCGCCGTCACCCGCTACACCTACGACGCCCGCGGCCAGCTTGCCGCCTGGACCGACCCACTCGGCGGCCGCCACGAGCTGCGCTACGACCAGGTCGGCCGCCCGACCGCCACGACCGACCCCCTCGGCCGGACCACCACTGTTACCCGGGCCAGCGACGGTGCGGTCCAGGCCTGGCGTGGTGCGGACGGCGTCGGCCAACGGCGGTGGCGGGACGCGGCCGGCCGGCTGGTGGGCGAAGGTCTTCTCGACGACGCCGAGCCCCGGACTCGTTTCGACCACGATGCCGCCGGTCGCCTGATCAGGGCCACGGCACGGGCTGATGCGACGGGACCCGATCGGGGCGTCTCGCTGACCTACGACGCGGTCGGTCGGCTGGTCTCCCGCACCACCGCGGCGGGCCGGCTCACCTGGGAGTACGACGCGGACGACCGCTGCGTCCGGCTGGGCCAGGCGGGCGCGCCGCCGGTGCGCCACGACTACGACGACGACGGCTATCTGCGCTCCGTCGAGCACCCGGCGCTCGGCGTGCGGCGGATCGACCGGGACGCCGACGGGCGGATCAGCGCACCGGGCAGAACGGTGGACCGTGACGCCGCGGGCCGGATCACCCGGGTCGTCGACGGTGGCCGCGAGATGCGCTTCGGCTACGACGCGGCTGGCCAGTTGGTCACCGCCGAGGGGCCGTGGGGGACCCAGGCCCTGACCTGGGACCTGGGCGGACGCCTCGTCGCCGAGGACCGCGGCGACCCGGCCGGCGTCCTCCGGTCCACCTACGATGTCGCCGGCCAGCTCGTCGAACGCCGCCTCGGGGCGGCCGAGGTGACCCGCTACCGGTACGACGAGGCCGGCCGCCGCGTGGCGGAGGACGGGCCGACCGGCACCACCAGGTACGGCTGGGACGCCCAGGGCCGACTCGCCGAGGTCAGCCGCATCCCGTCCCGCGCTGTCGGCGGCGACGCGCCGCAGGAGCGGATGACTCGCCTGGTCACCGACGCACTCGGCGAGCTGCTGCAGATCGACGGCACCGCGGTCCGCTGGGACCCGGTGACCTGGCCGGGGCAGGTCCAGAGTCTCGGCGACACCACCTACGTCCGCGCCGAGTCGGCCATCGGTGTGATCGGCCCCACGACGCCGGGTGCCCGCGCGGACGGGCCGGGCGAGGACGCGGGGCGTGGGCGCTGGCATGACACCGACTGGCAGGGCTCGCTCGGCGGCCATGACCCGTGGGGAGGGTTGCTTCCCACCCGCGACGCCGGAGAGGCTGCTCGCGGCTCGTCCCCGGATGCCAGGGTCCCGGTCGGGCTCGGCTACCGTGGCGAACTCGCCTTCGACGGCCTGCTCTGGCAGCGCGCCCGGGTTCTCGACCCCCAGACGCGTTCCTTCCTGTCCCCGGATCCGCTCGAGCACGTTCCCGGCATGCCGGGTGCGGCGAACCCCTACCACGAGGCGTGGAACAACCCGGTCGGAATGCTGGACCCGACCGGGCTGCGTCCACTGAGCGACGACGCGTACGAGGATTATCGGTCGCAGTCCGCCAGGAACATGTTCGGCAAGGCCTGGCACAACATCCAGAAGGACCCGTGGGGAAGCCTGGCCGCCGCCGCGGTCATCACCGCTGGGGTCGGGCTGATGTTCGTGCCGGGAGGGCAGGCGATCGGTGCCGGCATCCTCATCGGCGCCGGGAGCTCTGCCGGCCTGGGTCTCGTCACCGGCAACTTCGATCCCATGGCCGTCGCGCTTTCCGGTATCGCCGGGGGTGTCGGCGGCGGTGTCGGCGCCGCCACCGGAAAACTCGTCACGAGGGAGGGCTATCTGGTCGCGGCCGGATCGGGCGCAATCTCTGGGGCTGCCGGGGATGTCACCGAACAGCAGGTAGCCCACCCGGGGCATCTTGATCTCGGCGAGGTCGCATTCGGCCTGGCAACTGGTGGGCTCGGCGGAGCGGGTAGCCGCATGCTGTTCCGGCCGACTCTCAAGCCGGCCGACGTGCGGTTCAGTCAGGGGTCGGTCGGCAGGAGAGTCCCGCAGTACGTCGCCAGCATGCGGGCGAACGGTTGGGCTGGCGACCGGATTGACGTCGTGCGGATGTCCGACGGCGGACTGACGAGTGTCGACAACCGGCGGGTGCTCGCGGCAAAGATGACGGACACCCGGATCCAGGCGAACATCCACCGGTACAGCGACCCGATACCATCCGATGTCGCCGGCCGGTTCAGGGACACGAAGAAGATTTCGCCCGACACCTGGGGGGAGGCGGTGGAGAACCGATTGCGGGGGCAGAAGGCAATCTTTCATCAGACGTATCCGATGGGATCGCCCATAACCAGCTGGAATGGAGGGTGGGATGAGTAGCTTGATATCCACCGTCGATCTTCCTCGGGACTTCACCTATCCACCGGAATTTCTCCGCGTGGTGGAGCTCGGACTAACCAACCTCGAACCCTGGTGGATCATGGATGGGGAAATTCTGTTCCGCCGACACCTCGGCCTGCGCAGCCGCTACCCCGACGATTGCTTCGTACCGTTCGCGGAGCGGCAGGACAACGATGACGTCGCCTGTTGGGATCTGGACTCCGGCGGTATCACCGTCGTACACGACTTCGCCAGCCCTGGATACCACAGGGAAAATGCCTTCGTCAATTTCTACGCCTGGTTCCGGCGGGCTGTCGAGGATTTTATTGAATGGGGTGAATAGTTTTTTGGCCGCCAGTCGCAGTCGCACCGGAGTACTGAGTATTGCTGGGAGAATGTGGGCGTGGGCGTGGGCGTGGGCGTGGGCGTGGGCGTGGGCGTGGGCGGTGCTGGCGGCCTGGCCGTGGCCCGCAGATCCGCTGCGACCAGGAGCCTGGCCCCGGCCGCCGAAGGTAAAATACTGTGGACTACCTGGCAGAACTATCCAAAGGTCTCTGTTGATGGCAGGCAATACGCTCAGATCGGGAATCGGCTGTACTCGAGACATGCGGTGGACAGAATGCAGCCAAGCGGACTCCGGTATTCGGCCAAGCCTGGGCCGCACGAAGGGGTAGTACCGGTGGAACTCCGCAGATATTCCAAGCTGGTGGCGGTTACGGCCGCAGTGTCGCTCCGCAATATATCGAGGATGCTATAAGAGGCACCGACGGTGTATGGCAGCAGGACGGCAATATCATACACTATAAGGGTTCGGATTGATATAAGTTAATCGCCTGGCTAGTTGATCGTGTAGTTCCAGTCCCCGTAGAATTCATGCCTGCTGATCGGGATTTCCTCTTTGTCTCGTTCGTTGAGCTTGATCTTGGTGGGATAGTCGCCGGGATCTTGGCGATGAGGCTGACGATGGTCTGGAAGGTGGTCAGCGGCCGGCCGCGCCAGTTCGCAGTGATCCGGGAGAGCAGCCGGTGCTCGATCTTGTTCCATTTCGAGGTGCCCGGTGGGTAGTGGCAGACGGTGATCTGAAGGCCGGTGTCAGCAGCGAGTTTCGCGAGTTCGCGCTTCCAGAGCCAGGGGCGGTTCCCGTTGGAACCTCCACAGTCCGCGGTGATGAGCAGCCGGCGCGCGTTCGGGTACTTGTCCCGGCCCATTTCCTGCCACCACTTCCTGATGGTGGCGACCGCGAACGCGGAGGTGTCGTGGTCGATACCGACAGAGACCCAGGCCGAATTGTCCGCAAGGTCGTAGACGCCGTAGGGGATGGCCTTGCCGTCGGCGAGCTGCGGGAAGTCGTGGGTGTTGACCTGTTCCGGCTCGCCGGTGCGATGCCACTCCCGGCCCGGCTGGCCGAAGCGTCCGACCAGCTCCTTCTTCTTCGTGTCGACGCTGATCACCGGGTCACCGGCGGCGAGGAACGTCGCGGCGATGGCGCCCAGGTAGCCGAACTGGGCGTCGCGATCCGGCCGTGTACGTCGAGCTCGATGTTCCGGATGACTGTCGGTGGGGGCTGGACATCCACGTCGTGCCGGAGGGGCTGACAGAGGGAATCTGGCCGGGCGGTCCGCAGGGGGACGGTTGCATTCTGGTCGGCCGCTGCCTGGAACTTACCTACTACGACGTCGTGATCCTCTCGGTACTCGGCAGTCTCCTGATGATCAGTGCCGTGGGAGAGGCGCCCACGCGGACGGACGGACTACTGATGTCCGTGCGTTCCCCGCGGCTCGAGGTGTTCCCGGAGAACGTGTGAGGCCCGCGCGGTCCCATGACTTCGTGGGTCGTTGACTGGGGCGGACGCAACCCGTCCGGGAGCTGGGCTTTCGTTTGTCACCGGCGGCCTCGGTGCCAGGACGGTAGCCTGCTCAGGCGGGGAGACGGGTTCGGTTTCGGCCCGTTGCCGCCGGCGTTGGACGCCGGACCGACGCGGAGCATCACCAGGGTGGGACGATGGCTGGGCGCAGGACTGTGACGTGGAGTTTCGATTGTGTACGCGAATGGGTCGACGGGGAATCGGAGGCGCTCGCTGGGATGGGCGTCCGGGCGGAACTGGTTGTTGATCCGGTGGAGCGGGCCAAGAAGGCCGCCTGGGTTGATCTGGAATCGGATACACGTCTGGCTCGCGTGATCTTCTGGGGCTCTGGTGAGGTGGACCTCACGGTGCTGGACGTCGCACGCGGAGTTGCTGTGTGCGAGGAGCATCGGGAGGTCACCTCGTGGCAGGGAGTGGTGAACACGCTGCAGGATGCGGCGGCCTGGACGGCCTCATGACACTTCCGACCGGTCCTGTCGGGCGCAGTTCGCGGTCTCGGACCTCATGATTGTCAGGGTGCGCGCGGTCGCCGGGGGCGGCGGGGTGCGGGACTGGTCGGTGGAGGTCGGGGCGGACGCGACTGTGCGGGAGCTGGGCTTTCGCCTGTTCGGCCCGCCCGGCGAGCTCGGTCTTGTGGTGGAAGGGGAGCCGTTCGGGCCTGAGGTGCCGGTAGCGATCTGCGGGATCGTCGACGGCGTCGAGGTGGCCCCGGCCGAACCCGTGGCCGGGTACCGGTCCGAGTACAGCAGCGGGTTCGCTGCGGCAGGCGCGTCCACCTGGCAGGGCGACGACGCCGATGCCTGGTGGGAACCCACGGTCGCGCCGCAGCCGGGCGGCTTCGAGGCGGCCGCGTCGGATTCGGATACCGACTGGTGGACCCCCGCGCCGTCGCTGCGTGCTGAACCGTCGGATCCGCTGCCCTGGTTGCCGGCGGGGTCGCACCCCGCCGGGTGGGAGCTGGTGGTCGTCGCCGGCCCGGGCGCCGGCTGGCGGCTGCCCGTGCCGGGCGGGCAGGAGGTCTCGCTGCTCGTCGACGCGTTCGACGGGCCGCTGCTCGAACGCGGCGGCGTCGAGGAGGCGGCGGCCGAGTTCACCGTGGCCGACGACGCGGTCACCTGCCGGTGGGCGGCGGCCGAGTTCACCGTGGCCGACGACGCGGTCACCTGCCGGTGGGCGGCGGCCGAGTTCACCGTGGAGGGCGAGGCTCCCGCGGACGATCAGGTCCTGCGCCCCGGTGCGGTGCTCACCGTCGGGCGCAGCACCGCACGCCTGGCCCGCGCGGACGGCGGGCTGACCCGACCGGGCCAGGCGCTGGGTGTGCCGGCCGAGCACCGCCCGACCGTGCCGTTCCACCGCACCGCCCGGCCGGTGCCACCGGCGGCGCCGGACGTGGTCACGCTGCCGCCGACGCCTCGGGAGCCGGGCCGGGCGAGCCCGTTCAACTGGGCCTCCCTCGGCGCTCCGCTGGTCCTTGCCGGCCTGCTGTTCACGATGACCAGGCAGCTCACGTATGCGCTTCTGTCCGCGATGGGCGCGATCATCGTGGTGTTCTCGTTCGTGGAAAGCCGGCTGCGCCGCCGCCGGGAGGTGCGCCGCGGCGCTGCCGAGCGGGCGGCGGAACTCGCCGCGTTCGACACCAGGCTGGCCGAGGCCAGGCGCCAGGAGCTGCGGCGCCGCTGGGACGGCACGCCGACGGCCGCCGACTGGGTGCGCGCCGCCGACCAGCTGGGCGCCACCCTGTGGGAGCGTGGGCCGACCGACAGCGACTTCCTCGACGTCTTCGTGGCCGTCGGGCACCTGCCCTGGCGTCCGGCGGTCGAGCGGGTGGACCAGGCCGGCGCCGAGATCAGGGAGCGGGTGGCCCGTTCGGGGGGTCTCTCACCTGTCCCGCTCACCTTCAGCCTGGACCGCGGCGAGCTCGTGACGCTGCGCGGCCCGCGACCGGAGGTGCTGGGCCTGGTCCGCGCGGCGATCTGCCAGGCCTGCTGCGCGCAGGGGCCCGCCCATCTGCGGATCGGCCTGCTGGTCGAGGACACCGCCGACTGGGAGTGGCTCAAGTGGCTCCCGCACCTGCGGGACGAGGCCAGCGCGGAACTCCGGGTGCGGCACATCGACGCCACCGCTGACCCGCAGCGCGCCGTCGACGAGGCCGCCGCCTGGCTGACGGCCGCGGACGGTGACACACTGAACGCTATGGCGCCCC
>NZ_JAMQQF010000177.1 GCF_023716945.1 Frankia sp. AiPs1 | reverse complement strand
GCCGGGTGCAGGACGCCCGCCGCGCCGCCGGGATCCTCGCCGGCCTCGCGGTCGGCCTGGCCCGGCCGGCCTGGGAACCAGCGGTGCACTCCCGCTGGCGCGCCGCCCCCGCCGCGACCCGCCGTCGCCTCGGCCACCTCCCCCCGGCCGCTGCAGCTCGGCTCGATGCAGTTCGGCTCGATCCAGCTCGGCTCGGTGCCGCCCGAATCGACGTCGCCCGAACCGACGTCGCCCGGACGGATGCGGCTCAGACGGAGGTCGCCCGGACCAGTACCGTTCGGATCGATGCCGCAGCGGCCCAGGTCGATCCCGGCTGAGTCTTCCCGGGGGCCCGAGGCCGGTGGTGGAGGAGTGAAGTGGACATCCTGACGCTTGGCCCGTCGAGGCCTGAGCGAGTCGTGCTCTTCGCCGTCGGCGGAGGTGGCGACCCGCAGCGGCACCGGCCGCTGCTCGACCATCTCGCCGGCCACGGTTGCCAGGTCATCGCGCCCCGCTTCGAGCGCATGGTCGGGCAGTCGCCGAACAGGGCTCAGTTGCTTGCGCGTCCGGTCGGGTTGGTCGAGGCGCTGCGCCAGAGCGCGGCGGGGGACGCGGCGGTCGTGGCGGTAGGCCACTCCATCGGCGGCTGGGCGGCCCTCTGCCTGGCCGGAGCGACGCCCTGGGAGCGGGACGGCACGCCGCTGGACGTGCCGCGAGAACCCCGGGTCAGCCGGCTCGCCCTGTACGCGCCCGCCACCGGCTGGTTCGCCGCCCCCGGCGCCCTGGCCGCGGTGACGGCACCCATGCTGGTCTACGCCGCCGAGTTGGACACCGTCACGCCCGTCGACCAGGCCATCCGGCTCAAGAGCGCGCCGGCCGACGTCGAGCTGCGCGTCGTGCCGAACGCGGGTCACTTCAGCTTCATGAACTCGCCGCCGCCAGACCTGGCCGACGATGGCGCCGGCTTCGACCGTGACCGGTTCCTGCGCGACCTCGCGCAGGCAACCCTGGAATTCGCGCTGGCGACCTGAGGATGCGCGGCCGCGAGCCCGCACCTCGCGATGCTAGCGCCCCCGGTCAGGAGCAGGGTGGGTTGTACGCGACGTCGGGCAGCACAGCCTTCCATTCGGCTGCGGTGAGTCGGTTGGCCTCCTCCGCGCAGGCGGTCTTGGTGAACCGGTCGGGGTCCAGATCCCATATCCGAGTGATGTTGTCACTGCTGATGGTGGCCAGCAGCCGCCCATCCGGGCTGGGCACCACGCCGACGGCAGCGTCCGTGAGGGTGGCCAACGACTGGTCCACCTCGCCTCGCGCGGTGGTATCCCACAATTGGGGATCGCTGTCTTCGCCGCTGGTGGCGAGCAGCCGCCCGTCTCGGTCGAACACCACACTGCCATCCCAGAAGACGCGCGTGAGCGCAAACCTGAAGGTCGCCAACGACCGGTCCACCACGCCGCGGGCGATGGTGTGCCACAGCCGGGCGGTACCGTCGCGGCTGCTGGTGGCGAGCAACCGCCCATCCGGGCTGAACGTCACCGCGGAGACCCAGTCGGTGTGAGCGGCGAAGGTGGTCAGCGCAGCGTTGCCCTCGCCGCGGGCGGTGGTATCCCACAGTCGGGCGGTGCCGTCCTCACCGCTGGTGGCGAGCAGCCGCCCATCCGGACTGAACACCACGGCTGTGACGGCGCCGACTCGGCCGATGTGGCCGGTGAAGGTGGTCAGCGGAGTGTGGACCTCGCCGCGGGCGGTGGTGTCCCACAGCTGGACGATGCCACCCCAGCCGCTGACGGCGAGCAGCCGCCCATCCGGACTGAACACCACGGCACTGAGGACGGTGCTGTCGGTGAAGGTGGCCAACGACTGGTTCACCTTGCCGCGGGCGGTGGTGTCCCACAGCCGGGCGGTGCCGTCGTTACTGGTGGTGGCGAGCAGCCGCCCATCCGGACTGAACGCCACAGCGGAGACGGCGTCGTCGAAGGAGTCGGTGTGGCCGGTGAAGGTGGCCAGCGGAGTGTGGACTTTGCCGCGGGCGGTGGTGTCCCAAAGCTGCACGATGCGACCGGTGGTGTCATTCCAGCCGCTGGTGGCGAGCAGCCGCCCATCCGGACTGAACACCGGACCGATGGTGGTGTCGAAGTGGTCAGTGCCGTCGGAGAAGGTGGTCAGCGGAGTGTGGACTTCGCCGCGGGCGGTGCCATTCCACAGCTGGACGGTGCCCAGATCCAGGGGCGAGGAGACGAAATCCTGGCCGCTGGTGCTGGCGAGCAGCCGCCCATCCGGACTGAATGCTCGAGCGTGGTCGTCGGCGAGGGTGGCCAGCGGCCGGTTCGTGAAGGCGAGCAGGTGCAGCACGCTGTTGCGCGCCTGAGGGGTGGGGGCGGTGCGGTAGGCCGCCAGCGCCAGCCGGCGGGCGAGGTCAGGCTGGCCGGCGGCCTTCTTCGTTGATGCGGCGGCCAACTGCTGTGACACCGCCCCCCGGTCGAGGTCGGGGCCGGGGTTGCTTGCGTCGGTGATGTGCCAGAGCACCAGCGACACCACCACCAGCACCGCCATCACGGTCAGTGGCAGGGCCACCCTCCGTCGTGCCTGCCCGCGCCGCCTCCGGGCCCGCCTCGGTCCGCCGTTCTCACCCCCGGCGTCCGGCATGACAGCGCCGCCGTCGGCTCCCGAGTCGACCGTCTTCTCGTCCTCACTGTCACTCACGCGAGGGGGAGGCGCCGGGGGGTCGGTGGCGCTCAGAACGTGGTCGTCGAGGTGCAACGGCAGCCGGGCGCGGGTGGGCCAGCCCGCGCTGTAGGCCTCGGTGGCGGCGTGGGCGAGGTCGAGGGCGAACGAGCCGGCATCGGGGTAGCGGTCGGTGGGGGCTTTCGCCAACGCGCGCAGCACCACCGCCGCCACCGACGCCGGTATCCCGACCATGGGTGGGGGCGGGTCGTTCAGGTGCTGGCGCCACAGCACCGGCAGCGGCTGTCGCGAGTCGAACGGCGGAGCTCCAGTAAGCAGGTGGTACAGCACCACCCCCAGCGCGTACAGGTCCGTCGCCGGCCCCAGCCGACCGCCCTCGATCTGCTCCGGTGCCATGTACATCGGGGTCCCGGCCCGGCTGCTGGCGGTGGCCGCCGACCCTTCGAACAGCTTCGCGATCCCGAAGTCACCGACCTTCGGGGTCCCGTCCGCGGCAAAAAGGATGTTGTCAGCCTTGATGTCGCGGTGCAGCACACCCCGCCCATGCGCATGCCCCAACGCCGCGGCGACCGCCAACCCCACTGCGCACACCTGCTCCGGGCCGATCCCCACCCGCCGGCGGGTCAACGTGCCCCCCGCCAACAGCTCCATCACCACCAGGCACAGGCCCTCAGCCTCGACATAGTCGAAAGCCCGCACCACGTGGGGATGATTCAACCCGCCCAGCACCCGGGCCTCGGCGGCGAAACCGAGGGTGGCTCCCTCGGAGCCTTCGGCTTCCATCACCTTGATCGCCACCGGGTGGCCCGTCCGCTGATACTGCCCGGCCAGCACCAGCCCGAACGCCCCAGACCCCAACCGCTCGCCCACGGTGTAGCCGGGCAGGGCCTTCTCCACCCGCTCCCGGCCGACGATCACGTCACGGCCCGCAGCGGGTGGGCATGCCGTTCGATCGCGTCAGCCTCACTCATGGCCGCGCAAGCCTACCGAGCTGCCACGAAACGTCACAACTACGTCCGCACCGGACGGGACCAGGGCTCAACTCTGCGTGAGGGTGAGCGCCAAGCCGAGGATGCGGCGTAGGTGCGGTTGAGCGACTTGAACCGGGGCAACCGGGTCTATGCCTGGTCCACAGTGGCCACGCTGCCTCTGCTTCGGTAGTCCCGGCAGGAATTCAAAGGTGTGTCCTCCCTCAACCGCAGTGGCGTGCTGGTGGAGGATGTTCGACGCGATCTCCTCGATCGTGCCGGCGGGCAACTCACGGAAGCAACGGTGCTCGCCGCCGCCGACGACGGTGCCGGTCCCGGTGCCTACACGGTGCAAACACTGGGATTGGATCGCTGATGAAGGTGCGCGCAGACCTGAACATCTCGCTCGACGGCTTTGGGTCGACGACCGACGGAACCCCCGACGATCCACTCGGCAAGGACTGGTTCCGGCTCGTCGACGCCTACACCGCCACGCGCACCTTCCGCGAACGCGTGCTCGGCGACACGAGCGGCGCGGGCACGACGGGCGTCGACGACACCTACGCCGCGAACTACTTCGTCGAGATCGGCGCCGAGATCATGGGAGCCGGCAAGTTCGGTCTGCACGTGCACCCGAACGATCCCGAGTGGCGGGGCTGGTGGGGTGAGAACCCGCCCTTCCACGTGCCGGTCTTCGTTCTCACCCACGAGGAGCGCCCGGACCTCGTGATGGCGGGCGGTACCACCTTCCGCTTCCTGTCGGCCACGCCCGAGGAGGCGCTGCGGCTGGCGGCGGACGCCGCCGGCGAGCTCGACGTCCGGATCGGCGGCGGCCCGACGGTGGTCCGCGACTTCCTCAGGGCCGGCCTCATCGACGAACTCCACGTCGCCATCGCCCCGATCCTCCTCGGCGGCGGCGTCCGCCTCTGGGACGAGTTGCGCGGCCTCGAACACAACTACTCGGTGGCAGCGGAGACCGCGGAGGGCGGCACCGTGCATCTCACCTTCACCCGGAGCACGGGTGGTGTCGAGACTCCCGGTGTCGAGACTTCCGGCGCCGAGCCGTGGCGCCCCGTGGGCAACACCCTCTGAGCCAGGCCAACCAGGACAATTCGCCTGCTGTAGCGCGGCCTGTACCGCGTTCAACGCCATCTTCGGGTAGGCGAGGATGGAATCGCGGGCCCATCGGCGTGCAGTGCGCCGGCCGGGCGCGCCGGGGTGCGTTCCTCGCGCTCGTGCCCTACTGTCGCGCTTCCACGCCGCGACCGCCGACTGCGTGCCCGCCGGACTGGCCCACGAACTCAAGCGACTCGTCGTCGCCGAGGCGGCCCTTGCCGTGCCCTTCGAGCTGTAGTGAGCCGGTTCTGTCGGCGACCGGTGGGGTGTCGAGTATCGACTCGACGGTCCGCCGTTCACCCAGCCGTGGTCGGTTTGGGGCGGTAACGGAAGGCGAAGGCGCGCTCCGTCAGCGCGCGACGGAGCGCTCGATCAGCTGCAGGGCGGCGGCTTTGGCGAGGTGTAGCTCGTCCTCGCCGATGCCCGACTTGTGCAGGAACTCGATTCCCTGCATGACAGCGATCAGCGCCCGGGCGGTCTGCTCCGGATCGATGCCGGTGTCTATCTCGCCGCTCTGCTGGGCCTGGGCGATCTGCCGGGCGAACAGTGCGAGGGTCTCGGAGTAGATCTGGCACGAGCGGGTTCGGACCTGCTCGTCCTGGGTGCTCAGGGCCGCGGCGCTGTTGGCCAGCAGGCAGCCTTGCGGCGGCAGGTCAAGGCGGCCGTCGTCCTCGAACGTGACAGCGGAGGTGAGCCCGTGCCACGGGCTGGGGTCGGCGGTGATGGCGGCCTCAAGCCCGGCGTACTGATTGGTGCAGTAGTCGTCCAGAATTCGGATGAACAGATCGTGCTTGTTGCCAAACGCTCCGTAAAGACTCTGTGTCCCCAGGCCTGTCGCGTCGGTGAGGTCCTGGACCGAAGTGGCCGCGTAGCCGTCGCGCCAGAACCTGGCTCTCGCGGCGGTGAGCACGGCCTGCTCGTCGAACTTCCTCGGCCTGGGCATGCCCTGACTCTACCGATTATTGAGTGAACCCTCAAGTTTGACAACTGACGCCGCTGGTGCGAATTATTGAGGGGACGCTCCATAACTCGATCGGAGGGACACCGCACATGACAGCAGGACCGCTCGAAGGCAAGACCGCGCTGGTGACAGGGGGATCCAGGGGCGTCGGCGCCGGCATCGTCGCTCGGCTGGCGGCCGACGGCGCGAAGGTGGCGTTCACCTACGCAAGTTCCGAGGATCGCGCGGAGGCCGTGGCATCCGCGGCCGTCGCGACGGGGGGCGTCGCGCACGCGATCCACGCCGACAGCATGCACGAGCAGGACGTCGTGTCTGCTATCGCGCAGGCTGTCGAGCGGTTCGGCGGCCTGGACATCCTGGTCAACAACGCCGGCGTCGGCAGCTTCACCGCGATCACCGACCTGACGATGGAGGAGATCGACTCGATGCTGACGATCAACGTGCGGTCTGCGATCGTCGCTATCCGCGAGTCGCTGGCGCACTTGGGCGACGGCGGACGGATCATCAACATCGGCAGCATCAACGCCGACCGCATGCCGTTCCCCGGCGGGTCGATCTATGCCATGACCAAGGGTGCGCTGGCCAGCCTGACCCGCGGGCTCGCACGAGAGCTGGCCCCGCGCGGAATTACCATCAACAACATCCAGCCCGGCCCGGTCGACACCGAGGCCAACCCGGCCGACGGGCCCGCCGCGTCGTCCATGCTCGGAGTCATGGCGACGGACCGGTTCGGGACCGCGGCCGAGGTCGGCGCGTTCGTGTCCTACCTCGCCGGGCCCGACGCCGCCTATATCACCGGCTCCAGCCTGAATATCGACGGTGGATTCGGTGCGTGACCACCGACCACGATGCCAATTCCCGAGGAATTGCGCGACGACATCGAGCCGGATCGGGTGGGGCTAACATTCGTGGCGACAAGCAGCCAAGGTGGAGCCGCTGCAACCTGAAGGCACCGATCGGATTCCACGTCATTTCAGTTGAGCTGTAGCGATGGTTGGTGTTCGGTAGTCGTTTGGCCGACCTTCGCCTCCACGGTCGTCCCTACCGACCCGGCATCGGCAGGTAGGAGGCCGGAGGGCGTTTCATTTGCTTTTCGGCTCAATGAGTGCTCTCCTTGCTTCCGGGAAGTTGTGGCCAGCCACGCGGACTGGTGGCCGACGCTATCGGCGACTGTCTCCGGGAATCGGTAGCTCCTGATCCGAGCCGCAGCGTGGCTCCTCCTGGCAGGGCGGTATGGGAGCGGGTCTGCGCCGCCGGGCTCGTCACCAGCCGCGGGCGCGCCACTCCGCCAGGTGCGGCCGCTCCGTCCCAATGGTCGAGTCGAAGCCGTGGCCGGGGTAGATCCAGGTGGTGTCCGGCAGGGGGCCGAAGACCTTGCGCTCCAGGTCGTCCATCAGCGTGACGAAGGCGTCGGCGTTGCCGAAGGTGTTGCCCGGACCGCCGGGGAACAGGCAGTCGCCGGTGAACAGGTGCGGGGCGGCGGGGTCGGCGTCGTAGAGCAGCGCGATCGAGCCGGGGGTGTGGCCGACCAGGTGGATCGCGCGCAGGGTCGCCCGGCCGACGGTGATCTCGTCGCCGTCGCGCACGACCCGGACGGTGGGCACGGGGATCTGCGGGGCGTCGTCGGCATGGGCGACGGTGGTCGCGCCGGTGGCGGCCACCACCTCGGCGAGCGCCTGCACGTGGTCGCCGTGCCGGTGGCTGGTGACCACCGTGGCCAGGCCCGCGTCGCCGACCAGCCGCAGCAGCGTGTCGGCCTCGTTCGCGGCGTCGATGAGGAGCTGCTCCCCGGTGACGGGGCAGCGCAGCAGGTAGGCGTTGTTGTCCGCCGGGCCGACCGCGACCTTGGTCACGGTCAGGCCGGGCAGGGTCCGGGTGTCCGCCGGGCCGCCGACGGTCACCTTCCCGGTGTAGCCGTCCTTCCCGGTGTAGGCGTCCTGCTCGGTATCGCCACCGGTGGTGGTCGCGCCGGCCTTGTCGCCGTGGGCGTCGCTCATGGGTGCTCCCCTCTCCGGGCGGACGGCTGGTTCCCGGGCGGGCTGCTGGGTCTGCTCGGGCGTCGCGTCCACCTGACCTGATTGTCGGCGCCCGGCGGGTCGTCGACACCCGTGGGCCGGCGCGAGACCACGCCGGGTGCGGAACACCCGCTCCGGGCAGGTCGTTGCCTTCCGGCAGGTGACGGCCGTGACTCCGACCCTCGAGCGGGTGCCCGGCGGGCGGCGCCGGCGACCGGCCGTGGAAAAACTGTCGGACCCCATCCGTAGCATGGCCACACTCGCCCAGGTCCGATTTTCCGGAAGATCATGAGGGATCGACGATGGCCGACCGTCTTGTCGTGCGTGGCGCGCGTGAGCACAACCTCCGCGACGTCGATCTCGATCTGCCCCGCGACGGGCTGATCGTCTTCACCGGCATGTCGGGGTCCGGCAAGTCGAGCCTCGCCTTCGACACCATCTTCGCCGAGGGCCAGCGGCGCTACGTGGAGTCGCTGTCGGCCTACGCCCGCCAGTTCCTCGGCCAGATGGACAAGCCCGACGTGGACTTCATCGAGGGGCTGTCCCCGGCGGTCTCCATCGACCAGAAGTCGACCTCGCGCAACCCCCGGTCCACCGTCGGCACGATCACCGAGGTGTACGACTACCTGCGTCTGCTGTTCGCCCGCGCCGGCCGGCCGCACTGTCCGAAATGCGGGCGGCCGATCTCCCGGCAGACCCCGCAGCAGATCGTCGACCGGCTGCTGGAGCTGCCCGAGGGCACCCGCTTCCAGGTGCTCGCGCCGGTCGTCCGCGGACGCAAGGGCGAGTACCTCGACCTGTTCGCCGAGCTGCAGAGCTCCGGATTCGCCCGGGCCCGGGTCGATGGCACCGTCGTCGCGCTCACCGACGTGCCGAAGCTGGAGAAGCAGCGCAAGCACACGATCGAGGTCGTGGTCGACCGGCTGGCGGCCAAGGAGTCGGCCAAGCGTCGCCTGACCGACTCGGTGGAGACGGCGCTGCGCCTGGGCGGCGGCCTCGTGCTCGTCGACTTCGTCGACCGGCCCGCCGACGACCCGGAGCGCGAGCGGATGTACTCCGAGCACCTCGCCTGCCTCTACGACGACCTGTCCTTCGAGGAGCTCGAACCGCGCTCGTTCTCGTTCAACTCGCCCTACGGAGCCTGCCCCGACTGCAGCGGCATCGGCACCCGCAAGGAGGTCGACCCGGAACTGGTCGTGCCCGACCCGACGCTCTCGCTGGCCGAGGGGGCGGTGGCGCCGTGGGCCGGTGGGCACAACAAGGAGTACTTCGAGCGGCTGCTCACCGCCCTGGCCGACGACCTCACCTTCCGGATGGACACCCCGTGGGAGGGGCTGCCGGAGCGGGCCCGCAAGGCGGTGCTGCACGGCAGCGGCGAGACCGAGATCCACGTCGGTTACACCAACCGCTACGGCCGCAAGCGCTCCTACTACACCTCGTTCGAGGGGGTCATCGGCTTCATCGGCCGTCGCCACCGGGAGGCCGAGTCGGACAGCAGCCGCGAACGGTACGAGGGCTACATGCGCGACGTGCCCTGCCCGGCCTGCCGCGGGGCCCGGCTCAAGCCCGAGTCGCTGGCGGTGACGGTCGGCGGCCGCTCCATCGCCGAGGTCTCGGGCATGGCGATCGGCGAGTGCGCCGAGTTCCTGCGGGGGCTCGAGCTCAGTGAGCGGGAGCAGGCGATCGCCGGGCGGGTGCTCAAGGAGGTGGACGCGCGGCTGACGTTCCTGCTCGACGTCGGGCTCGACTACCTCTCCCTCGACCGGGCCGCCGGCACCCTGGCCGGCGGGGAGGCGCAGCGCATCCGGCTGGCCACCCAGATCGGCTCCGGCCTCGTCGGGGTGCTCTACGTCCTCGACGAGCCGTCGATCGGGCTGCACCAGCGGGACAACCGCCGACTCATCCAGACTTTGCTGCGGCTGCGTGACCTGGGCAACACGCTCATCGTCGTCGAGCACGACGAGGACACCATCCGGGCCTCCGACTGGGTGGTCGACATCGGCCCCGGTGCGGGTGAGCACGGTGGGCGGGTCGTCGTCTCCGGGCCGGTGGCGGAGCTGCTCGCCAGCGAGGAGTCGATGACCGGCGCCTACCTCTCGGGCCGGCGCCAGATCCCGGTGCCCGACATCCGCCGGGCGCCGACGAAGGGGCGGGCGCTGACGGTGCACGCCGCCCGCGAGCACAACCTGCGCGACGTCACGGTCTCGTTCCCGCTGGGCTGCTTCGTGGCCGTCACCGGGGTGTCCGGGTCGGGCAAGTCCACCCTCGTCAACGACATCCTCGCCGCCGTGCTGGCCAACAAGCTCAACGGCGCGCGCGAGGTGCCCGGCCGGCACCGGACCGTCAGTGGCCTCGACCAGCTCGACAAGGCAGTCCGGGTCGACCAGTCGGCGATCGGGCGCACCCCGCGGTCCAACCCGGCGACCTACACCGGTGTGTTCGACCACATCCGTCGCCTGTTCGCCGAGACGACCGAGGCCAAGGTGCGCGGGTACCTGCCGGGCCGGTTCTCGTTCAACGTCAAGGGCGGGCGTTGCGAGGCCTGTTCCGGCGACGGCACCATCAAGATCGAGATGAACTTCCTACCGGACGTGTACGTGCCGTGTGAGGTCTGCCATGGCGCCCGGTACAACCGGGAGACGTTGGAGGTCCACTACAAGGGCCGCAACATCGCCGAGATTCTCGACATGCCGATCGAGGAGGCGGCCGAGTTCTTCGCCGCGGTGCCGGCGATCGCCCGTCACCTGCGCACGCTCAACGACGTCGGGCTCGGCTACGTCCGTCTCGGCCAGTCCGCGCCGACGCTGTCCGGCGGCGAGGCGCAGCGGGTCAAGCTCGCCTCCGAGCTGCAGCGGCGTTCCACCGGCCGGACCGTCTACGTCCTCGACGAGCCGACGACCGGGCTGCACTTCGAGGACATCCGCAAGCTGCTCGGGGTGCTAGGCCGGCTCGTCGACGCCGGCAACACGGTGATCGTGATCGAGCACAACCTCGACGTCATCAAGACGGCGGACTGGATCATCGACATGGGGCCGGAGGGCGGCACCGGCGGCGGTCGGGTCGTCGCCCAGGGCTCGCCCGAGACCGTGGCCGCCGTCGAGGAGAGCCACACCGCGGCCTTCCTTCGGGAGATCCTCGGCGACCGGGTCCCGGCCGCCGGCGTGTCGGCTGTCGAGACCGGCGGTGGGGGCGGCGCTCGGCGGCGCAGGCTCGCTGAGGCGGCGGCCCGCTGAGGGG
>NZ_JAMQQF010000176.1 GCF_023716945.1 Frankia sp. AiPs1 | reverse complement strand
GCCGACGCCTCGCGCGGCACGATGCCGCGCGAGGTCGGCGGCGTTGCGCGGGGCGGTCGGGGGGCCGGTTCGCGCGACGCGCCGAGGGGCCGAATGCGGTCCGTTTCTCGACGTCCGTGACGCGTTGGCCTTATGGGACTGCGCGGACGCGCGAGGACGGCCATGGTGACCGTAGGCTGACCGGTATGAGCCGAGCGATAGGGCACTCACCGGGCCGCTCGGCGGGGTACCGTCCCCACGGGGATGGTTGCAGGCAGACACGCGACGACCGGGCGGTGTCAACCGCCCCTGACACGCAGGCGACACCATCGTCTGGACGAAGGGACTGAGTCCTCGGTGGCACGCATCGGTGATGGCGGTGACCTGCTCAAGTGCTCGTTCTGCGGTAAGTCGCAGAAGCAGGTGAAAAAGCTCATCGCCGGCCCTGGCGTCTACATCTGTGACGAGTGCATCGATCTGTGTAATGAGATCATCGAGGAGGAGCTCTCCGAGTCCTCCGAGCTCAAGTGGGACGAGCTCCCCAAGCCCCGCGAGATCTACGAGTTCCTCGACAGCTACGTCGTGGGGCAGGAGACGGCGAAGAAGACCCTCTCCGTCGCGGTCTACAACCACTACAAGCGGGTGCAGGCCGGTGGCTCGGGCGGGGGCGGCGGCGCCGAGGGCGCCAAGGTCGAGGTCGAGCTCGCCAAGAGCAACATCCTGCTGCTCGGCCCGACCGGGTGCGGCAAGACGCTGCTCGCTCAGACTCTGGCGCGGATGCTCAACGTCCCGTTCGCCATCGCCGACGCGACCGCGTTGACCGAGGCGGGCTATGTCGGCGAAGACGTCGAGAACATACTGCTCAAGTTGATCCAGGCCGCCGACTATGACGTCAAAAAAGCGGAAACCGGGATTATCTATATCGACGAGGTCGACAAGATCGCCCGTAAGTCGGAGAATCCCAGCATCACCCGGGACGTGTCCGGCGAGGGTGTCCAGCAGGCGCTGCTGAAGATCCTGGAGGGCACCACCGCGAGCGTGCCGCCGCAGGGCGGCCGCAAGCATCCGCACCAGGAGTTCATCCAGATCGACACGACGAATGTCCTGTTCATCGTGGGTGGGGCCTTCGCCGGGCTGGACCGGATCATCGAGTCGCGGATCGGCAAGAAGTCGCTGGGCTTCCGCGCCGTGCTGCACGGCAAGGACGACCCGGACGCCTCCGACGTGTTCGGCGACATCATGCCCGAGGACCTGCTCAAGTACGGCATGATCCCGGAGTTCATCGGCCGGCTTCCGGTCATCACCAGCGTGTCCAACCTGGACCGCGAGGCGCTGATCCGGATCCTCACCGAGCCGAAGAACGCCCTGGTCCGGCAGTACAAGCGGCTGTTCGAGCTGGACAGCGTCGATCTCGACTTCACCTCCGACGCGCTGGAGGCCATCGCCGACCAGGCGATCCTGCGCGGTACCGGCGCCCGCGGCCTGCGGGCGATCATGGAGGAGGTGCTGCTGTCCGTGATGTACGACATCCCGAGCCGCAAGGACGTCGCCCGCGTCGTCGTCACCCGCGAGGTCGTCCTGGAGCACGTCAATCCCACGCTCGTGCCGCGGGACGTCGCCTCGAAGCGGGCGCCCCGCCAGGAGAAGTCGGCCTGAGGCCGCAGCCGGGCCGGGGCGGGACGGGACTCCAACCGCCCCGCCCCGCCCCGTCCCGGCTCCGGATCAGCGCGACTAGCCCGCCAGCGCCCGCCGCGCCTCGGTGAGGTGGTAGAACGACCCGGTCACCAGGATCGCGCCGGTAGTCCCCGCCCGTCGCCGGGCGAGCCGCACGGCGGCCGCCACCCCGGAGGCGCTCTGCGCCGGGATCCCCCACCCCCGCGCTGCCGCCGCGACCTGCTCGGCCGGGATCGCCCGCGGGGACGCCGGTTCGCACGCGATCAGTGAGTCGATCCGCTGGCCGCGTAGTTCCGCCAGGGTCGCGGTGAAGTCGTGGCCGCGCAGCGCGCCGTAGACGATCGTCCACCGCCGCCGCGGGAACTCCTCGGCAAGCGAGCGGGACAGCGCCGCCGCCGCCGCCGGATTGTGGGCGCCGTCGAGCACGCGCAGCGGCGCCATCCCGACGATCTCCAGCCGGCCGGGGGCCCGCACCGAGCCGAGCCCGGCCCGGACCGCCTCGGTGGGTAGCGGCCGACCGAGGAACGCCTCCACCGCCGCCAGCGCGCACGCGGCGTTCGCCTCCTGGTAGGCGCCGTGCAGCGACAGCAGGACGTCGTCGTGGCGACCGGCGGGGGTGCGCAGGTCGCCGCGGCGGCCGGCGGGGTCCGGGTGGCCGCCGGACATGGCGAAGTCCCGGCCCAGCCGCAGCACCCGGGCCGCCGGCGTCCGGGTGAAGACGTCGTCGAAGCGGGCGTCGACCTCGCCGAGCACGAGGTCCGCACCGGGCTTGACGATGCCGGCCTTCTCCCGGGCCACCCCGGCCAGGCTGCCCGCGTAGTCGAGATGGTCCGCGCCGATGCCGGTGACGACCGCGACGCGGCCGTCGGCGATGTTCGTGGCATCCCACCGGCCGAGCAGCCCGACCTCGACGACCGCGGCGTCGACGGCCCGGTCGGCGAACCAGTGGAACGCCGCGGCCGTCAGCAGCTCGAAGAAGGTCGGCCGGTCCGCCATCGGCGCGGCCGCGTCGACCGCCGCGCCGACGCAGCGGGCGAACTCGCCGTGGTCGAGCGGCCGGCCGTCGACGACCAGCCGCTCGTTCGTTCGCTCCAGGTGCGGGCTGGTGTACTGGCCGACCCGCAGGCCCGCGGCGCCGAGCAGGGCCGAGGTGATCCGCGCCGTCGACGTCTTCCCGTTCGTGCCGGTCAGATGGATCATCGCAGCTCGGTTCTGCGGGTCGCCGAGCCGACGGGCCAGCTCCCGCATCCGGTCCAGGCTCGGCACCGGCGGCTCGGCCGTGATCGCCTGCTTCTCCAGATCGACCGAGCCGGCCAGGGCGGCGCATGCCGCCTCGTAGGTCCACGTCACGTGCTGTTCCCGCCTCCTTCACCCGCGCTCGACACTAACGACACCGGCGCAACCCGGACGAGTTGGCCGCGCAGCCGGCGGCGAACGACGGGCAGGTCGGGGGCCGCCACGGGGCCAGGCGACCGGCGGTCGTCCGGACTCGTAGGATCGGGGCCGTGACAGGCGCCGCGGCGAACATCGGCACCACCTCGACGTCCGGCGATGCCGGCCGGGCGGGCCCGACGCGGTTCGCGGCCGCGCACGCGCAGCGAGTCGCCGTCGCGGTCCCCCCGGGACTGGCGCGGCTGCGGCGCCTGCTGGACCTGCTCGGCCAGCCGCAGCGAGCCTTCCCCAGCATCGTGGTCGCGGGGTCCGTCGGGAAGAGCTCCACCGTGGCCGGTATCACCGCGCTGCTCGACTCGTTCGGCATCCGCGCGGGCTCCCTGCGTTCGCCCGGCTGGCTCGGCAGCGCCCAGCAGGTGGGCCTGGCCGGCGCGGCGATCTCGTCCGAGGTGCTCGAGGCCGCCTTCGCCGACATCGCGCCCTACCTGCCACTGATCGAGGATGACGGCCCGCTGAGCGCCGTCGAACTGCTCGCCGCCGTGGCCTTCGCCGCGTTCGCGGACGCCCCGGTCGACGTGGCCGTCGTCGAGTCGGGCTGGGACGGTTCCGCGGCGCTCGGCGACCTGGCCGACCTGCTCGACGCGCCGGTGGCCGCGATCACCCCGGTGACGGTCGCCGGCCCGGACGGCGTCGCCGGGGTGAGCCCGCTCGACGCCTCCTATGCCGACGCCTCCTATGCCGACGCCTCCTATGCCGACGCCGCCTACGCCGCCGATGCCGTGGACGCCGCCGTGCTCGCCGGGGATGGCGACGCCGCCGACGCGCAGCTCGCCCGGATCGCCGCGCGGGTCGGCTCGGCCATCCGGGCGGACACCCTCGTCGTGCTCGCCCAGCAGGTCCTGCCGGCCGCGCAGGCGCTGCTTCGGCGGGCCGCCGGCAGCGGGGCGACGGTGGCCCGGGAGGGCATGGAGTTCGGCGTGCTCGGCCGCCGCATCGCCGTCGGCGGGCAGATGGTCACGCTGAAGGGGCTCGGCGGCACCTACGACGAGCTCTTCCTGCCCCTGCACGGCGCCCATCAGGCCCACGACGCCGCGGTGGCGCTCGCCGCCGTCGAGGCGTTCGTGGGCGGCGGTCGCAGCGCCCTCGACCTCGACGCGGTCCGGGCGGGGTTCGCCCAGGTCGACGCCCGGGGCCGGCTGGAGGTCGTGCGCCGCTCACCGACGATCGTGCTTGACGTCGCCCAGGACCCCCTGGGCGCGGCGGCCCTTGCGAGCGCGCTCGACGAGGCGTTCGGTTTCGAGGTGCTTGTCGGCGTGGTCGCCGTCGACGGCGACGAGGCGCTCGCCGCCCGGATCCTGGCCGCGCTCGAGCCGGTCCTCGCCGCCGTGGTCGTCACGTCCGGGGCGACGGCGGCGGCGCTGGGCGTCGACGACCTCGCGGCCGTGGCGACGGGCGTGTTCGGCGCCGACCGCGTCGAGGTCGCCCCCCGGCTCGACGACGCGGTCGACGACGCGGTCCGGCTCGCCGAGGAGGACGCCGACCTGGGCGGAGCCGGGGTGCTGGTGACTGGTTCGGCCCCCGTTGTGGGTCGGGCGCGGGCGTTGCTGCGGTCCTGAGGTGGCCCGGTTCGGCCATGGTGATGGCGCGGGCACCCTGTAAGTTGACACCGGGCCCGCGGGCCCGTTGAGACGACGATGTCGATGATCGAGAAGGAGTACTGTGTCCGCCGAGCGCACCCTCATCCTGGTCAAGCCCGATGGCGTCAGCCGTGGCCTCGTCGGTGAGGTGGTCGGCCGGCTGGAGCGCAAGGGGCTCACCCTGGTGGCCCTGGAGCTGCGCACGCTGGAGCGCTCCGTCGCCGAGACGCACTACGGCGAGCACGCCAGCAAGCCCTTCTTCGGTGAGCTGGTCGACTTCATCGTCTCCGGTCCGCTGGTCGCGCTGGTCGCCGAGGGCCCGCGGGCCGTCGAGGCGTCGCGTGGGCTGATCGGCGCCACCGACCCGGTCAAGGCCGCCCCCGGCTCGCTGCGCGGCGACTACGCGCTGGAGATCGGCCAGAACCTCGTGCACGGCTCCGACTCGCCCGAGTCCGCCAAGCGCGAGATCGACCTGTTCTTTCCCGGCCTGAGCTGACCTGCGCGGGCTCGTCCGTCCCCACCCGTCCGGCGGGCGCGGACTGACGGGCACCCATCCGTACTGGCACGGATGGGTGAGTGGTCGCGGCGTGGTCCCGGGCGGACCGGACCACGCCGTGCGCTCACCGGATCCGGGTGAGTTCCCGGGCGCTGGGCGGCCCCAGGTGTTCCTGTCCGGTGGCCGTGAACCGCAGTTCGCCGATCGCGGCCGGCTGTTTCGTGCCTGCGTGGCGTCCTTGCCCGCCCGTGGCGGTCGCGGTGAGACGCATTGCGTACCGGGACAGTTACCCATTGATGCCCGCTGGGTCGATCTGACCCAAGGGTGACACGAGCCGCCTCGCGACCGGCCGGGGCGGCGGGGCGCTGCCCGGCGGTCTACCCTTCAAGTACTTGCCCGGAGCGTGTCCGGTGGGTCGCAGTGACCGGCTGTGACGGTTGGTTGCCGCGGTCGTTTCCGCGCGGGGCGCTCCGGGTCGTCCTGCCCGATCTACGAACCCTGTACGTGTTCCACGCGCTTCTCCGGCTCCCTGGCTGGCCGTGCCGTCGGCCGCGCCGGAGGCGGCCAGGACCGCATCCCCCCGGGAAGGTCGGTACCCGACGATGTCCAGTTCGCTGTCGTTCCTCGGTCGTGACATGGCCGTCGATCTCGGTACCGCCAACACCCTGGTGTACGTGCGTGGCCGCGGAATCGTCCTCAACGAGCCGAGCGTGGTCGCCATCAACACCACGACCTCGGGCATCCTCGCGGTCGGCACGGACGCCAAGCGGATGATCGGCCGGACCCCCGGGAACGTGGTGGCCGTGCGCCCGTTGAAGGACGGCGTCATCGCCGACTTCGAGACGACCGAGCGGATGCTGAGGTACTTCATCCAGAAGGTGCACCGGCGGCGCCACTTCGCGAAGCCGCGGCTGGTCGTCTGCGTGCCGTCGGGGATCACCGGGGTGGAGCAGCGGGCCGTCAAGGACGCCGGTTACCAGGCCGGCGCCCGCAAGGTGTACATCATCGAGGAGCCGATGGCCGCCGCCATCGGCGCCGGACTGCCGGTGCACGAGCCGACCGGCAACATGGTCGTCGACATCGGCGGCGGGACCACCGAGGTCGCCGTGATCTCGCTGGGGGGTATCGTCACCAGCCAGTCGATCCGCACCGCCGGCGACGAGCTGGACGTCGCGATCATCTCCTACGTGAAGAAGGAGTACTCGCTGATGCTCGGCGAGCGCACCGCCGAGGAGATCAAGATGGCGATCGGCTCGGCGCACAAGGTGCCCGACGAGCCCAGCGCCGAGATCCGCGGGCGCGACCTCGTCACCGGCCTACCCAAGACGATCGTGGTGACCGCGGAGGAGATCCGCAAGGCGATCGAGGAGCCGGTCAACGCCGTGATCGACGCGGTGAAGGTGACGCTGGACCGCTGCCCGCCGGAGTTGTCCGGCGACATCATGGACCGCGGCATCGTCCTGACCGGTGGCGGTGCCCTGCTGCGCGGGCTCGACGAGCGGCTGCGGCACGAGACCGGCATGCCCATCCACATCGCCGAGAATCCGCTGCACTCGGTGGCCATGGGTTCGGGCAAGTGCGTCGAGGAGTTCGAGGCGCTCCAGCAGGTCCTGATCTCGGAGCCGCGGCGGTAGCGGACCGCGGCTGCAACCCCGGCGCGCCCGCTCCCCGGCGCCGTCCGGGCCATCCGAGACGTCCCCACCAGTGGGGAATCTTGTGTCAGATCCGGGAACGTCGCGGCGATGCGGATCGTCCGACCTCAGCGACGGACCGCGCGCGGCGGCCGGCTCCGGCCGGCGTCACCGGCCCGTCGCCCACCCGGCCGGTGCCGTGCCCGCCCCGCGCTGAGCGGGCAGGTGCCCCGTGCCGCCCGGCGCCTGCCGTGCGGCGGCGTGGGGCCTGAGAGCTTGTTCGGAGGCTGCTGTGGGGCGTGACACGAGGCGATCCCGCCTGGTGATCGTCGCGCTGCTCATCGCCGCCTTCACCCTGATCACCCTCGATTACAAGACCGGCCGATCCGCCAGCGGAGCCCGCGGAGTCGTGCACTCGGTCCTCGGCGGCGTCGAGGCCGGCGTGACCGCGGTGACCAGGCCGATCGGCCGGACCGCCTCGTCGCTGGGGCACCCGAACCGTTACCACGACCGAGCCGACCGGCTGGCCCAGGAGAACGCCGGGCTGCGTCGCCAGCTCGCAGACAACGCCGCGGTCGGCCGGATGTCCAAGCAGCTCGGCGAGCTGCGACTGATCGCGGACAAGGGCCAGTACTCGATCGTGCCGGCCCGGGTCATCGCGGTGGGCGACGTGTCCGGCACGGACTGGACCGTCACCATCAACGCCGGCCGGGACGACGGCGTCGACGTCGACAAGACCGTTCTCGATGCCGACGGGCTCGTCGGCACGGTCTCCTCGGCCACGGCACACACCGCCGCCGTCCGCCTCGCGTGCGACCCGGGCAGCCGGGTCGGCGCCCGCCTCGAACGCACCCAGTTGCTCGGCGCCGTGGCCGGCGGCCAGGGGCCGAGCACGTTGACCTTCACCCTGTACGACGCCTCCTACCGGGTGCAGAAGGGCGACCGGCTGGTGACCTTCGGCAGCATGGACTACGTCGCCGGCGTGCCGATCGGCGTCATCACCAAGGTCACCGACGTCGGCGGGCTGTCCCGGACGGCGGAGGTCAAGCCGTTCGTGTCGGTCGGAACGCTCGACCTCGTCGGCGTGGTCGTCGGCCGGCCAGCGGCGGATCCCGGCGACCGCCTGCTCGCGCCCCAGCCGGTGCCGACCACCCAGCCGGCGCCGGCCGCGCCGGCCGCCCAGCCGCCCGCCGCCGGCACGACCACTCCGGGCACGATCGTTCCCGGCACGACCGTTCCCGACGCGAGTACCGCCGGCACGACCACTCCCGGCACGACCACCGCCGGGCCGATCCGCTCCGGCCAGGGCGGGACGGGCTGAGCCGACATGTGGGACATCGCCGGCTCCGCGGACACCCTGCGCGCCCGCACCTTCGTCGCCGCGATCGCGCTGCTGTCGGTCGCGCTCGTCGTGCAGGTCTCGATCGTCGCCCGGTTGGGCCTGCCCGGCGGCCGGCTGGATCTCGTGCTCGTCCTGCTGGCGGCGATCTCGCTGATAGAAGGTCCGCTGGTCGGGGCGGTCAGTGGGTTCGTGGTCGGGGTGTTGGCCGATCTGGCGTCAAGTCACGTTCTCGGCCAGTCTGCTCTCGTTATGTGTCTGATCGGTTACGCTGTTGGCCTGGTGATGGATGCGGCGGAGCGGTCGGTGGCGGTGCCCCTCGGAGCGACCGCCGGGGCCTGTGTGGCTGGCACCCTGGGATACGCGGCGACGACCTCGATCTTCGGTGAGGCGGCGCTGACCGGCGGTGAGGCGGTCATCCGTGCGCTGGCCGCCGGTGTCTACGCGGTGCTGCTCACCCCGTTCCTGTTCCCGTTGCTGGCCGCGGGCTCCCGGCGGTTGTCCGGCCGCCCCCGGCGGGGCGGCCGATGAACGATCGGATGCGGATCCGCGTCCTGCTGCTGCGTGTGCTGGTCCTGTCGCTGCTGGCGACCCTGGGTGCGCGGCTGTGGGTGCTCCAGGTCCTCGACGGGGATCACTACCGCCGGGTCGCCGAGACGAACCGGGTGCGCGAGGTGGTGACCCCCGCGACCCGCGGGATGATCCTCGACGACCGCGGCCAGCCCCTGGTCCGTAACCGGACCTCGCTGGTCATCTCGGTGAACCGGTCCGCGACGGATCGGCAGACCGACCATGGCAAGGCGGTCCTCGCCCGGCTCGCCGGCGTGATCAACACTCCGGCCGACGAACTGACCCGGCGGATCAGGTTCTGCACCGCCCAGGTGAAGCCGCCGTGCTGGAACGGCTCGCCCTACCAGCCGGTCCCGGTCGCCAAGGACGTCAGCCCCCAGCAGGCGCTCGCCGTCATCGAGCATCCCGACCGCTTCCCGGGCGTGTCGGCGGATCTGCAGGCCGTGCGCGAGTACCCGCACGGCTCGCTGGCCGCCCACGAACTGGGGTACCTCGCCCCGGTCACCCAGGACCAGCTCGACAAGCAGGGCGACGAGAAGGGCTACCACCTCAACAGCCTGATCGGCGTCGCCGGCCTGGAGAGCACCTACGACGACGAACTGCGCGGCACCGACGGGGTGGAGCGCCTCGAGGTGGACCGCTTCGGCCGGGTGGCCGGCACCGCGTCGACCACCCCGCCGGTCAGCGGCGACCACCTTGTGCTCAACCTCGACCTCGGCGTCCAGCAGGCGACCGAGCAGGCGCTGCAGGACACGATCAACCAGCTCGGCGGCGGCAACCGGACCGCGTCGGCGGTCGTCCTCGACGTGCGCACCGGCGGCGTCGTCGCGATGGCCAGCCTGCCCTCGTACAACCCGTCGGTGTTCGTCGGTGGCGTCTCCGAGCAGGACTACCGGGCCCTGTCCGACCCCGCCAACGGCATCCCCCTGCTCTCGCGCGCCTACCAGGGCTCGGGCGCGGCCGGCTCGACCTTCAAGGTCATCTCCACCGCCGTCGCGATGCAGAACCTGGGCGCCAAGGGCGACCAGCACTTCGACTGCGCCCCGACGCTGCAGATCGGCGACCAGGTCTTCCACAACTTCGACGGCGAGTCGGCCGGGCCGATCACCCTGCACCAGGCGCTCGTCATCTCCTGCGACGTCATCTTCGACCAGTTCGCCTACGACTCGTGGCTCGCCGACGGCGGCCTGCGCAACGGCCGCGGGCCCTACGCGCCGCCGAAGGAGTACTTCGTCCGGATGGCCCAGGCCATGGGCTTCGGCAAGGCTACCGGCCTGGACCTGCCCGGGGAGGCCAAGGGGTCCGTGGTCGACCGCGCCGGCGCGAAGGCGATCTGGGCGGAGCTGAAGGACTCCTACTGCCGGCGGGCGAAGAACGGCTACCCGGAGGAACACGATCCGGTCAAGGCGGAGCGGTTCCGCAAGTACGCCGCCGAGGCGTGCGTGGACGGCTACCTCTACAACGCCGGCGCGGCCACCCAGTTCGCGATCGGCCAGGGGCAGTACCTGTCGTTGAGCCCGCTGCAGCTCGCCACGGCCTACGCCGCGATCGCCAACGGCGGCACCCTGTGGAAGCCCACCCTGGCCAAGGCGGCGGTCGCCCCGGACGGCCGGGTGGTGCAGACCTTCCCGCCGCGCAAGGCCGGGACGCTGCCGGTCTCGCCGGACATCCTCGCCTACATCCGCGGCGGCCTGGCCGGCGTCACCTCCGAGGGTGGCGGCACGGCGACCGGCGTCTTCGCGGACTGGCCGAGCGCCATCGTCCCGATCGCCGCCAAGACCGGCACCGCCGAAGTCGAAGGCAAGGGCGACACCTCGTGGTTCGCCTCCTTCGCCCCGGCCAACGACCCGCGGTTCGCCGTCGTGGTGACGATCCCGGACTCCGGCACCGGCGCCGAGTACGCCGCCCCGGTCGCCAAGCGGATCTACCAGGCCATCTACGGCGTCGGCCAGGCGGCAGCGATGCCGGGCGGTCAGCCCCCGGCCGCCCTGCCAAAGATCAACAGTGACGGGACGATCGCGGCGACGTCCGCCGCCGATCCGTTCCCGTCGCTCACCCCGTCCTCGCTGGGGCCCAGCGGGCCGACCACATCGCGGACGGCGTCGACCCCGCCGAGCGTGCTGACCTCGCCGACCGCGCTGACGGTGCCGATCACGCCGACGGTGTCGGGGGCGCTCGCTGCCGTCAGCGTCCTGTCGTCGGCGCCGAGCCGAGCCCCGCCCGGGGGCAGCGCGCGCCCGTGACC
>NZ_JAMQQF010000175.1 GCF_023716945.1 Frankia sp. AiPs1 | reverse complement strand
CCCCGGGACGAACCTCGTGCCGCACCACGGCGGGCGATCCGCGCCCCGCGCCACCCACATCACCCGCCGCAGCGGCGCCCCGCCCGTCATCCGCCATGTCGCCCGAGCCGGACCCGAAACCCGAAGCCGGGTAAGCCGAGGGGCCCGCCGCAGCGGGATCGGGAAGGCCGGCCGTGCGCGCATCGCCGCCGTCACGCGGTCCGGTGCCGACGGTGCCGACGGTGCCGGCCGGCTGGGCGCGCGCCGGACCGCCGCTGGAGCTGGTCGGCGGCACGGCGGAGGACGGCTGCCAGGTCTGGGCGGCTTCGTCCCAGAGGTAGGCGCCGTCATCGCTGACCCAGCGGCCGTGCTCGTCGAGGCGCATCTGTCGTCCTTCGTGCCGGAGACGGACGCTCCCAGGGTGCCATGTCCACCAAGGGTCCGGATCGGGCGGGTACCGCCGCCACCGTCGGGAGGTGGACTGTTCCGCCCGAGTCGGGTATCGGCCCACCGCGTGGCTGATCGCCCGCCGGAACGGCTGTCACCGGATCCGGTGGCAGCGGCCCCCGGGCCGGTCAGGAGGCGGCAGTCACCATGATCTCGGCCTTCTGGAACTCCTTGAGGGTCGCGTACCCGGTCGTCGCCATGGCGGTCCGCAGACCGCCGGCGAGGTTGAGCAGGCCCGTTCCGGTGGCCGCACCGGGCCCTGTGACGATCTGCGCCAGGGTGCCCGTCGGGGGGGCCGGCGCCCACCGGCCGCGTGGCAGGTCGGAATGCAGCACGTCCATCGGCCACATCCCGCCCTGGCCGGGCGCGTCCTGCGCCGCTGCCAGCGCCGCGTCCACCATCACCGCGTCGGCGCCGCAGGCGATCGCCTTCGCGAGGTCACCACCGGTCTGCAGGTCGCCGTGCGCGACGACGTGGACGTAGCGGCCGCCTGACTCGTCGAGGTAACGCATCCGGGCTCCGGCGGCATCCGCGATCGCGGTGGCGAGCGGGACTCCCACGCCGAGCACTTCATGGGTCCGATCGCCCAGGCCCGAGCCGACGCCGACGATGACCCCGGCGGCGCCGGTCCGCATCAGGTGCAGCGCGGTGGAGAACGACGCGCACCCGCCGACCAGCACCGGGACGTCCAGCTCGCCGATGAACCGCTTGAGGTTGAGGGGCTCGCTGCGCCGGGACTGGTGTTCGGCGGAGACCGCCGTGCCGTGGATGACCAGCAGGTCGACGCCGGCCGCCAGCACGTGCTGGCTCAGCGCCCGAACCTTCTGCGGGCGCAGCGCCGCGGCGACGACCACACCGGCCTCGCGCAGCTCGCCGAGGCGCCGCGCGATGAGCTCCGGACGCACCGGCGACTCGTACAGCCCGCGCAGCCGTTCGGTCGCCGCCTGCTGGCCTTCCTTGGCGCCGATCTCGCTGAGGTCGGCGATGTGGTTCTCGGGCTGCTCGTACCGGGTCCACAGCCCCTCGACGTGCAGGACGCCAAGCCCACCGAGCCGGCCGAGCGCGATCGCCGACGCCGGCGAGGTGACGGCGTCAGCGGCGGCCGCCACCAGCGGCAGGTCGAAACGGTAGGCGTCGATCTCCCAGGCCAGCGAGACGTCCTGCGGATCACGGGTCCGACGCGACGGGACGATTCCGACGGCGCCGAGACCGTACGCGACCCGCGCGCTCTTGCCGATACCGATCTCGACCTCTGCCACTGCTGGTGCCTCCTGGTTGGGCCGGCGGGCCTACGCCGGCCGGACACTGACGTACCTGCTTCACGTCGTCCGCGCGCCGGACCCGGGCACGGACACCTGATCGCCGGTGTCGGGACGGCCGACGACGACGCGCATCCGCAGCGGGGTCGGCACCCCGGCGGCGTCGACCGGTCCCGGCAAGCGGCGTGACCGCGTCAGGATCGGCCGGAGCGGGGCGGACCGGCACCGCCATGGCCGCGAGCGGACGGACCGCGGCCGGCGGCGCGGCACCGCACGGCACGGCACGGCATCCGCCGGGGGTGCCGGCCGCGCTCGCCGCGGCTCTCAGCGCGAGGAGTTGTAGTTCGGCGCCTCGACGGTCATCTGGATGTCGTGCGGGTGGCTCTCGGTGAGGCCCGCGGAAGTGATCCGGATCAACTGCGCGTCGTCCTGTAGCCGCCGAATGGTCGGCGAGCCGGTGTACCCCATCGCGGCCCGCAGCCCGCCGACGAGCTGGTGCGCCACGGCCGCGAGCGGGCCCCGGTAGGGCACCTGCCCCTCGACGCCCTCCGGGACGAGCTTGTCGTCGGAGAGCACGTCGTCCTGGAAGTAGCGGTCCTTCGAGTAGGAGCGGGCCCCGCCTCGGCTGCGCATCGCGGCGAGCGACCCCATGCCGCGGTAGGCCTTGTACTGCTTGCCGTTGATGAAGATCAGCTCGCCCGGGCTCTCGTCGACGCCGGCGAGCAGGCTGCCCAGCATGACCGTGTCCGCCCCGACCGCGATGGCCTTCGCGATGTCGCCGGAGTACTGCAGGCCGCCGTCCCCGATCACCGGCACCCCGTGCTCCCGGGCGACCCGGGACGCCTCGTAGATCGCCGTGACCTGGGGGACGCCGACCCCGGAGACCACCCGGGTGGTGCAGATCGAGCCGGGCCCCACGCCGACCTTGATCGCGTCCGCGCCCGCGGCGATGAGCGCCGCGGCGCCCGCGCCGGTCGCGACGTTGCCGCCGATCACGTCCAGCGGCCGACCGTTGGCCCCGGTCGGGATGTCGGTCTTGATCCGGCGCACCATGTCGGGCACCGCCCGCTGGTGGCCGTGGGCGGTGTCCACGATGAGGAAGTCGACGCCCGCCGCGACGAGGACCTGGGCCCGCTTGTAGGCGTCCTCGCCCACCCCGATCGCGGCACCAACCATCAGCCGGCCGTCGGCGTCCTTGGTGGCGTGTGGGTACTGGTCCCGCTTGGTGAAGTCCTTGACCGTGATCAGCCCTCGCAGCCGGCCGCGGTCGTCGACGATCGGCAGCTTCTCGATCTTGTGTCGGCGCAGCAGCTCCAGCGCGTCCTCGGGCGACACGCCGACCGGCGCGGTGATCAGCGGCATCCGCGTCATGACGTCCTGCACCCGGCGGGAGTAGTCCCGCTCGAAGCGGATGTCGCGGTTGGTCACGATGCCGACGAGCCGGCCGTCCGGCTCGGTCACCGGCACACCCGAGATGCGGTAGCGCGCCATGAGCACGTTCGCGTCCTCGAGGGTGGCCTCCGGCCCGCAGGTCACCGGCGCGGTGATCATCCCGGACTCGGACCGCTTCACCATGTCGACCTGCTGCGCCTGGTCCTCGATCGAGAGGTTGCGATGCAACACCCCGACGCCGCCCTGGCGCGCCATCGCGATCGCCATCCGGGCCTCGGTCACCGTGTCCATGGCGGAGGACACCAGGGGCACGGCGAGGGAGATGGACCGCGAAAGCCGGGTCGTGGTGTCGGCCTCGGCGGGCACCAGGTCGGAGGCCGCCGGCAGCAGCAGCACGTCGTCGAAGGTCAGGCCCAGCATCGCCAGCTTCGGCGGCACCGGCGCGTCGGCGCCCAGGAGGTCCACCTGGGAGTCGGCGGAGCCGCTCGCCGACGCCGTGCGAGCCGGCGGGCGGGGAGCCGACGTGGAGTGATCGGTGGCGACGGGAGCGTTCATGGCACCTTCCGTTCCGCGATGACCGGGGCCGCGGCGCGGGGGATACCCGCCCGGCGGCCACGGCCCCGCCGGGTACCCGTGGGCGGCCGGCCCGGCCGCCCACCAGGCGATCGGGGCATCAACCCGCTACCGGCAAGCCGGTCGCCGGGTGGCGGCATGTACCCCATCGTAGAGGTCGGCGGCGCTTATGGGCGGTTGCGGCGTGACGGAGATCGCGGTGGAGCCGCCGGGAGCGAGCCTTACCGGCGGCCGACCAGCGCAACGCAGGTTACGCAACAGGAGACGGACCTACACAGACTTGTCCACAAGCGCGGCACAACGGTGCCGAGACTCCTGATCGGGACCACTTAGCAGTCCGGGCAAGCGTAGCGTGGTCGACGTGAGCGACGAGCCTGTCGACCCCTTCGCGGGTGACCCCGAGGATCCGGCCGCCGAGCTCGCGCGCCTCGACTCTGTCGACGACCTTGACCTGCTCGAACCGCTGTCCTTGCACGAGCGGGAGGAGGTCCTCGCCGAGCTGGGAGACCTCGATGTCTTCCGCACGCTGCTCGAGCCGCGCGGCTACCGCGGCCTCGTCGTCGACTGCGAGGGCTGCGCCGAGCCCCACTACTTCGACTGGGAGCTGCTGGCCGGCAACTTGCGCAATCTCCTCAACGAGGGGCGGACACGCGTCCACGAGCCCGCCTTCTCTCCCGACCCGTCGTGCTACGTGAGCTGGGAGTACGCCCGCGGCTTCGCCGACGGCGTGTATGAGGCGTCAGCCGCTTCGGAGGCCGACTCCCGCTGAGCGCCGGGCGCGTCCCGGCCTAGGCAGGAGGCCCGCGGGCGCAGGTGCATGGAGCCCGCGGGCGGACTGCGTCGGCGGGACGGACTGCGTCGGGGCTCAGTTCGAGTGCGTACCCGCATCGTCGTGGGCATCTCCATGTTCAGCAGCGGTCGCCGTGGCCGCGAGCGAGATCGTCGGCCCGCACCCGGCGCGGGACCGGGGCTCGGGCACGCCCCAGCCATCCGCCAGCAACATCGTTGCGGTCGCCCGAGCCCGCTTTTCGTCGTCCGCGGTGGCCGCGTTGGGCCTCGGGCGGCGTCCCAGCGCCACCGCGTGTCTCCCCCGGCCGATCGCCGGTACGACTTTCGGGCCAGCCCGGACTGTCCGTTCCCGGACGGTCCGCCCGGCCGACGCCACCCGCCGCGGCGTTGGCATGTCCCTGCCACCCGGGGCCGACCGGCGCGCTCCCGGGCCGTCGAACTGCCCAACATCCCGACCGAACCGTCCGGTTGATCCGGTAACGGCGACTCTGCCGGGGAACCGTCGGGCCGCGAAGGCCGCCCCCGTCGCCCGGATCGAAGCATTGTCCGGCGATGTTCCCGGCCGGGCCGTGTGACCAGGCGATCGCCGGGGTAGGCGAATCACCGTCCACGAAGTTGTCCGCCGGACCCACGGACCGGACGTCCTTCCCGATCCCGGCTCCGTCCGGGCGGCCGGTGGCACCGGACGGGGAGGATCGGTCTGGTCCGGAGCCATCGGACGACCCGTGGATCCGCGCCGCGTCCCGGCGGGGGCTGTGCCGGCGCGGCACACCGGACCTGACGGCAGGCGACGCGGGATCGCCCGGGTGAATTTTTCTAGATCACCGGAAGGGTGACCGGTACTACGGTGAGCCCGCGGCGTTTGCCGCTCAGGTCGAAAGGGGGGCTCAGGCCGATGACCGACGTCCGACGACTTCCCGGCCCCGGCGCGGAGAAGTGGGAGTGGCAACTGCATGGCGCGTGCCGCGGGGAGAGCACCGAGCTGTTCTTCCACCCGGAGGGCGAACGCGGGCCGGCCCGGGCCGCCCGTGAGGCCGCGGCCAAGGCGATCTGCGCCCGGTGCCCGGTCATCCGCGCCTGCGGGGAGTACGCACTGACCGCCCGGGAGCCGTACGGCGTCTGGGGAGGGCTCAGCGAGTCGGAACGGGAGGCGATCCTTACCGGCCGCTCGCGGCGGGGGGCGGCTCGCCGCGTCCCCGCCAGGCCGGGGCTCGCGCCTGCCTGCTGACCAGCCCGGCGGCAGGTGACGACTTGGCCGGACATCCGATCCCGGCCATGCCGATCACCCGCGACGGGTGAGCGGGCCCACCGGCCGCTCTCGCCCAGCCGTTCGGGTGGCGCCCGTGGGCCGGCCGGCCACCATCGATCGGCCGGCCGCCGGCCTGACTACCCGGGAACAAAAGCGGCCCGCTCGGACCCCTGACCGGGGACCGAGCGGGCCGCTTTGCTGCCGCGAGCGGGGCGCCGGCCGGAGTTGCCCGGCCGGGCCTCGCCAGCCGGCTCCCGATCAGAAACCGGGGCCCTGCGGGTGGCTGTGCCCATGGCCGTGGGAGTGGCCGTGGGAGTGGCCGTGATCGCCCGCCGACCCGGCCGGCTTCTCGACGACGAGGCTCTCCGTGGTGATGAGCAGCGCCGCGATCGAGGCGGCGTTCGCCACCGCCGAGCGGGTGACCTTCACCGGGTCGACGACGCCGGCCGCGATCAGGTCGGTGTACTCGCCGGTCGCGGCGTTGTAGCCGTGATTCGGCGCGAGTTCCTTGACCTTGGCGACGATGACCGCGCCTTCCAGACCGGCGTTGCGCGCGATCCAGTTCAGCGGGGCGTCGAGGGCGGTGCGCACGATCCGGACACCGGCAAGCTCGTCCCCGGTGCGGCCGAGGCCGTCGTCGAGAACGGAGGCGACGTGCGACAGCGCGGCGCCACCGCCGGCGACGATGCCCTCCTCGATCGCCGCACGGGTCGCGGAGACGGCGTCCTCGAGGCGGTGCTTCTTCTCCTTGAGCTCCACCTCGGTGGCGGCACCCACGCGGATGACCGCGACCCCGCCGGCGAGCTTGGCGAGCCGCTCCTGGAGCTTCTCGCGATCCCAGTCGGAGTCGCTGGCCTCGATCTCCGCCTTGAGCTGGCGAACCCGGTCGGCGACCGCGCCCGCCTCGCCGCCGCCGTCGACGATGGTGGTGGTGTCCTTCTCCACCACCACCCGCCGGGCCTGGCCGAGATCCGCGAGGGTCACCGCGTCCAGCGAAAGGCCGACCTCACCGGCCACCACCTGGCCGCCGGTGAGCACGGCGATGTCCTGCAGCACCGCCTTGCGACGGTCCCCGAAGCCGGGCGCCTTCACCGCGACGACCTGGAAGGTCTTGCGGATCGAGTTCACGACCAGAGTGGACAGCGCCTCGCCCTCGATGTCCTCGGCGATGATCAGCAGCGGCTTACGCTCCTGCACGACCTGCTCGAGGATGGGCAGGATCTCGTTCAGCGCGGCGATCTTGCCCGGGTACAGCAGGATGTACGCGTCCTCGAGGACGGCCTCCTGCGACTCGGCGTCCGTGACGAAGTACGGCGAGATGTAGCCCTTGTCGAACTGCATCCCCTCGGTCAGCTCGAGGTCCAGCCCGGTGGTCTGGCTCTCCTCGACCGTGATGACGCCGTCCTTGCCGATCTTGTCGATCGCCTCGGCGATCAGCTCCCCGACCTGGGCGTCCTGGGCGGAGATGGCGGCGACCTGGGCGATCGTCTGCCTTGAGCTGACCTCGATCGCCTGCTCGAGCAGGGCGGCGGAGACGGCCTCGACGGCGGCCTCGATGCCCAGCTTCAGCGTCAGCGGCGCGGCCCCGGCGGTGACCTGCTTCAGACCGAAGCGGACCATCGCCTGGGCGAGCACCGTCGCCGTGGTGGTGCCGTCGCCGGCGACGTCGTTCGTCTTGGTGGCGACTTCCTTGGCGAGCTGAGCACCCAGGTTCTCGTACGGGTCTTCCAGCTCGACCAGCCGGGCGATCGTCACCCCGTCGTTGGTGATCGTCGCCGCACCGTAGGACTGGTCGATGACGACGTTGCGCCCACGCGGGCCGATCGTCACCTTGACCACGTCGGCCAGCGCGTTCACCCCGCGCTCCAGCGCGTGGCGGGCGTCCTCGTTGAACGTGAGAATCTTCGGCATACCTGGTTTGTCCTCCCGACACCGATGACCGGTGGGAAACCGCAAGGGCGCGCCCCGCCGGCGGGCCCGGCGGAAACCGGGCGGCCACCAGCGGGGCGCGCCCCTTGCGTTGCGACCGGCGAGCGGGTCTACTTCTCGATGATCGCGAGGACGTCGCGAGCGGAGAGCACGAGGTACTCCTCGCCCGAGTACTTGACCTCAGTGCCGCCGTACTTGCTGTAGAGCACCACGTCGCCGACCTTGACGTCGAGCGGGACGCGCTTGCCGTCCTCGAACCGGCCCGGGCCGACTGCGAGGACGGTGCCCTCCTGGGGCTTCTCCTTCGCCGTGTCCGGAATCACAATTCCGGACGCGGTGGTCTGCTCGGCATCGGAGGGCTGCACAACGATGCGGTCCTCGAGCGGCTTGATAGCAACCTTGGTGGCGGTCGTCACGATCGACCTCCCCCTTCCTACGCTGGATGAGAGAGCGACCCTGGCGGCCTGCCGTCGCGGGTGAACAGGCGCCTGTTGTCGCTGGCACTCTCACGTGCCGAGTGCCAACCTAGCACCCGCACCACACACGTCAACCAACAAGGTCGGAAGTGTCAAGACGGCCGGGAACCGGGCGCCGCCCGCCCGACCGCGCCGGCCACGCCGGCTCGCCCCGGCCCCTTCCCGGCGCGCGACCGCGCAACCGGCCCCGACCGCCTTCGGCCACGCCGGATGGGACGCGAACATGATCTGGATGTGGGAGGCCCGGGCGACGCCCGGGCGCCTGACGGACCTGCGGGACTGGGCGATCGCCGCCCTCGACGGCCGCAAAGGTGAGGTATATCTCAGTCACCAGCCCGGGGGTGACCTCGTCGTGGTAGTCCTCCGGTTGCCCGACGCGCCACCGACTGACGTGGCGACCGCCGCTCCCACCGGAGCGGACGACACCACCATCAGTGGACCCGCCGCGGCCCCGCTGCCCCCGCCACCCGAGGAACTGGTCGCCGGTTCCCCGCACGCCTGGCCGTTCCACCAGGTCCACCCCCGCCCGGCCGAGTTCGACCCGCCCGGCCCCGCCGAGCCCAGCGCGCCACGGTGAGCCGGGCCACCCGAGTCGCTCCCGGCACCCAGACGCCCATGCGGCGCCCGCCGCCTGGCCGGCGATCAGCCGGCGGCGGCCGCCCGTCGTCCGCTCTCGCCGCCCGGCCCGGACTGCCCATCCGTGGCCGTGGGACAGTCGTCCTGCGGCGGGCAGCCGGCACCCTCGTGAGCCTCGATCTCGCGGCGGGCCGCGTCGCAGGCAGCCGCGCCGTGGGTGGGATCGACGGCCAGCAACCGCGCGGCGATCCGGCGCAGTGACTCGACGAACTGCTCCCGCTCCGCCGGCTCCAGCCCGGCGAGCACGTGCTGATCAACGAGGCGACGGTCGTCCTGGGTCGACGCGTAGAGCCGCGTCCCCTGGTCGGTCGCGGTGATGATGCGGGCTCGCCGGTCGGCCGGGTCGGGATGGCGCTCGACCAGGCCCGCCCGTTCGAGCTCGTCGACCAGGCGCACCATCACCGTCCGGTCGATGCCGAACCGGCGGGCCACCTCGATCTGGTTTCGCGCCTCGCCGCCGACGGCGGCGCCGAGAACGTGCAGCGCGCGCAGGCCGCCCGGCAGTTCGCCGACGGCGGCGGCCGAGGCCGCGAGGTAGCCGTACTGCACCTGGCCCAGCAGCCAGCCCAGATCCTGCCCGAGGTCTTCGGGCAGGCCGTCGGCCCCGACCTCGGGCCCCGCGGCCGCTGCGGCGTCGCTCACCGCCCCAGGGTACCCGTCCCGGTCAGAGTAATCTCCCCTCAGATGAGTGCTTGCAGAGACGATTTCTTCATCAGATAGTCTCTGTTCAGATCTTCGCGACAGCAGAAGATCTCAGTCTTTGACGACTTCTCGACCAACAGGGAGACGCCGCAATGCCCAACCTGCTGCACGTCGACGCGAGCCTGGCTGTGGAGGGCTCGACCTCCCGATCGCTGGGCGCCATCTACATCGACGCCTGGCGCGCCGCCCACCCCGAGGGCACCGTCACCTACCGCGATCTCGCCCTCACCCCCCCGCCGCACCTCGACTGGGCCACCCTGACCGCCGGCTTCACCCCGCCTGAGCAGCACACCCCGGAGCAGACCGAGGGCCTCAAGCTGCGCGAGGAACTGATCGGCGAGCTCGAGGCGGCCGACGAGCTCCTGCTGTCGCTGCCGATGTACAACTTCTCGGTGCCCTCCACGTTCAAGGCGTGGGTGGACCAGGTGATCATGGTCGGCCGCACCTTCCGGCAGCCGCCGGAGGAGTCGGCGCTCACCGGCGATCGCGTCACCGTCATCGCCACCCAGGGCGGTTCCTACGGGGTGGGCACGCCCAAGGAGGGCTGGGACCACCAGCTCCCCTTCATCGCCCACGTCCTCGAGACGCTCGGGGCGACCGACGTCGAGCTGGTCCGGGTGGAGATGACGCTCGCCCCGGTCAACCCGGCGCTGGCCGAGTTCACCGACGTCTACGAGCGCAGCCGGGCCGCCGGCGAGAGCGTTCTGCGGGCGCGGGCGGCGGTCTGAGTCAGCGCGACCGACCGGGGCGCCCCGGCGAGCCGGTCACGGCTCCTGGCGCACCCGGCCGGGCAGCGCGCGTTCGACCTCGTCGAGCAGCGCGGCGTACCCGACCGTGTCGATCGGTCGGGCCCGCATGACGTAGGCGTCGCCGCCGGAGGGCTGGTAGTACCCGCGGCGCACGCCGATGTCGACGAAACCAAGCCGGCTGTACAGCGCCCGCGCGGCATGGTTGTCGGTGCGAACCTCCAGCCCGCAGGAGCGGGCTCCGGCCCGACCCGCGTGGCGCAGCAGGGCGATCATCAGCCGGGCGCCGACACCGCGGCCCCGGATCCGGGGCACGACGCCGATGGTCTGGATGAAGGCGCCGTCGTCGGCAAGCGCCAGCCCCGCGTAACCGATGATTGCCGCCAGGTCGTGCGCGGCCACCCCTCGCGGCCGCCACAGCGCGGCCAGGTAGCGCCGCTGGTCGCCCTGGGCCAGTTCGGACCAGAACAGCTCCGCGGTCCAGGGGTCGGTGGCGAAGACGGTCGGTTCCAGCTCGGCGACGGTGGCGACGTGCCACCAGCGCATCGGGATGAGCACCAGCTCCCCGTCCGGCCCCAGCTCCCCAGCCGGCGCCAGATCTCCGGCCGCATGCGGTGGAGGCCGCGTCACACCCTGACCGGCTTCGGCGCGTGCGGTTCGGTCGCGTCCGGACGCCGCAGGTAGAGCGGAGCCAGCACGCTCGGGTCGCGGCCGGCCAGCAGGTCCGCCCCGGCGAGACCGACGAGCAGCTCCGGGCGCGGGTACCCGCCCGCCGCCGGGTCCGCGCC
>NZ_JAMQQF010000174.1 GCF_023716945.1 Frankia sp. AiPs1 | reverse complement strand
GTCGGCTGATCGCCTTGGACGAGACCCGGCAGGCCAACGCGCTGTGGCCGCGGCCGGGAGCTGGAGACGAGTGGCGGGGGGGCGGGGCCCCCCCCCCCCCCCCCCCACGACACGACGGTGCTCCGCCGGCCCCGGACAGCAGAGTGGGGGCCCGTCCAAACCCCCGGGGCGGGCCCCCACTCTGCGCCGCCGACCCCACCCTGCGCCGCCGACCCCGCACCGCGGAAGTTCGCGGGCTTTCCACGCCCGCCGACGCTTCCCCACCACCCGACCGACTCCACCCCTGATCAGCTCCACCACCCCGCCGGGCCCCATCGCCTGCTGACCCCATCGCCTGCTGGACGATGATGTGCTGGAACGGGGGTGGAAGATGACAAGGGACCAGTCACCAGAGCAGCGACCGGATCCCCGGCTGCCGCGCGGTCCCGGCTGGGACGCGCAGGTCGGTGCGCGCCGCGCCGACGACATCACGGCCCGGCTCGCCGCCGAGGAGGCCAGCCAGGCCGCCGGCGAGGAGATCGGCGACCAGACGCTGATCACGCCCGCCGGATCGCTGCCCGCCGGATCGCTGCCGTGGCAACCGGGTCCTCCCCCGCCGGTGCCTCCGCCGGCACCGGCCCCGGTCTACGGCGGGCCGCCGCTGCCGGCGCGCGACGACCGGATTCGACCCACCGCGCGAAGGGAACGAGGCTGGCTGCGCCGGCTGTTTCGGCGGTGAGCCGGCCCGGTTCCGCCCCGCGCCCTGAAGCGGCGCCGCCGAATTCGTTCGCGGTGCCGCCACATGCGTCCCAGGCGCTGCCACATCCGTCCCAGGCGCCGCCGCACCCGTCCCAGGTGTCGCCGCAACCGTCCACGGCACCCCTACCCGGGCTGGGTGTGGGCCCGGCGCGGCGGCGGACCTACGCCGTGTGGGAGCTGACCCTGGCGTGCAACCTGGCGTGCGGGCACTGCGGCTCGCGCGCCGGGGCCCGGCGTCCGGCGGAGCTGTCGACCGCGCAGGCCCTCGACGTGGTGGCCCAGCTCGACGCCGTCGGCGTGGACGAGGTCACGCTCATCGGCGGGGAGGCGTTCCTGCGCCGGGACTGGCTGACGATCGCCGCCGAGATCACCCGGCGAGGAATGGGCTGCACGGTCACGACCGGCGGCTACCGGCTGAGCGCGGCGATGGCGCGCGGCCTGCGGGCGGCCGGCGTCACCCAGTGCTCGGTGTCCGTGGACGGCATGACCGCCACCCACGATCGACTTCGCGGACGGGCGGGCTCGTGGGAGTCGTGCTTTCGGACGATGGAACGCCTGCGGTCGGCCGGGGTCGAGGCGACCTGCAACACGCAGATCAACCGGCTGACCGCGCCGGAGCTCCCGGAGCTGTACCAGCGGCTGCGCTCCGCGGGCGTCGTCGCCTGGCAGTGGCAGCTCACCGTCCCGATGGGCAACGCGGCCGACCACGCCGACCTGCTGCTCCAGCCGGTCGAGCTGCTCGAGGTGTTCCCGTTGCTCGCCCGGATCGCCCGGCGCGCCCGCCAGGACGGCGTCCGGATCCACGCCGGGAACAACGTCGGCTACTACGGCCCCTACGAGCGGCTGCTGCGCTCCCCCGAGGGCGCGGCCTTCTGGAGCGGCTGCCAGGCCGGGCTGTCCACCCTCGGCATCGAATCGGACGGCACGATCAAGGGTTGCCCGTCGCTGCCCACGCGGGACTACGCCGGGGGGAACATCCGTGACCGCAGCCTCACCGACCTGCTGCGCGACGCCCCCGAGCTCGGCCTCAACCTGACGGCGGGCACGGCGGCCGCGGCCGAGAACCTGTGGGGCTTCTGCCGCGGCTGCGCCTTCGCGGACGTCTGCCGCGGCGGCTGCACCTGGACCGCCCACACCATCTTCGGCCGCCCCGGCAACAATCCCTACTGCCACCACCGCGCGCTGACGCACCAGCGGGCCGGCCGGCGGGAACGGCTCGTCCAGACCGCCCCGCCGCCCGGCGAACCGTTCGACCACGGCCTGTTCGCCCTCGTCGAGGAGGACCTGGACGCTGCCTGGCCCACGACCGAACGCCCCCGCCTCGCCGGGACGGACATCCGCTGGCCCGCCGACTGGGTCGACTGACGCCCCGGGAGCGCGATTCCGCCGAAACGGTCCGCATTAGGGTTACTGGCGAGAATCGCCTGATACGTATGGGGATGGTCGCGCGTGACCAGCGAGGAGCCGCACGAGTCCGGGCGACGCCGACAACGATCCGACCTTGCCGACGGGTAGGCCAGGCTTTTACCGAAGGTGCTGCCTGGCGGCCTCCAGATCGGCGGACCTCGTGTCTGCCATCTCCACACGGAAGGGGTATGTCCCCGCTGCGGTGAACGTGTCGTGGATCGGCATGATGAGCGAGGTGAGGCGACGGACGTTCGCGTCGCCGATCGGCGTCCACAGCGCGGCGCAGTGCTCGTCGGTCTCGACCTCGATCTGCTCGCGCGCCGCGATGCCGGCATCGGTCGCGGTGCCGTCGCCGTTGAGCCAGCCGCGTGCGACGAGGCGTGTCGTTGCCGCCGCCACCTCCTCGTCGTTCCACAGCCGGGTGGCACGTGCGATGGCTTCCGGGAAGTGACCTGTCGCGGTTTGCAGAACGTTGCAGTCGCACGGCCCGAGGTTGTTGGCGGCGAGCACGATGACATGCGCGTCGCCGCGCCACTCGCGCAGCACCGTGATCTGCTGCCACAGCGCGACGAGCGGATCCGGTGGGAGGGTGACCGAGACGTTGGCGGCAGCCATCGTCTTTCCGGCGTAGTCGGCACTCGCGACGACCGTGTCGATCAGCGATCGTGCCTCCGCGATCTGATCGGCGGTGAGGTTCACGTCGACGCGCTGCAACGCACGATCGACGGCCGCGAAGCGGGCGGCCTGCCACTGCTCTGGCGTTGCGGTATCCCACACGCCTGCCATGGCCTGCACCGACCGCGGGCTGAAGTTGTAGAAGGCCGCGAGCGTGACCTGCCACGGGACTGCGCCCATCGGGGCCGACCGGAACGCGAAGTACGCCGGTCCGTACTCGATCACGCCGAGCTTGGCGGCCTCTTCCGGTGCCTCGGGGATGAAGTAGATGAACAGGTGGGTCGCGTTGATGGCGAGGCTGACCTCGCGGACGGCATTCATGTCTGTCCTGGCATGACCAAAGGTGCTGGCGAGATGCATCGCAGGTTGTCTCCTGGCAAGTCGACGGATCAACGTCCGGTGCGGGGCGGCGAAGGGGTGACCGCACTCGATCTCAAGCGGTGAAGTGCAAGATCGTATTCGGGTCTGTCCGGTAGGTCAGGACGGTTCCGACGCGGTGATCCGGGCAAGGATTGCGCCAAGTTCTTGCACTTCGATCCGGACCGTGTCTCCCGGTGCCAGGTAGGAGCGGTGGTCGGACAACTCCTGGATGCAGCCGGTGCCCACGGGGCCGCTGGCGAGGATGTCACCGGCTCGCAGCGTGGTACCGCGCGACGCGTGCGCCAGCATCTCGCCGAACGACCAGTGGATCTCGTCCCAGCTGCCGCCGCCGTAATGCTCGTCGTTGACGTATCCGTCCATCCGCAGCGCATAGCCCTTGTCCGAGCGGTAGGGCTCCAGCTCGTCGGGGGTGACGAGGAACGGGCCGAGGCTGGTCGAGGCGTCCTTGCTTTTGGACGGGCCGAACACGAACCCCATCTCACTCGCAGAGATATCGCGTGCGCTCCAGTCGCAGTAGACCAGGTAGCCGGCGATGTGCTTCTCCGCCGTGGCGGCGTCGAGGTTTGCACAGTCTCCGGCGATCACCGCGGCGACCTCGACCTCGTAGTCCCACAACTGCGTGTCCGGGGCGATGGGGATCGTGTCGCACGGTCCCTTGATCGCCGCCGGGTTGGAGAAGTAGAAGAGCGGATACTCGTACCAGACCGGACTGACCGTGCCGTCGCCGACAGCTGCCTTACCCGCGTTGCTGACGTGGCGCTCGAACGCGGCGAAGTCCCGGACCGCCGGAGGTACGGGCATCGGCGCCAGCAGGTGGGCCGTGGCCAGATCGACGATCTCGGCCGGTTCCCTGGTTGCGGCGGCTGCCAGCCCGCCTTCGGCGCGCAGCAGCTCCAGCAGGCCCGCGCCCAGGGCGTGGATGGTGTTGCCGTGCACCACGCCGCAGCGGGTGGAGCCGTCCGCGCCGCGGTAGCTGACCCACCTCATCGGGCAGGCACCGCCCGGGCGTAGTCGCAGAGTCGCCGTACGTCGGCGGATGCGGAAGCCCGAGGGTCGCCGGTGATCACGGCCGTCCTCATGCGGCCACCGTCCGCGCGAACTTGCGGATCTCCTCGGCGAACAGCTCCGGCTGCTCCAGAGCGGCGAAGTGGCCGCCCGCGGGGATGTCGTCGTTGAAGTAGCGCAGGTCGTGGTAGGCGCGCTCGGCCCAGAGGCGCGGGGTACGCGTCAGTTCGTCCGGGAAGACGCTGACCCCGACGGGAAGGTCCAGCTCGGTCAGAACGAGCGGCTGGCGAGCGTACTCCCAGTACAGGCGGGCGGAGGAAGCACCGGTTCCGGTGAACCAGTAAAGGGAGATGTGGTCGAGGATCTCATCGGGGGTGAGGGCGTCGGGCCGGGCCCAGTCGAGGAACTTCTCGTAGATCCACGCGGCCTGGCCGGCCGGCGAGTCGGTCAGGGCGTAGCCGATGGTCTGCGGCCGGGTGCGCTGCAGGACGTGGTATCCGGAATGGCCGGCGAAGAAGCGGCTGCCCTGTTCAAGTGCGGCCTTCTCCTGCGGGGTCGGATCGTCGCCGACCGGCGGTGCGGCGAGGAACTCGGGGAAGTTGACGTGGATCGCGCGCAGGCCCGCCGGGCGCTGCGCCCCCATGCGGGTCGCGACGACACCGCCCCAGTCGCCGCCCTGGGCCAGGTAGGAGTCATGGCCGAGGCGCTGCATGAGTACGCCGTACGCACGGGCGATCCGGTCCGGGTCCCAGCCGGTGGAGGTGGGCTGGTCGGAAAAGCCGTAGCCGGGCATCGAGGGGATGACGAGGTGGAAGCCGTGGTCAGTGAGCGGGCCGACGGTCTTGAGGAACTCCAGGAACGAGCCCGGCCATCCGTGCAGCAGCAACAGGGCAGTGGCCTCGGGATGTGGCGAGCGCACGTGCATGAAGTGGATGCCGAGACCGTCGATGGTGGTGCGGAACTGGCCCAGCTCGTTGAGCTGCCGCTCCAGCGTGCGCCAGTCGTAGCCGGTGGCCCAGTAGTCCAGGAGTTCGGCGAGTCGCTCCCGTTGCACTCCCTGGCTGCTGTCCGCCACTGTCTCCCGGCCGGCAAGGCGTACCCGGCGCAGTCGGTCCTTCAGATCCTCCAGGGCACTGTCCGGGATGTCGATGCGAAACGGTGTCACGCTGTCCGATGTCACGATCACCACGGTGCCGCCACACGGGGTCCGCGGTCCAATGATTGTTCCGTAAAACGTAATACGAAGCCCGCATAACACCAGCTAGAGTGGGTTGGTGTCCGATCCCTTCCCCGCGCCCGTGGACCTCGACCTGCGGCTGGTGCAGTGCTTCACGGTGGTCGCCGAGCACCAGCATTTCGGCCGTGCTGCCGAGGCGCTGCACACCACCCAGCCGTCACTGAGCCGGCAGATCCGCCGCCTCGAACAGCAGGTGGGCGTCCGCCTGCTGGACCGCACCACCCGCGGCACCCGGCTCAGCGAGGCCGGCGAGATCTTCCTGCCCCAGGCCACGGGGCTGCTGCGCGCCGCGGTCGAGGCGATGGCCCGCACCCGGGCCGCGGCCCGGCCCAGCAGCGTCACCATCGGCTACACCAGGGGGCTGATCATCACTGCGGCCGTGCGCGCCCTGCGCGACCGCAATCCCGATGCCGAAGTCCACACCCGCCTGCTCGCCTGGAACGACTCGCGCGGCGCGTTGCTGGAGCACCGCGTCGACGCGGTGGTGACGCGCCTGCCGTTCCCCACAGACCAGCTTCACATCGCCGTCCTCTACGACGAGCCGCGCGTGCTGGTCGTGCCTCGGGATCATCGGTTGGCCGGCAGGGAGTGGGTCACCCTCGACGACATCGCCGACGAGCCGATCCCCCACGTACGCCAGTCCGACCCGTTGCTGAACGCCTACTGGCGGCTCGATCCTCGGCCCGACGGGCGGCCCGCACCCGACGGCCCCCTGGTCGAAGCCCTTGAGGACAAACACGAACTCATCGCCGCCGGGCAGGCTGTGGCCATCGGGCCGCCCCTCGACTACGCGACCGGCCTGCATCCCAGCCTCACCACCATCCCGTTGCAGGGGGTCGAGCCCAGCCAGGTCGTGCTCGCCACTCGCGCCAGCGACCGCAGCCGCCTGGTCACCGCTTTCCGCAAGCATGCCGAAGCTCTGCTTACCGGAACCCACCGGGCTGGACCGATGCGCACAACGTGATCCGCGGGGACTCCGCCCGCATACACGAGCGCCGCCGACCACGACGAGGGGATGGAACGGCTCGCCGCCTACCGGGCCGGTGGCATCCCCGAGCAGGCTTGATCGTCGACGTCGACGTCGACGTCGAGGCCGTGCTCGTCCGCGTGGCGCGGTTGCGCGGAACAGCAGGCGTCGGCCGGCATCCGGCCACCGCCAGCAGGCGGCCGATCAGACCCGAATGAGGATTTCTCCGTGGAGCACGCTGATCCACCCGTCGGGGTGATCGGCCCAGTCATGCCAGGCGTCGGCGAGTTCGCGAAGGTCCTCACTGGTGGCCAGGTCCGAGGTCAGCAGCTGGTCCGCCACTGCGGACTTCGTGATCCGGTCGGCCCACATGTCGCCCCATTCGCGACGAGCATTCGGGTCGGCGTAGCACCAGGTGGACGATGACGCCGTGACGTCGCCGGCGCCGGCGGCGTGCGCCCAACCGAGGAGGTGGCGTCCCGCGTCGGGTTCGCCCCCGTTTGCTCGTGCCGCCCGTCGGTAGAGGTCGCGCCACCGCTCGAGGCCAGCGCTCGCCGGGTGCCAGGTGAAGCCCGCGTAGTCGCCGTCGCGGGCAGCGACGACTCCACCCGGGCGACAGACGCGGATCATCTCGCGCAGTGCGGCCACCGGATCTGCGACGTGCTGCAGCACCTGGTGAGCGTGGACGACGTCAAAACTCGCGTCGGGAAGTTCCAGGGCGTGGATGTCGCCGACGAGGAAGTCGACGGTGGTGCAGCCCCGTCGAGCGGCTTCGGTTCGAGCGAGTTCCAGAATGGCCTCGGACGTCTCCATCGCAGTGACCCGTCCGGGAGCTACACGCTCCGCGAGATCAACCGTGATCGTGCCAGGGCCGCTGCCCACGTCGAGCACCGACAGTCCGGGGCGCAGGTCCGCGAGCAGGTAGGCAGCGGAGTTCTCCGCGGTCCTGGTGCGGTGCGATCTCAGGACGCTCTCGGTGTGTCCGTGCGTGTAGATGGGAGCGTTGGGCATGCGCGGAACTTAACATTCCGTTCCGCAGAATGGAATCGATATCTCACTATGTGAGATGCCCTGGTCGAGGCCGTCGGCGCGTTGGACCGTCTGCCTGGCGATCGTCGAGCGGGTGGGGACGCCGCCTAGGACACGTCGGCGTCCGGGGCCGGTCGGCGGGAGCGGATGAGCTGTTCCTGGGCGATCGCGAGGACCAGGTTGCCCGCGGCATCCCGGACCGAGCCGGAGTACAGCCCGAGCCCGCTGGCGGCGCTGCTGGGCCACATCTCCAGGGTCAACCCGTCGTCGGCCCGCGCCGGGGCGTGGAACCAGATCGAGTGGCTGACGCTGGATTCCGTGCTGGCGATGCCGGGATCGGCGTGCTGGCCGAAGCCGGTGCCGATGTCGGACATGTAGGCGACGGCGCAGGTGTGGGTCAGCCAGTCGTCCGACAGCGGGCCGACGGGGAGGATCTCGGCGTGGTCCGGGAAGAAGAACCGGTCGCCCTGCTGGTGGCGGGGGGTGAACTCGCACAGGTCGAGCAGGAGCATCCGGTGCTTGTCCGGCGGCTCGGTGTAGGTGCGGCCCAGCCGCGGCACCGCGTCGAGGACGAAGTCCCCCGTGCCCCGGGTGAACGACGTGACCATCGAGAAGATCACCTTGTCGTCCTGGAGGGCGACGACCCGGCGCGCCGAGAAGGAACGGCCGTCGCGATCGCGGTCGACGTGCAGGATGACCGGGGCGTCGAGCCGCCCGGCGCGCAGGAAGTAGCCGTGCAGCGAGTGCGGCCGACGGTCGGGTTCCATGGTCATCGCCGCCGCCCGCAGCGCCAGGGCCAGGATCTGGCCGCCGTAAAGCGGATAGCCGCCGGTGTCGACCAGGCTCACCGACTGGAAGTCATCCTCGCCGACCCGGACGATCTGCAACGCCTGCTCAAGGGTCTGGGCGACGGAATGCCCGCTCACCTGCTCATCACTCGCACGGGACCGACGTTCCCACAGCCGCTGGCGAGACAGCAACAGTTGCCGCAGCCGTAGGACGAAGCCGACACGGGAGCGACGCCGACTCGACCGAGGGCCGGCGAGCGTCCGAGTGCTGTCCTGGCCTGCCTGGGATTCGCATCGGTGCTTGATCGAAATCTCCGAGGATGTCGTCATCACCGTTGACTATCTTGCTGCATCACCCTCGTCCATCAGGAGCTATCCGGCGGCGACGCTCCACGTCACCAGCGAGATCGTGACGTGGGGGCGTCTCTACGACTCCGGGGCGGCCCTACGACTCCGGGGCGGCCCTACGACTCGCCGACGACTTCACGACTCCAGGGGAGAGAGGAGATCGAACAGGTAGACACCGCGGTTTCCGGCCGCCGTGACCATGGCGGAGTCGGCGCTCCAGGCACAGTCGTACAGGTCGCCGTCGACTCGCATCATCGCGGCGCAGCGTCCGGTCGCCACCTCCCACACGCACAGCGACCCGTCGTTCCCGACGCCGGCGATCCAGGTGCCGTTCGGCGCCACCGCCACCGCGTTCACCCAGCTCGTGTGGCCGGTGAGGCGGGCGCGCTGCCGGCCGGTGGCCACCTCCCAGATCCGCACCGACCCGTCGAAGTCGCCGGCGCTGGCGACCCAGGAGCCGTCGGGCGCCACCGCCACCGCGCTCACCGCGCCGGCGTGATCGGGCCCGCGGGCGCGTTCCTGGCCGGTGGCCACATCCCAGATCCGCACCGAGCTCTCGCGGTCGCCGGCACTGGCGATCCAGGTACCGTCCGGCGCCACCGCCACCGCGTTCACCCATCTGGCGTGGCCGGTGAGGCGAGCACGTTCCCGGCCGGTCGCCACCTCCCAGATCCGCACCGACCCGTCACCGCCAGCACTGACGATCCACGTACCGTCCGGCGCCACCGCCAACGCGCGCACCCAGCCCGTGCTACCGGTGAGGCGAGCACGTTCCCGGCCGGTGGCCACCTCCCAGATCCGCACCGACCCGTCGCGGCCGGCACTGACGATCCAGGTACCGGCCGGCGCCACCGCCACCGCGTGCACCGCATAGGAGTGGCCGGTGACATTGCGTCGAAGCGCGGGGTGGGGTAGATCCGGCAGCGGCCAGTGGTTCACCAGCCGAGTCCGTCCCAGGGTGGTCTGCACGGCGACAACCTGCGGTGCCCAGGACGCCTCCTGGTGCAGGCGGCTGTGCAGCACATCCACCACGAACCGGGCCGGGTCGGTGGGGGCCAGCAGGTGCGCGACGCGGGAGAGTCCGGCGCGCAGCGACGGCGCCCGGCTGCCGGGCACCGACGACAGATCCGTGAACGGTGCCACCGGGCCGAACCGCCGCAGCCGGGCACCCACCCACCGCAGATCACCGGCGACCGCGTCCGCCTCATCGACCCGGCCCGCGGCGAGCAGGTGCGCCACCAGGTAGTCCCACAGATACGGCTGATCCTCGTCGAGTTCCCACCACGCGACCGCGGGGCAGGGCACCCCCTCCACCAGCGGCCTCGCGGCGGGCAGGCCGGCCGCCACCGCGTCGACCAGCAGGCCGTCCAGCGTGGCGATGCGGGCCTCGCCGAGCTGTGCCCGCATGAAGTCCCGGACCACGTCATGCAGGGACACCACTCCCCTGTCGGGGTCCAGCGTGATCAGCGACAACTGATCCATCCGTACGCACAGCCGCCGGCCCGCCATGGGATCGAGCCCCGCGCTCGCTCGCCACAGCAGCAGCAGCAATCCGACCGGCACCGACTCGTCCTCGGCAAAGATGCCCAGCTCGGCCAGCCGCAGCGCACCGTCCCCGGGCAGCAGACCACTGCCTGCCTCGATCGTGGCCCGGGCCGCCCGCGCCCGCTGCGCAGGCTCCCCCAGATGGCGACGCTCCACGCGCCATCCTCAAATCAGAAGTTCCACAGATGGTTCTGCCGTCGACTAAAATTGCTGGTCATGGAGTTGCGGCAGTTGGAGTACTTCGTCGCCGTCGCCGAGGAGCAGAACTTCACCCGGGCGGCCGGGCGGGTGCACATCAGCCAGTCCGGGGTCAGCGCCCAGATCCGTCAGTTGGAACGCGAGCTCGGCGCCGAGCTGTTCGACCGGTCGGCGCGCACCGTCACGCTCACCGTCGCGGGCAAGGCCGCGCTCGAACACGCCCGCGCCGCGCTCGCCGCCGCCGAGGCGGTGAGCCAGGCGGTCGGCGAGGTGACCGGCCTGATCCGCGGCCGACTCGCCCTCGGCATGGTCATCGGCTGCACCATCACGCCGCTGTTCGACGCCCTCGCCGCCTTCCACCGGGCGCATCCCGCCGTGGTGGTCTCGCTGCTGGAGGACTCCTCCGACCGCCTCGCCGACGGGGTGCGCGCCGGCGCGCTCGACCTCGCCCTCGTCGGCACCGCGGACGCCACCGTCGAGGGGGTGGAGTCGCTGACCATCGTCAGCGAGCGCCTCGTCGCGGCCGTGCCGCCCGACCACCCCCTGGCGCGACGGCGTCGGGTCACCCTGCGGGACCTGGAGTCCTACCCGATCGTCTGCATGCCGCCGGGGACCGGCCTGCGCGCCGTGTTCGACGAGGCCTGCGCCGCGCAGCGCCGGCGGCCGGTGATCGCCCTACAGGCCAGCGC
>NZ_JAMQQF010000173.1 GCF_023716945.1 Frankia sp. AiPs1 | reverse complement strand
GCAGGCGCGGGCATGAGGCAGGACGGGGTGCAGCCCCCCGCCGCTCCCGCACCGTCCGGCCCCGCGGCGCCGCGGGGGCGGCGCGGGGCCGGCCCCCGCGCGGCCGCCGCGGCGCGCTCGCCGCGAGCTGGTGCCGGCGCGGGCCGCCGAGATCTGTTCGTCGATCGTGGTGGCGGTGCTGTGGGCGGCGAGCCCGTTCCTCATGCTGGCCGTGACCCCGCCGGTACTGCTGCTGCAGCGCAGCCTGTTGCACGCCGACCTGTTGCTCGCCGCCCGCTCGGATGGGAAGACGCGGCTCGCCAATGCCGCCTACTGGCACCAGGTCGCCGAGCGTGAGATCGGCCGGTCCGCCCGCACCGGCCGGTCGCTGTCGGTGCTGCTCGTCGACATCGACCACTTCAAACGGGTCAACGACCGCTTCGGCCACCTCACCGGGGACGTCATCCTGCTCGCCGTCGCGGACACGTTGCGGGCCACGGTCCGGCCGCGAGACCTCGTCGGCCGCTTCGGCGGCGAGGAGTTCGTCATCCTGCTCACCGAGGCGGGCCGGGAGCATGCCCTCGACATGGCCGAGCGGATCCGCAGCCAGGTCGCCGGTACCCGCTGCCGGCTCGACGGGCGACCCCCACTGTCGGTCACCGTGTCCGTGGGCGTCGCGACCCAGGACGGGTCGTCCGGCGACCTGTCCGCGCTCCTCGCCCGCGCCGACACCGCCCTGTACCGGGCGAAGGCCGACGGCCGCAACCGGGTCCGCCTCGCTGACCCGCTGTGTGCCCCGGCCTAGCTGTGTGCCCCGGCGCGGGGCGTCAGTCGGCGCGGGCGGCTCGGATCGTGTTGCGCAGCAGCAGCATGGTGGTCACCGGGCCGACTCCACCCGGCACGGGGGTGAGGGCACCGGCGACCGAGGCGATGGCCGCGGCGTCCACGTCGCCGACCTGGCCGGCGGCGGTGACCGCGGTGCCGATGTCGACGACCGTCGCCCCCGGCCGGACGAACCCGGCACCGACAAGACCTGGCACCCCCGTCGCGGACACGATGATGTCGGCCTCGTGCGCGATCGTCACCAGGTCCTTCGTGTGGGAATGGCAGACGGTGACGGTCGCGTCCTCCGCGAGCAGCAGCAGCGAGACCGGCTTGCCGACGACCGGCCCACGGCCGATGACGCACACCCGGGCGCCGGCCATCGGGATGCGGGCGCGGGTCAGGATCTCCACCACCGCGGCGGCGGTCGCCGGGGCGAAGCCCGGCAGCCCCAGGGCGAGCCGACCCAGGCTCTCCGGGTTCATCCCGTCCACGTCCTTGGCGACGGGGATGCGTTCGCCGACCTCGCGGGAGCTCAGCTCCGCCGGCAGCGGCGTCTGCACGATGATCCCGTCGACCAGCGGATCGGCGGCCAGCGCGTCGACCGTGTCGAGCAGCGCCGCCGCCCCGGTGGTGGCCTCGTGCGGCTCGCAGCGGACCCCGACCTTGCCGGCGGTCCGTTCGATGATGTGGGTGTAGGAGCGGGCGGCCGGATCCGTGTTCGGCAGGACCACGGCCAGCGTCGGCGTCTTGCCGGCAAGCATCAGCCGCTCCGCCTCGTCGATCACGTACCGGCCGATCTCGGCGGCCATGGACCGCCCGTCGAGCAACCTCATCCGGTGCTCCGATCTTGTCATCTTCGTTCGTCGGCGTCGTCAGGCCGGCCCGCGGCACCGGTCGCTCGACCCGCCGCCAACGCCGGTGGGCGCCCGTCGGCGGGGCCGGCGACGTCCAGCCGTCCGCGGTCACCCACGGGTGGCGCCGCGGCGGCCCACCGTGAAGTTCTGGGCTTCTCGCGCGGGCGGCTGGGGGCCACGGGCTCGCTCGTACCGTAGCAAGGCCGCGTCGGGCCGTAACCGTCCCGGGGTACCCGGCACGGGGTAGGCCGCCCGTGCCCGGGACGTCCCGCCGCCGGCCTCGGGCCCGCTCCCGCGGCGGATGACGACTATCGGCAGATGACGACTGTCGGATGACCGCTGTCGGATGACCGCTGTCGGGGGACGGCTGTCGGGAGACGGCTACCGGGGTAGGTCGCGCAGGATCAGGTCGAGTCCGGCGAGGAACTGTGCCTCGTTGTCCTCCCGCAGGTGCGGGGCGATGTCGGACAGGTCCGGGTGCAGCTCGGCCGGCGGGCGCACCTGCGCCACCGGCCCACCACGGGCACCTGCCCCCTCCTTCTCCACCGCGCGGGCGAGCTGGCGCGCCTCCGACAGGGTGTGGCCGAGGGTGTAGAACAGCAGCGTCTGGTAGACGTTGGCCGCGTCCGCCGGGTCCATGCCGGCGCGGTGGAGCTGGGCGACGGCGTGGTCGGAGCGTTCCCAGTAGGCGCCGACGCCCGGCGGGCGGCGCAGCACCAGCGGGGCCAACGTCGGGTGGGCCAGCAGCGAGCGGCGGAGCTGGCGGAAGTTCGCGCGGATGTCGGCGCGTGGGTCATCGGTCTGCGGCAGGTCCGCGACCCCGTCCCGGATGACGCTGTCGACGAGCGTGTCGAGCAGGGCGTTCTTGGTGGCGAAATGCCGATACATCGCCGTCGGGTCGCAGTCGAGGAACCCGCCGAGCGCCCGCATGCTGAACGCCCCGGCGCCGAGGGTGTCGACGACCTCCATTGCCGCCGCCATCAGCACCTCCCGCGACAACGTCCCCCGCGGCGTCCGCCGCGACCGTCGGGTGCGTTCCCGCCGGCCCGCGTCCGCATCGGCGGCATCGGCTGTGCTCGCGCGCTCGCCGTCCGGAGGCGATGCGTCCGCCGGGAAGGCCTCGGCCGCCTCGTCGGCGGCAGCATGGTCCATCGGACCCGATCTGTCGTCGGGGTCCGCTCCACTCGTTGCATCTTTCTCGGTGTCGTCGATGCCGTCATGATAATCAACGATGTTGACGTCATCCCGCGGCGCGCCCAGATTTCGGCAGAGGCAGAGGCAGAGGCAGAGGCAGCGGGGCGTCAGGCGGGAGCCGGTGGATGGCCGGGACATAGCGGTCAAGGTCGCCCGGTTCGAAGCGGACGTTCTTGATGACCCACCAGAATGCGCCGTCCGGTTCACCCACCAGTTTGTAGGCGTCGCCGGCGAGCAGGACGGCCCATCCCGCCGGCATGGGAATCAGGGACGCGATGACCTTCCCGGTAGCGGCATCCCACAGCCGGGCGGTGCGATCGGCGGCGGCGGTGGCCAGCAGGGTGCCGTCGGGGGAGAACGCCACTGAGCGGACCGGGCGGTCGTGGCCGGCCAGGGTGCGCAGGGCCTGGCCGGTGGCGACGTCCCACAGGCGGGCGGTGCGGTCGTCGGCGGCGGTGGCGAGCAGGGTGCCGTCGGGGGAGAACGCCACTGAGCGGACCGGGCGGTCGTGGCCGGCCAGGGTGCGCAGGGGGTGGCCGGTGGCGACGTCCCACAGGCGGGCGGTGCGGTCGTCGGCGGCGGTGGCCAGCATGGTCCCGTCGGGGGAGAACGCCACCGACCACACCCAGCCGTCGTGACCCGTGAGGGTGCGCAGGGGGCGGCCGGTGGCGATGTTCCACAGCTGGGCGGTGTGGTCGTCGGCGGCGGTGGCGAGCATGGTGCCGTCGGGGGAGAACGCCACCGAGCGGACCGGGCGGTCGTGGCCGGCCAGGGTGCGCATGGCCTGGCCGGTGGCGATGTTCCACAGTTGGGCTGTGCGATCGCCGGCGGCGGTGGCGAGCATGGTCCCGTCGGGGGAGAACGCCACCGAGCGGACCGGCGCCTCGTGGCGGGTGAGGGTGCGTAGCGCCTGGCCGGTGGCGGCGTCCCACAGGCGGGCGGTGTGGTCGTCGGCGGCGGTGGCCAGCAGGGAGCCGTCGGGGGAGAACGCCACCGAGCGGACCGACGCCTCGTGGCGGGTGAGGGTGCGTAACGCCTGGCCGGTGGCGGCGTCCCACAGGCGGGCGGTGCGGTCGTCGGCGGCGGTGGCCAGCATGGTCCCGTCGGGGGAGAACGCCACCGAGCGGACCGACGCCTCGTGGCGGGTGAGGGTGCGTAACGCCTGACCGGAGGCGATATCCCAGAGCACGACGTTGCCATCGTCGGCGGCGGTGGCGAGCATGGTCCCGTCGGGGGAGAACGCCACCGAGCGGACCGGGCGGTCGTGGCCGGCCAGGGTGCGCAAGGCCTGGCCGGTGGCGACCTCCCACAGCCGGGCGGTTCCGTCAGTGGCGCCGGTGGCCAGCAGGATGCCGTCGGGGGAGAACGCCACCGACCACACCCAGCTGTCGTGGCCGGCGAGGGTGCGCAGGGGGCGGCCGGTGGCGACGTCCCACAGGCGGGCGGTGCGGTCGTCGGCGGCGGTCGCCAGCATGGTCCCGTCGGGGGAGAACGCCACCGACCACACCGAGCCGTTGTGGCCGGCGAGGGTGCGCAGGGGTTGGCCGGTGGCGACGTCCCACAGCCGGGCGGTGCCGTCGGCGGCCGCGGTCGCCAGCATGGTCCCGTCGGGGGAGAACGCCACCGAGTTCTGGGGAGCGGCGGCGGGCGCCGTCACCGTGTCCGCCTCGTCCAGCCCGGGAATCGCGGCCGCGCCGAGTTCCGTCGCGCCCGCCGCGGACCCGAGTGATCCACCGAGGACGGCGGCCCGCGACCAGCGGCTGCCCGCCACCCTGGCGTCCGTCATCGTCACGGCGGTGAGGGTCGCGCCCGAGAGGTTCGCGCGCGACAGGTCCGCCCCGGCGAGGAGGGTGCTCGTCAGCCGGGCGCCGCGCAGGGAGGCGTCGGTGAGCACGAGGCCGCTCAACCGTCCGCCCTCGATCCGGGCGCCGTCGAACACGGCCCCGCCCGCGTCGACGCGATCGGACACCACGTCGACGAGCGTGGCGCCGGTGAGGTCCGCCCCCCTCAGGTCGGCGCCGGACAGCCGGGTACCACGCAGGGACGCCCCACCCAGGATCGCCGTCCTCAGATCGGCGTCGCGCAGGTCGGCGCCGTCGAGCCGGGCGTCGGTGAGGTTCGCCCCCTGCAGGTCGGCGCCGCGCAGGGCGCGTCCGGACAGATCGCGCCCGGACAGATCGATGCCCGCGAGCCGGGCGCCGTTACCGAGAAGCACGTCGAGGCGTCGCGCCACCAGGACGGCGTTCTCCCGGGCGATCGTGGGCGCGTCCGGGTCGCTCGCCGTGGACTCTGCCCAGGCGATCAGTCGGCTTCGGGAGGCCAGATCGACCAGGAAGTCGAGCATGAGACCGGACATTTCCTCGGCGGCGAGCAGGTCGGCGGCGGTCGCCGGGGCCTCGGCGCTGACGGCCTCGGCCGGGGACGCGCCGCGCCGCGACACCGTGCCCTCCTGGCCGGAGCCGGCGAGCCCGGCGGCGACCTCGACCGCGACGAGGTATTCGAGCACCGACCGGTGGATGAACGAGAAGCGGCCGTCGGGATCGCGGCGCAGCGCCGTACCGGAACCAAGCAGATGCGCGGTCTCGTCGACGCTGAGGCCGCGGGGCCGGCCCATCGCGCGCAGCACCTGTGCCGCGATCTCGGTGAGCCGGGCCAGATCGACGGCCGCCTCGCCGCCGCGCCACATCGCGACGGCCAGCTCGCGGACCGCAGTGCGGCGTTCGGCCAGGGTGAGCTCCGGAGACCGCTTCGTCTCGTACGTCAACCATTGATCGACCAGCTCGGCGTACAGCGCGGCGCGGGTCACGCGGCCGTCGCCGGTGCTCGCGGCCCGGTCCCGGACGGCGCGCAGCCGCTTGTCGTCGATCTCGACGATGAACGACAGCAGCCGGGGGTTACGGGCGAGCTCGAGCAGGTCGTCGACGTCGTTGATGAGCGCGAGGCGGGTGGCCGCCTGCCGGGTCGCCTCGGCGATGGTGATCTCGTCCGCTGGCCCGCCCGCGGTCAGCGCCCGGGTGAAGTGCCCGACCAGGTAACGCTTGATCTGCGCCGGGGTGAAGTCCGCCAGCCGGACGATGAAGCGTCCCAGGGTCCGCTCGACCTTCTCACCGGTCCGTGTCAGCACCTCGTCGTCGTTGATGAAGAACTCGGCCCGGCTGGTCACGACGACCTTCGCTCGATTCGGCCCGGCCGCGCCGCCGGCGGCCGACCCGGTGCCGTCGAGGATCGCGAGCAGGCCGTCGAGGTAGGCGGTGGCGCGGGCGTAGGTGATCCGGGCGGCCAGCTCGTCGAAGCCGTCGAACAGCAGCACCACCCGGCCCTCGTGGACCATGTACCGGAACGCGTCCAGATCGGGTTGGCGCACCCCGGTATCGACCAGGTGCTGGGCGACGAGCCGGTCGAGGTCGAACGACTTCTCCAGCTTGCCGAGTTCGATCAGCATCGGGTCGACGTGCGGGAGGCGTTCGGGCACGGCCAGGGCGAGTTGGCGGGCGAGGAACGTCTTGCCATGGCCGAACGTGCCGAGCACCAGGATGAACCGCGCGTCGTCGGTGGCCAGCCAGTCCAGCACCATCTCGAGGGCGTCGCCGCCGACCGGCGCCCGGCTGCGGTCGATGCGGCGGATGTGCTGCGGGACGTAGGCGGGGGGCGGGTAGTCCGGGTCGCTGAGCAGCTCCTCTGTCTGGCGGGCCCGGTAGTCGCGCAGGTCGAACACGCCCTGGTACTCCGGCATGCTCAGCAGCCGGACGTCCCGGCCGCGGGCGAAGGCCACCAGTTCCGGCGACGCCGGGGCGTCACCGGTGTACACCAGATCCGTCCGCCGCAACGGGAACGCCAGGTAGGCCCGGGTCATCTCGGCCGCGAAGGACGCGACGGCGAGTTCGTCGACTCTGCCCTCGACCAGGCCGATCAGGCGCAGCTCCACGATGCGGCCCTCCGTCCGCCGCACCAGCAGATGCGTCGGCGTGTCCCCGGCGGTCTCGACCCGCTCGACGACGGCGTCCCGATCGCGCAGCCGCGCCACCTCTGCGAGCTCGTCGAGGGTGTCCCGCGGCCGGGCGAGTATCGCCGGTCGCCGCCGCGGCGAGTCGTCGACGTCGAAGGTGTCGTCCGGCTCGGCCTGTTCGGCCGCGGCTCGGACGAGGTTCCGAGCGGGCCAGGGGTCGGGACCGAAGGTCTCATGCGCCGACTCGAACGAGACCGCGACGCGGGCCGACAGCGCGTCCTCGGCGTCGAAACCGGCGGCGGTAGCCGGTGCGAGCACGCGTGACCTGCGATCGAATCCCGCCGCGTCGATGTCGATGACCTGGTAGCGGCCTGGTCCTGGTGGTCCTGGCGCCTGTGCCGCACCGCGGTCGGCGCTGCGCGGGTCCATCGGCTCGGGCCCGGCCGGGATCGCTGGCAGGCCGACCGGCAGCCGGCCGATGCGACCGTCACCGTGGCCGCCGTGCAGCAGCAGGTGTAACCGGGGGGCGAGGATCCGGTCCAGCTCCCCGCCATCGCGCAGGAAGGTCCCGGCCTCCGTGCCGGCGACGCTTGCCGGGCCGTGGTGCACCGCGCCGATCCGCAGCCAGCCCTTCCATCCGATCTGGTCCAACTCCTGCGCCACCGCGCCGAGCTGGCGCTCGCCGACCTCGCCGATGCGCACCCGGTGGGTCTGCGCCATCGTCGAGTTCAGCCCGGCGACGACGACCTTCAGCTCGCCGACGGCGACGACCGACCATTCACGCCCCAGCCGGAAGCGGGCCTGCGCCTCCCCTCCGTGCAGCCGGTGCAGGAAGTTGTCGAAGAACGCCCACTTCGGCCAGTGCGGTGGGACGGCCGCGCGCTTGTAGGCGCGTTCGTGGGCGACATACGCCTCGCAGAGCGCGGCGTTGACGTCGAGGTCGCCGGGCACGACGACGATCCGCTCCCGGGCGAGGCCCAGGCCGTCGGCGAGACCGGCCAGGAAGTCGTGGGCCCGATCGAACTCGTCCTCGGACGCCGTCCGGGTCAGGTCCCCGGTCACGACCATCAGGTCGGCGATCGCGGCGCGTCCGTCGACGCCCGACCGTTGCGCGCCGAGGCCGTGTAAGTCGTCGAGCATCGGCGTCAGCATCGACAGCACGTCGCCGCCGGTCTCGTCGGCGCCACCGAGGCGCAGGTCGGACAGGTGCAGCACCGAGATGGACCGCCGTCGCCGGCCGCCCGCCGCCGGCCGCGAGGCGAAACCCACCACTGCGGCGGCCGATCCGGACGACGCTGGTGGGGGGATTTCGACGGAGGCGCCGGGATACGGCGCGGGCAGTCCCCGAAGCCCAGCCGTGGAAGTCGGGGCCGGGGAGGGCGGACCCGGGAACGGGGGAGCGGTCGCCGGCTTCGCCCGACCCGTCACGGTGGCGTACATCCGCGCGGCCAGCGTCGCCGTGGCCGTGGGCTCGTCCAGGCCGACGAGATCGATGTAGCTGCGGCCGGCGAGCAGGCCCTCCGGTGTGCAGAGTCGTGCCCGCACCGGGACGACCACCTGTCCGGCGCCGAGCGGGTCGCGGCGGAAGCCGGACTGCCATTCCGCCCGTCCGTAGGGAGACTGTTCGAGGTACGCCTCCGAGAGGATGGGCACGATCCGTTCGGCCTGGGTCAGGCCGTCCTGCATGCACGTGACGAAGTCGGTGCCTGCGACGAAGTCCCAGGTCTGGAGAAAGACCTTGAACGGCTCACCCGGCGTGCGCTCCATCAGTTCAAGCTGCCAGGCGACCCAGACCGCCCAGTCTCTGTCGTCGCCGGTGTAGCTGATGAAAAAGTCGTGCTGCCATGCCCGTGGCACCCCGTCCGGCATTTATCGAGCATGCCATATTCGCATCGCCGCCGGCCGGCAATGGAAGGGATTCTCCTGCCGCTCGCGACAAGTCCGGCTTCGGCGCAGGTCACGGGTTTGCTTTGGCCCAGATTTCGTGGATGGCGGCGGAGCCGTTGCCGTAACGCTGGAGCGCACCGTGGAATAGTTGGGGCGCCAGCCTGCCAGGACGATCTCCTCGGCGGTCTCGTCGACGGTGGCCCGTCGCGGTCAACGCGGGGGGGCGATCTCCCCAGCCCGTGCCCGCGTACGTTCGGCGTCGACGGTGCGGATGCGCTCCGGGGTGACGCCGAGATCGATCAGCACGTCCCGGGCGAGGGACGGCCTGGTCGCGAGGGCGAGCAGGATGTCCACCCCGCCGACGTATTCGCCGTCCCCGGACTGCTCTGCCGGCCGGAATGCCTGCTTGATGATGCTGATGGTCGTCCGGTCCTTGACGGGGACGGTACCGCGCTTTCTCGGCGCATTCAGTTCCGTCGTGGAAGCGTTCTCCGTGTCGGTTCAGAGCCGATCGAAGGCCTCGGGATAGCTGAACCGGCCGTGCGGCGACGGGCCGCCCGCGGCAAGAGGCCGTACCTGGAAATGCGTGCCCCATGCGGGTCGACCAGCGGCTCGTCGAGGGCGTCGGCGGCGCCGAGCACTAGGTATTCGAGGACGGAGTATTCGAGGACGGACCGGTGCAGGAACGAGAAGCGGCCGTCGGGGTCGCGGCGCAGCGCCGTTCCGGAACCCGGCAGGTGGGCGGTCTCGTCGACGTTCAGGCCACGGGGGCGGCCCATCGTCGCGAGGGTGCCCGCCCGGTTCCGCGGAACCCATCACCGACACCGAGCGCCGCCGACCGACAGGCGGCAGCCCGGCACGCAGCGGCTCGGCACCGCGGCCCGCGACGCTCGTACCGGGAAACGTGGGGGCGCTGGTCGGCTTCATGCCACAGCCGGATTCGCGCCGGCTGAGGCGTCCGCGGGATTCTCCTGCCTCCGCGCCAGGGCTGGAATTACCGCAGGTCAGGCGTTTGCTTCGGCCCAGGTGTCGCGGATGTCGGCGGCGCTGTTGCCACGGCGTTGGACGCGTACGGCGGGATAGCCGGGGCGCCAGCTGGTCAGGACGATCTCCTCGGCGGCCTCGTCGACGGTGGTGCGGACGATTTCGGTGAGCTCGACGCGGAACAGGTCGAACGGCTCGGGGGGTGACACCTCGGCGGCGAAGTGGGCCAGGGCCGCCGGGTCGTCGACCCAGCGGGCGAGGCCGGCTATCCGGACGTCGCCGCCGGCCATGTCGGTGCCTGGGCCCGGGTTGGCGGACAGCGCGAAGCGGGGGTCGCGGCGCAGGTCGCGGGACTTGCGGGCGGCGGGCATGCTGCCGAGCCAGAGGTCGCCGGAGTGGAACGTGACCTCGATGCCGCTGGTGCGCGGGGAGCCGTCGGCGCGGATCGTCGCCAGGATGTGATGGCGGAACGCCTTGAACCGGGTACGGACGGTGCCGGCGAGGGTGGGGTGGGCGGACTCGAAGTCGCGCCAGGACGTCCTGGACGAGGTCGTGGACGGGGTCGTGGGTGTCGTCACCCGGCCATCCTGCGGCCTGAACCCTGCCACCTTCCGTCATGGTTTTCGGCCTAGCATCGCGGGGTGCGATCGAGCCGGCTGACCGCGTTGCTGCTGCATCTGCAGGCCGTGCGGCGGGCGACGGCGGGGCAGCTGGCCGCCGAGCTGGAGGTGTCCGTCCGCACGGTGCACCGCGACATCGCGGCGTTGCAGGACGCCGGGGTGCCGCTGTGGACCGAGCCGGGCCGGGCCGGCGGGGTGCGGCTGATGGACGGCTGGCGGACCAGCCTCGACGGGCTCACCGGCGACGAGGCGGCGGCGCTGCTGCTGATCGGCGCCGGGCCGGAGGTGCTCGGCGGGCTGGGGCTCGCCGGGATCGCCGCGGCCGCGCGCACGAAGGTCCTGGCGACGCTTCCACCGCGGCCCCGCGTCCAGGCGGGGCAGGTCCGCCAGCGGTTTCTTCTCGACGCGCCGGGATGGTTCCACCGCGAGGAGGCCGTGCCGCACCTGGCCACGCTCGCCGAGGCGGTGTGGGCCGGCCGACGCGTCGACCTGCGCTACGCCCGCCCCGTCGACCTGCGCTACACCCGCCCCGGCGATGACACGGCAGCCGCCGGTTCGACCGACCAGGGCGAGCGGGCGGTGGACGAGGAGGCGGAGCGAAGCGTGGCGCGCCGCGTCGATCCGCTCGGGCTGGTCTGCAAGGCGGGCACCTGGTACCTGGCGGGCCGCCACCGGGGCGACCTCCGCAGCTACCGGGTCGGGCGGATTTCCGCGGCCACCCTGCGGGCGGAGACGTTCGATCGGCCGGACGACTTCGACCTCGCCGCCTGGTGGCGGGCGGGTAGCGACGAGTTCGCCCGTTCCCTGCTGCGCTGGTCGTGCCGGCTGCGGCTGTCCCCGGCGGCGTTGCGCGGCCTGCGGCACGCCGTCGACCCGTTCGCCGCCCGTGCCGCCCTCGCC
>NZ_JAMQQF010000172.1 GCF_023716945.1 Frankia sp. AiPs1 | reverse complement strand
GGCCGGGGCCGGGCAGCAACGGCGTGGCCGTCGGGCACGGGCCCGCGCACGTCGCCCGGGAGCTGCGGCTGGCGCCTGCCGGCGAGTCGCTGGTCGCCCAGACGGTCGTCGACGCCCCGCTGTGCTTCACCTGCGGGGTGACGATGCGCCCGGCGGGGAGCTGCTACGTCTGCGAGCAGTGCGGCTCCACCAGCGGCTGCAGTTGAGCTAGCCGCCAGGGTCCGCGGCCCGGCCGGGAGGGTCTTCCCGGCCGGGTCAGCGCTCGACTTCGAGCAGGTCGATGAGCAGTGCAGCGGTCCAGGAGAACCGGTTGCTGCCGGCGCCGGAGCCGTCGAGCGGCGAGTAGTACTCGTACATCGCCCCGGAAGCGGCTATCACGTCGACCGTGTTGCGGCGCAGGTCCTCGGCGGCGTCAAGCCGGCCGTAGCGCTCCAGCCCGTCGGCGATCAGCCAGTTCATGTTGACCCAGAGCGGGCCCTGCCAGTAGCAGCGGGGCAGGAAGTTCGGGTCGTCCAGGGGAACGCTCGCGACGCCGAAGCGCGACCAGTAGCGCGGCGAGGTGAGCGTCTTGACCATCTCGTCGACGCGATCCTCGGGTACGACGCCGGCATAGAGCGGCAGCAGGCCGCCGATCGTCTCCTGGCGCAGCAGGGTCCGGGTCCGAAAGTCGCGGCTGTAGTAGACGCCGTCGACGACGAGCTCTCCCATCGCCTCCCGGGTACGGCGCGCCGACCGGCGCAGCCTGGCCGGGATGACCTCGCCGATCTCGGTGGCGATGGTGCTCAGGTGCTCGTTGGCGCGGACCAGGATCGCGTTGAACGCCACGTCCTGCACGAGGGGGACGATGGTCCGCCGAATTTCGCGGAAGTTGTAGTGCGCCCGGCGCAGCTCGCGCACGATCCGGTACAGCGTGAACAGGTCCCCCGAGGTGAGCCGCTCATCCGAGGGGACCTCCTTGGCATCGCGGCGCAGCGCGTCCAGGGCGTCGTCGCCGTTGACGCGCCGCAGCGCCCGCACGCCCAGCGGCGCCACCGGCCTGGTGATCTCCATCCAGGTCGGGGTGTTGTCCATCCCGGACTCCCAGGAGTGGACCAGGGACACCAGGCCGTCGTCGTCCGGGTCGCGCTCGTCGTAGAGCCACTGGTGAAAGCGCAACAGCCCGGGGAACAGCCGGCGGTAGAACTCCCCGCGTTCGGAGTCGGACATCATCGCGCCGACCCGGACCGCGGCCTCGGCGATCATGGGCGGCTGCGTGACGCCGGTGCTCTGCGCGCCGCCGGCGGTGGTCGTCACCCGGTCGCAGCGCCAGCGCTGCGGACCCGCGTGGTAGAAGTCGGTGGTCTCCGCGAAGATCACGTGCGGAATCATGCCGTTCGGCCACTGCCCGCGCAGCAGGGAGAGGATCTCGGCGGCGGCGCGCTGCGGGTCGAGGTGGCGCAGCCCGATCGCGATGAAGCAGGAGTCCCACAGCCACTGGTGTGGATACAGCGTCGGCGACGGTCGGGTGATGTCGCCGAGGTCGTTGCCGCGCAGCACGGAGACCGCGGTCTCGCGCAACGCCGCCAGCTCTGCCGGGAGGCTGGGGACGGACATCGTGTGAGAGTAGCCGTCACACGCTGTGCACAGGTGGAGGGCGCCTCTGGTGTGGTCTGCCTAACGAAAACCTCGTTGCCGCCCCGCGGCCGACCTGATGCGACCCGCGACCCACGACTCGCGGTCGGCAACCTGAGACCGGAGACCGCCGGATGCCGCCCGAGTGGGTGGCGCGGGTATGCCGATCCGGCCGGATCCGAGCCTGAGGCACGCTGCCGAGTCAGTTCTCGAGGGGGTCTCGGGGCGGCATCGGGGGGCATCGGGGAGGCATCGGGGAGACGCGGCGGCACTGTCGGGATTGTCGGATGACGGACGCCGCCCGATGGCGGTACTGGACGGAAAATGTGGTGCGGACGGCAGCCCCTCGAAAATCCTCACTTCCGGTGAGCGTGTGCGCACACATCGTTCAGGATCCGGGCTCTCGACGGGGGTCTCGCCACGCGAGAAGGTCAAGATAGTTCGCGGAACGCGCCACACCATGGGATCTGCCAGGTAGTCTTCGCGACAGCGAGTTCAGCGTCTCGAGGGCATGGGTCTACACTGCCGGTAGGCCCGGCGATCGCTGATGTCCGGGTGCGCCTGCACGGGGAATGGTTCCGCGACTTCGTTCGTTACCTCCCACGTGCACGGAAACAGACGTCCCACCCGCACCGACCATCGGATTTGCCACTGATGACGCTGCCTGCCCTGGAACTTGCCGAGCGCACCGACGAGAACCGCCCGCGTAGCCCGCGGCGCACTCGCCGGTCCGCTGCCTCTGCCCGTACCGCCACCAGCCGCTCGCTGGCCGCCGTTCCCGATGACGGCGACGAACTCGATGTGAGTGCCGTCGCCGAGGTCATCGCGCGCGGTCGCGAGTCCGGCGAGATCAGCCGTTCTGAGCTGCGTGACGCGCTCGAGTCCGCGGACATCGGCCTCGAGCTGCTGCCCGCGCTCATCGCCAAGCTGAGCGCCGCCGGCGTCGAACTCCTCGAAGAGGAGGAGACGACCGACGAAGTCACCGCCGCCACCCGCTCCACCGCCGAGCACGCCGGCACCGCCGACCTCGTGCGCATGTACCTGCGCGAGATCGGGAAGGTGCCGCTGCTCAACGCCGCGCAGGAGGTCGAGCTCTCCAAGCGGGTCGAGGCCGGTCTCTTCGCCGAGCACAAGGTGGAGTCCGACCCCGACCTGCCCGCGGACCTCCGCCGTGACCTGGGTCTGCTTGTGAAGGACGGCCACGCCGCCAAGCAGCAGCTCGTCTCGGCGAACCTGCGCCTGGTCGTCTCCGTCGCCAAGAAGTACAGCGGCCGCGGGATGACCCTGCTGGACCTGGTCCAGGAGGGCAACCTCGGGCTCATCCGCGCGGTGGAGAAGTTCGACTACGCCAAGGGTTACAAGTTCTCGACCTACGCGACCTGGTGGATCCGCCAGGCCATCGGCCGAGCGCTGGCCGACCAGGCCCGGACCATCCGGATCCCGGTCCACGTGGTCGAGCAGATCAACAAGATCACCCGGTTGCAGCGCCAGCTCGTCTCGACGCTCGGCCGCGAGCCGACCGACGAGGAGCTCGCCCTCGAGCTGGACATGCCGATCGAGCAGGTCGTCGAGCTGCGCCGCTACGCGCAGGACACGGTGAGCCTGGAGACCTCCGTCGGCGACGACGGCGACTCCGTGCTCGGCGACTTCATCGAGGACTCGGACGCGACCTCTCCCGCCGACGCCGCCTCGTACGGCGCGATGCAGGACGAGATCGAGAACGTGCTCGGTGGCCTCAACCCGCGTGAGCGGGAGGTGATGCGGCTGCGCTTCGGCCTCGCCGACGGCAAGCAGCACACCCTCGCCGAGGTGGGTAACCGCCTCGGACTCACCCGGGAGCGGATCCGGCAGATCGAGCGGGACACGCTGCGCGAGCTGCGCAAGCCCGCCGTCGCCGGCCGGCTGCGGGAGTTTCTCGACTGATCGCTCGCGGCCAGGGACCGTCGGCACGGCGGGCGTGCACAGGGCCACGGGTGGCATCCCCCCTGGGGGGCACGGCACGCCGGTGACGGTGTGCCCGTGTGTTCGATGGAAGCCGGATCTTCGCTGGGACCAGCGAAGATCCGGCTTTACTGTCGGCGGGGAGCGCCGTCGTCGCGCAGTGCGGTCGGTCAGTCGTGCGGTGTGGCGGCAGGCGCCTCGACGGCCTGGTCGGCGGTGGCTGCTCGGGCATGGTCGGCGGTGGCCGCGATGGCCAACAGCGCCTGCGGGTTGGCGACCGCGTCCAGGCTCACCACGTCGGCCAGCGCCGCACCGGCGAGCAGCCGCTTGACCGGGATCTCCAGTTTCTTGCCGGTGTGCGTCCGCGGCACCGCGGCGATCTCGAGGATCCGGTCCGGGACGTGCCGCGGGCTGAGCTCGGTGCGTATCGCCTGCCGGATCCGCTGCGCGAGCTGCGCCGTGAGGCCCGGCTCGGCGAGGGCGACGAACAGCAGCAGCCCGCCGCCGCCGGGGGCGTCCGAGGTGTCCACCGCGAGGCTGTCGGTGACCTCGGCAAGCTGCTCGACGACGCCGTAGAGCTCGCCGGTGCCGATCCTGATCCCGCCGCGGTTGAGGGTGGCGTCCGAACGCCCCTCGACGACGACGGCGCCGTCGGCCGTGATCCGCACCCAGTCGCCGTGGCGCCAGACCCCGGGGTAGGCCGCGTAGTAGCTGTCATGCAGCCGGCTGCCGTCGGGATCACCCCACAGGCGCAGCGGCATCGAGGGCATCGGCGCGGTCACGACGAGCTCACCGACCTCGTCGACGATCTCCTTGCCGTCGGCGTCGAAGGCCGCCACGGCGCAGCCCAGCGCCCGCGAGCCGATCTCCCCGGCGCGTACCGGCATGGTCGGCAGGCCGGCCAGCAGCGCCGTGCAGACGTCGGTGCCGCCGCTGATCGACGACAACATCACCTGCGGGCTGACCGCGTCGTACACCCAGGCGTAGGCGGCGGCGGACAGCGGTGACCCGGTTGACCCGATGGTGCGCAACAGGGACAGATCGGCATGTTCGCGGGGGACGAGACCCGCATCCCGGCAGGACTGCAGGTAGGCCGCGGAGGTGCCGAGACACGTCACCTCCAACGCCTCGGCCAGGCCGAACAGGGTGCCGAGCGCCGGGTAGCCGGGGGCGCCGTCGTAGAGCACGATCGTCGCGCCGACCAGCAGGCCGGAGACGAGGTAGTTCCACATCATCCAGCCGGTCGTGGTGAACCAGCAGTACCGGTCGTCGGGGCCGAGGTCGAGATGCAGCGCCAGGGCCTTGAGGTGTTCCAGCAGAATGCCGCCGTGCCCGTGCACGATCGCCTTGGGCGGCCCCGTCGTGCCGGAGGAGTAGAGGATCCACAGCGGCGCGTCGAAGGCGACCCGGGTGAACGCGAGTTCGGCGTTCTCCGCCGCCATGAGTTCGTCCCAGGTGAGCAGGCCCGGCAGCCCCGCGCCGCGAGCCCGGGCGAAGGCGTCCGGTGCCAGGTAGGGGACGATCACGGTCGCGGCGAGTCCGGGCAGGTCGGCGGCCAGCGCGGCGAGTGCCGCGATGGTGTCGTACCGCTGGCCGCGATAGGTGTAGCCGTCGATGCCGATGAGTACCTTCGGGGCGATCTGGACGAAACGGGCGGCGAGGGCGGTGGCGCCAAGCTCGGGCGAGCATGACGACCACACCGCGCCGACGCTGGCGGTCGCAAGCATCGCCACCGTCGCGTAGACGGTGTTCGGCAGCACGGCGCAGACGCGGTCGCCTTCGCCGACCCCGAGGGCGCGCAGGCCGACCGCGGCCCGGGCGACCTGGCGGCGCAGCTCGTCCCAGGAGACCACCGCGGTCGCGCCGTCCTCCCGCACGGCAATCACCGCCGGCGCGGCACCCCGCCGGGTGAGCGCGTTCTCGGCGTAGTTGACCCGGGCGCCGGGGAACCACACGGCACCCGGCATCCTGCCATCGGCGAGGGCGGGACCGTCGCCGCGCTCGCCCTCGACGGCGCAGAAGTCCCAGATCGACTCCCAGAAGGGGCCGAGCTCGCTGACCGACCATTCCCACAGGGCCGCCTCGTCGCCGAGGTCCACCCCGCGTTCGGCGGCGAGCCAGCCGCGGTAGTTCGTCACCGCCGCCTGCTCGATCCGCCGCGCGGAGGGTTCCCACAGCGGCGTGCCGGGTCGCACCCGGGTCGAGCCGGCGGCCGCGGGATGCTCCGCGCCCGCCGGCACCGGACGCTGCGGTGCCGTTCCGTCTGCTGCCACGGGTCCGTCTGCTGCCACGGGCACTGACCCTAGGGCATTTGCCGCGGATCTACGGCGAACCCCGATCCGCCGCCGGTCGGTCGAGCCCGTCACCACCGCTACCGGCGCAGGACCCGTTCGGGCTACCGTCGAGGGGTGACGGTGCCGGGCGGAACACAGCGGTCCGGCGGCACCCTGCCGTCGGCGGTCGAACCGACCATCCTGGCGTGGGATCCGGCCATGGCCGGCTACGACTTCGGGCCGCAGCATCCGCTGCACCCCGTCCGGCTGGGCCTGACGATGGACCTCGCCGAGAGTCTGGGCGTGCTCGACGCGCCGGGGCTGCGGATCGCCACCCCGACCCTGGCCCCCGACGAGCTGATCGAACTCGTTCACGATCCGCTGTACCTCAACGCGGTTCGCGCCGCGCCCGACCCCACCCGGGCCCGGATGGCCGCCCTGTTCGGCCTCGGCACCGCGGACAACCCGGTCTTCCAGCGGATGCACGAGGCCGCCGCCCTGATCACCGGTGGGACGCTCGAGGCCGCCCGGGCGGTGTGGGGAGGCCCGGCGCGTCACGCCGTGTCGATCGCCGGTGGCCTGCACCACGCGATGCCGGGGATGGCCAGCGGCTTCTGCATCTACAACGATCCCGCGATCGCGATCGCCTGGCTGCTCGCCGCCGGGGCGACCCGGATCGCCTACGTCGACGTGGACGTGCACCACGGCGACGGGGTGCAGACGGCGTTCTACGACGACCCGCGGGTGCTCACGATCTCGCTGCACCAGACCGGGCGGACGCTGTTCCCCGGCACCGGCTTCCCCGACGAGGTCGGCGCGCCCGGCGCCGCGGGCAGCGCGGTGAACGTCGCGCTGCCCGCGTTCACCGGTGACGCCGGCTGGCTGCGGGCCTTCTCCGGCGTCGTCCCGGTGCTGCTGCGGTCGTTTCGGCCGCAGGTGCTGGTGACCCAGCACGGCTGCGACACCCACGCCCTCGACCCGCTGGCCGATCTGGAACTCTCCGTCGACGGGCAGCGGGCCTCCTACGAGGCCTTGCACGCGCTGTCCCACGAGCTGTGCGACGGCCGCTGGCTGGCCTGCGGCGGCGGCGGCTACGCGCTGGACGCGGTGGTGCCGCGGGCGTGGACGCAACTGCTGGCGGTCGCCGCCCACCACCCCCTCGAGCCCGGCACCGCGCTGCCGGCGCAGTGGCGCGCCGAGGCCCCGCAGCGGGTGCGGGCCGTCACCGGCCAGAACTCCGTCGGGGCCACGGCGGGGATGCCCCGGACCCTCGGCGACGGGGTGAGCGTCCGATACCGGCCCTGGGACGCCGGCGAGGGCGACCCCGACGATCCGCTGGACCGTGCGGTCGCCGCCACCCGGCGCGAGGTCCTGCCCCTGCACGGCCTCGACCCGACCGTGGACCGGTGAGCGCCGCGCCGCTGCCGTCCCCGGCCGGGGATGAGACGCCGCTGGCGTACCCGGCGGAGTGGGAGGCCGACGTCATCCTCACCGACGGCGGCACGGCCCACATCCGGCCGATCCTGCCGACCGACGGCCCGTTGCTGCGGGCGTTCTGGACCCGGTTGTCCCCGCAGTCGATCTACTTCCGCTTCTTCACCGCCCGCCGGGCGCTGAGCGATGCCGACATCCACCGGATGACCGTGGTGGACCAGCGCCTGCGCGGCGCCATCGTCGCCATGATCGGCGACGACCTTGTCGCGTTGGCGCACTGGGAGGGCGCTGCGGCCCGGCCGACCGAGGCGGAGGTGGCCTTCCTGGTGGAGGACGCCCAGCAGGGCCGGGGTTTCGGCTCGGTGCTGCTGGAGCACCTCGCCGCCGCGGCCTGGGACCGTGGGATCCGCCGCTTCGACGCCGACGTGCTCGGCGAGAACCGGCAGATGATCCGCGTCTTCCTCGACGCCGGTTACACCGTCGCCCGGGCCTGGGACTCCGGCGCGGTCCGGCTGTCGTTCGAGATCACCCCCACCGAGCAGTCGGTGACGGTGATGCGCGCCCGCGAGCACCGCGCGGAGGCGGCCTCCATCGGCCGGCTGCTGCATCCCCGGTCGATCGCCGTCATCGGCGCCGGGCGGGCCGCGGGCTCGGTGGGCAACTCGGTGCTGCGCCACCTGCTCGCCGGCGGCTTCGACGGGCCGGTCTACCCGGTCAACCCGGCCGCCGCGGCGGCCGGCACCGCGGTCGGCTCGATCCGTGCCTACGGCGGCATCGAGCAGGTGCCCCGCCCGATCGACCTGGCCGTCGTGTGCGTGCCGCCGGCCGAGGTGCCCGGGGTCGTCGCCGCGTGCGGGCGGGCCGGCGTGTGGGGCCTGGTCGTGTTCACCGACCAGCGGGACGACGCCGCCGACGCCGCCCTGGCCGCCGAGGCGCGGGCCGACGGGATGCGCGTCGTGGGCCCGGCCAGCATGGGCATCCAGAACCCGGCCGGGGGCCTGAACGCGTCGATGGTGCCGCAGATGCCGCCGGCCGGGCGGGTCGGCTGCTATTCGCAGTCCGGACCGTTCGGCGGGGCGATCCTGCAGGCGGCCGCCGCGCGGGGGGTCGGGCTGTCGGTGTTCGTCTCGGCGGGGGACCGGGCCGATGTCAGCGGCAACGACCTGCTCCAGTACTGGGAGGAGGACCCGGAGACCGACGCGGTGATCATGCACCTGGAGACGTTCGGCAACCCGCGCAAGTTCGCTCGGCTGGCGCGTCGTCTCGGCCGGCGCAAGCCGATCGTGACCGTCTACTCCGGCCGCTCGACCCTCGACGACGCCCTGCTGCGGCAGGCCGGCGTCATCGGCGTGGACCGCATCTCGCAGGCGTTCGACGTGGCACTGCTGCTCACCTCGCAGCCGCTGCCCACGGGAAACCGGGTCGCGGTGATCGGTGACTCCCGGGCGCTGGTCCGGCTCACCGCGCACGCCGCCGATGCCGCCGGCCTGATCGCCGAGGAGGTCCTGCTGCCCGCGGGCAGCGGTTCGGCAACGTTCACGGCCGCGTTGCTCGCCGCGGCGCAGCGGGCCGACGCACTCATCGTGACGCTGGCCCGCCTGCCGCCCTCGGCGCGGGGCCCGGTCGCCGCCGGCGCGGTCGAGGCGGCCGAGCGCATCACCGTGCCGGTCCTGGCCTCCGTGCAGGGCGTCGACATGCCGAGCGAGCTCGCCGGCATCCCGGCCTACTCGTCCCCGGAGGCCGCGGTGACCGCACTGCGCCGCGTCGTCGGCTACGCGCAGTGGCGGTCGCGTCCCACCGGCACCGAGCCGGTGACGGCCGTGCGGACCGACGAGGCCCGCGCGCTGATCGCCGGCCTGGCCGGTCGGCTACCCGAGGAGCGGGCCGCCGCGCTGTTGGACTGCTACGGCATCACGGTGCAGCCGGCGGAGCTCGTCACCTCGCCGCGGCGCGCCGTCGAGGCGGCTGCGCGGCTCGGATACCCGGTGGCCGTCAAAGCCCGGTCACGCCCCTATCGGCACCGGCCGGACCTGCGCGGACAGCGCCTCGACCTGCCCGACGCGGCCGCGGTGCGCGCGGCCTGGACGTCGCTGCGCTCCCAGCTCGGGCCGGAGGTGCCGATCGTCGTGCAGCGGATGGCGCCGGTCGGGGTGTCGGTCGTCGTCGGCTCCGAGGAGCATCCGCAGTACGGCCCGCTGGTCTCCTTCGGCCTGTCGGGCCCGGCGACGGAGCTGCTCGGTGATCGCGCCCACCACATCCTGCCGCTGACCGACGTCGACGCCGCCCGGCTGGTCCGCTCGGTGCGGGCGGCGCCGCTGCTGCTCGGCTACCTCGGTTCGACTCCCGTCGACATCGCGGCGCTCGAGGATCTCGTGCTGCGCGTGGGTCGGCTCGCCGACGACGTTCCCGAGGTGGTTCATCTCACTCTTGACCCGGTCATCGTGTCGACCGGGCGGGTCACCGTGCTGTCGGTGGAGGTCGTGACCGGCCCGTCCGTACCCAGGGCGGACGCCGGACCGCGGCGTTTCTGGACCCCGGCGCTGCCTGTAGTCGACCGACCCCCCGTCCGGGGCGGTTCGGCACAACATGGTCACACCGTCCACAATCGTCTCCCATGACGTCGCCGTACTCCGGGCAGCCGCCCGCCTGGCCCGCATCCGGCGCTTTCGGGGTGTCGCAGCCCGATTCCGGGGGGCCCATCGAGGCCATGGGTACTCCCGAGGCGGGGGCACCCGGGCAGGCGGAGCTGGTGCCGATGTACGGCCCGAAGCGGGGTGCCCGGCGGCCGCCGGCGTCCATGGCGACGGGCCCCGTCGGAAGCGGTGCGCAGGACACCGGGCCGATCTCGACCGGGCCGATCTCGACGGGGCCGATCTCGACGGGACCCGCGCCTGGCCCTGCGCCCGTGCCCGGCCCTGCGCCCGTGCCCGGTTCCGCACCCGGGCCCGGTTCCGCTCCTGGTTCCGCTCCCGTGCCTGGCCCCGTTCCCGCGCCTGGCCAGGACTCCCAGGGGGGCGGGGGCCGGGATCTTCCGGTGCTGCCCGCGGGATGGCCACTGGTCCCGCGGGCCGATCCGGCGGCGGCCGGCGAGGCGACGCCCCGCGACGTGATCGACGGGACCGGCCCGCGGCGAGGCTCCGGCGACGTCCCCCTGGAGCGCGGGCCGCTGAGCGTTGCCCGCGGCGGGCCGCCGGCAGCGGGTGGCGGCGGGGTGGATCCTGCGGTGGCGGCGTACGCGATGTTGGACGCGCTGTTCGTCCGGGCGCCGGTCGGACTCGCCCTGCTCGACCGGGCCGGCCGGTTCGTCCGGGTCAACGAGGCACTTACCCGGTGGGACCGCCGGTCCGCCCGGGACCACCTGGGCCGCACCGTGTCCGAGGTGCTCGGTGACAGCGATGCCGAACTCGACGCCCTGCTGGCCCGGGTGCTGCGTACCGGCGAGGCCGTGGTGGACCTGGAAGTGGGGGTCGCGGGTCCGGCCGGAGACCCGCTGACCTGGCTGGCGAGCTGGTTCCCGGTGAGCGATCCGCAGCTTGGTCCGGTGGGGGTTGCCTTCGTCGCGCTGGACGTCACCGGCCTGCATGTCGCCGATCGGGAGCGGTTGCGGGCGCAGGCGCGATACCGCGGGCTCGCCGACGCCGCCGGCCTGGACGTGTTCCATGCGACGGCCGACGGCGCTCTCGACGTCGACCTGCCCGGCTGGCGGTCCGCCACCGGCCAGCAGCCGGGGGCGCTGGCCGGCAGCGGCTGGCTGGCCGGGGTGCATCCGGAGGACCGGGACCGGATCGGGCGGTTGTGGCGCGGGGCGGTCGAACGCGGCGAGACCTTCGAGGCCGAATTCCGGATCTCCGCGCCGAGCGGCGTGGGCGCCGCCGAGCGGGTCGTTGCCGCCCGGGTGCTGCCGGTGCCCGGACCCGCGGTGGATGCCGCCGGCGGCCAGGCC
>NZ_JAMQQF010000171.1 GCF_023716945.1 Frankia sp. AiPs1 | reverse complement strand
GGCAAGATCCCAGCAGGCGGCGAGGCGCACCTGCGCGGCCGGCGGCACCGCCGACGCCGACCACCACACCCAGCGCGGGGCGCAGCGCCGCTCGATCTCGGCGACCAGTCGAGCGGCCTCGCCCGGCTCGGGTGCGGCCACCACCAGGGTGACGGGCGTGCTGGTCGGGCGAGGCGGGTGCGCGCCGCCGTCGCCGGCGGGAGGAGCGGGTGTCGGGTCAGCGGACGGGTGGTGGGCCAGGGCGAATCCGACCTTCGGGAGGACCACGAGCGCCAGGGGCTGGCGGGGGACGAACTCCCCCGACCACAGCGACGCGAGCGGTTCCAGGGCCGGGTGCGACGGGCTGGCCGGCGTCATCGTTCGATTCTCACCGTCCGGTCCGACAGTTCACGCCGGCTCGCGCCGAGGCACCGGGACGCCGCGAGCCGGAGCGGCCGGGAGGCACCGGAGCCGGGAGGCACCGGAGCCGAGGGCCAGAACGGCCGGGAGGCAGAAGCAGGCAGCTGAACCGGGGCCGGGGGCTGGCACGCGTCGCCGGGCCGGCGAGCCTGGCCTGGCGGGCGGTGCCGTGGTCAGATGGACCGTCATGGTGACCGGGAAAGCGGAAATGCCCCCGTTGGAAACGTGGAGCGGTAAGAATCCCCGTCGACGAGGGATGCGGGTACCACGGGGGAAGGGCGGATTCATGGCGGGGCGGGACAACGAGTACGAACGTCCCATCCTGCTCGGCTGCGGTGGGTGCGACGCCCGGTGGACGGCGCTGACCGCGGCGCACTGCCCGACCTGTCATGCCACGTTCGCGGGGGCCACGACCGGTTTCGACGCGCACCGGGTGAACGGGGTCTGCCAGCCCCCGCAGCGAGTCGGTCTGCGCCACGACCGGGGTTACTGGCTGGTCGCGGGCGAGCAGCCGCCGGGGCGCATCCTGTACCGCTCCCGGGAGGGGGCCGGCGGGCACAGTGATCCTGGCGGATCGGCCGCGCCCCCCGGCGGCGAGGTACGGATGGCCGGCTGAGCACTCCGGCCACGCGAATCGGCCAAGCTAAACGGCCAAGCGAATCGGATTGGCCAAGCGAAACGGCTGGCCGAACCGGCCGGCCGCGTGGGCCGGGCGAACGGTGCGCCGGCGAACGCTCGGCCGGGCGAACGGTCGGGCGCGTCAGGGAGCCTGCTCGACGGGACGGGCCTGGCGGGCCGCGATGCGCTCGGCGGTCGGCCAGCGCACGTCGCGGGCCCAGCCCAGGCGTTCGAACCAGCGGATGAGCGCGGCGCTCGGGTCGACCTGACCGGGCAGGACGCCATGGCGGGCGCTGGTGGGGTCGGCGTGGTGCAGGTTGTGCCAGGACTCCCCCAGCGACGGCACGGCCAGCCACCAGACGTTCCTGGACTGGTCGCGGGTGGTGAAGGGGCGTTCGCCGATGAGGTGGCAGATCGAGTTGATGGAGAACGTGACGTGGTGCAGCAGGGCGATGCGCACCAGCGAGCCCCAGAACAGGGCGGTGAGCGCGCCGGACCACGACATGCTCCAGAGCCCGCCGGCCAGCGGCGGGATCAGCACCGAGGCGGCCACGCACCAGGGGAACGCGGCGGCGACGGCGGCGACGTCGCGGTCGGCGAGCAGATCGGGGCAGAACCGCTTCGGGCAGGTGCGGTGGCGGTTGAACAGCCAGCCGACGTGGGCGTGCAGGAAGCCCTTGGTCACGCCGCGAGCGCTGCGGCCGAAGCGCCAGGGTGAGTGGGGATCGGCGGCGGCGTCGGAGTACTTGTGGTGGCGGCGGTGGGCGGCGACCCAGTCGGTGACGCTCATCTCGACGGCGAGGCTGCCGGCGAGGGCGAGGCCGATGCGCAGGGGCCGGCTGGCCTTGAAGGAGCCGTGGGTGAACAGGCGGTGGTAGCCGACGGTGATCCCGAACCCGGAGACCAGGTACATCACCGCGGTGATGACGACGTCGTGCCAGCCCAGTCCGTGTCCCCAGGCCACGGGCACGGCCAGGGCCACCGCGAGGAGGGGGACGGCGAGGAACAGCAGCAGCAGGATCTGTTCGAGGGGGGTCTTCAGGTCGGGGGCGATGTCGGGGCGGGCGGGCGGGCCCGCGTCGACACGCTGAAATGTCGATTCGATCGATTCGGAGGACACATATTTCCTCTCACGAGGTTCGTCGGATACCCGGCAACCCTCGTCGATTCGCCGAGCCGGGTCACGGGTGCTGGCCACCGGAACACCGGTTCGGGTCCGCCCCAACAGTAGACGGGGGTGTGCCCGCCGGTCGGCGGCGGCGCGCGTCAGGCACGATCGAGGGACCATGACACTCACCGACCACCTTCCCGCGTCCCCGCATCCGGTCACCGGCGCCGCCGGCGATGTACCCGGCGAGCCGGATCCGGACGCTCTCTATGACGCCTTCACCACCTGGGTTGGGCAGCAGGGCCTGGAGCTCTATCCCGCCCAGTCCGAGGCGCTCATCGAGATCGTGTCCGGGTCGAACGTCATTCTGGCGACGCCGACGGGGTCGGGGAAGAGTCTGGTGGCGGCCGGGGCGCACTTCGCGGCGCTGGCCGCGGGTCGGCGGACGTTCTACACCGCGCCGATCAAGGCGCTGGTGTCGGAGAAGTTCTTCGCGCTGTGTGCGATGTTCGGGGCGGCGAACGTCGGGATGATGACCGGCGACGCCTCCGTGAACGACACGGCGCCGATCATCTGTTGCACGGCGGAGGTGCTGGCGAACATCGCGCTGCGCGACGGGGTGGCCGCCGCCGTCGGTCAGGTCGTCATGGACGAGTTTCACTACTACGCCGATCCGGAGCGGGGGTGGGCGTGGCAGGTGCCGCTGCTGGAGTTGCCGGCCACCCAGTTCGTGCTGATGTCGGCGACGCTCGGCGACGTGTCGATGTTCGAGGCGGACCTGACGCGGCGCACCGGGCGGCCCACGGCGGTGGTCCGCTCGGCGCAGCGGCCGGTGCCGCTGTTCTACCGGTTCGTCACGACCCCGTTGCACGAGACGATCGGTGAGCTGCTGGAGACGCATCAGGCGCCGGTGTACGTCGTGCACTTCACCCAGGCGCAGGCGTTGGAGCGGGCGCAGGCGCTGATGAGCGTGAACGTGTCGTCGCGGGCGGAGAAGGATCAGATCGCGGCGACGATCGGGAGTTTCCGGTTCGCGGCCGGGTTCGGCAAGGTGCTGTCCCGGCTGGTGCGCCACGGCATCGGGGTGCATCACGCGGGGATGCTGCCGAAGTACCGCCGGCTGGTGGAGCAACTCGCCCAGGCGGGGTTGTTGAAGGTCATCTGCGGGACGGACACGCTCGGGGTGGGGATCAACGTGCCGATCCGCACGGTGGTGTTCACGGCGTTGTCGAAGTACGACGGGACGCGGGTGCGGCTGCTCTCGGCGCGGGAGTTCCACCAGATCGCCGGGCGGGCGGGGCGGGCGGGCTACGACTCGGTGGGCAACGTCGTCGTGCAGGCGCCCGATCATGTGGTGGACAACATGCGGGCGTTGGCGAAGGCCGGTGACGATCCGAAGAAGCGGCGCAAGGTGGTACGCAAGAAGCCGCCGGAGGGCACCGTCGGCTACGGGGAGCCGACGTTCGAGCGGCTTGTCGGCGCCGAACCGGAGCCGTTGACGTCGCAGTTCACGGTGACGCACGCGATGCTGCTCAACGTGGTCAACCGGCCCGGGGACGCGTTCGCGTCGATGCGTCATCTGCTCACCGACAACCATTCGGATGCACCGACGCAGCGCCGGCTGATCCACCGGGCGATCGCGATCTACCGGGCGCTGCTGGCCGCCGGGGTGGTGGAGAAGCTCGACTCCCCCGACGAGCTGGGCCGCAACGTGCGGATCACCGGGGATCTGCAGCTCGACTTCGCGCTGAACCAGCCGCTGTCACCGTTCGCGCTGGCGGCGCTGGAGCTGCTCGATCCGGCGTCGCCGACGTACGCCCTCGACGTGCTGTCGGTGTTGGAGGCGACGTTGGACAACCCCCGCCAGGTCCTGCACGCGCAGTTGAGCAAGGCGCGCGGCGAGGCGGTGGCGGCGATGAAGGCCGAGGGTGTCGAGTACGACCGGCGGATGGAGCTGCTGGAGGAGGTCACCTACCCGCAGCCGTTGGGTGAGCTGCTCGGCGCGGCGTTCGCGACGTACCGGCAGGGCCATCCGTGGGTCGACGACTACGAGCTGGCGCCGAAGTCGGTGGCCCGGGAGCTCTACGAGCGGGCGATGACGTTCGCCGAGTACGTGGCGTTCTACGGGCTGGCCCGGTCCGAGGGGTTGCTGCTGCGCTACCTCGCCGACGCCTTCAAGGCGCTGCGCCAGACGGTGCCGGAGGACGCGCGCACCGAGGAGGTCATCGATCTGACCGAGTGGCTCGGGGAGCTGGTGCGCCAGACCGACTCCAGCCTGCTCGACGAGTGGGAGCAGCTGAGCAATCCCGATCCCGAGGCCGCGGCGGGCGGGGCCGGGGTGGCCAGCGACGAGCGGCCGCCGGCAGTGACGCGCAACGTCCGGGCGTTTCGGGTGCTGGTCCGTAATGCGCTGTTCCGCCGGGTGGAGCTGGCCGCGCTGCGCCGCTACGACCTGCTCGGCGAGCTCGACGGCCCGGCGGCGGGGGTGGCCGTCGGGGACGGCCCGGTGTTCGACGCGGCGGGCTGGGAGCGGGCGCTGGCCGGCTACTACGACGAGCACGACGAGATCGGCACCGGTCCGGACGCCCGCGGGCCGGGGCTGCTGCTGCTCGACGAGCGGCCCGGGGTGTGGACGGCGCGGCAGATCTTCGACGATCCGGCCGCCGACCACGACTGGGGGATCAGCGCGCAGATCGACCTCGCCGCCTCCGACGAGGCCGGGGTGGCGATGATCCGGGTGACCGCCGTCGACCGGCTCTGACCCGGCGGGCCATCGAGGCCCCAGCAGACCATCGAGGCCCCGGCAGCCCGTCGGGGACCCGGCGGGCCGTCGAGGGCGGGGCACACCGTCGGGCCCCTTCGGCCCGGGTCACCTCCCGATCCGGGCCGAGGCGCGCGTACCGGGCGGTATCGTCACCCTGTGAGTACCGTACGGGTCTTCCTCCTGGATGACCACGAGATCGTCCGTCGGGGAATTCGGGAGATGCTCTCCGAGACCGGTGACGTCGACGTCGTCGGCGAGGCGTCCACCGCGGCCGAGGCGCTGCGCCGGATTCCCGCCACCAGACCGAACGTGGCGGTGCTCGACGCGCGGCTGGAGGACGGCAACGGCATCGACGTCTGCCGCGACCTGCGCTCGGCGCATCCCGAGATCGGCTGCCTGATCCTCACCTCCTACGACGACGACGACGCGCTGTTCGCCGCGATCATGGCCGGGGCCGCCGGCTACCTACTCAAGCAGATCAAGGGCACGGACCTGGTCGGGGCGATCCGCACGATCGCCGCCGGCCGTTCCCTACTCGACCCGGCGGTCACCCAGCGGGTGCTGACCCGGCTGCGGGAGGGCCCGGCGGAGGACCGCAAGCTCGCGGCGCTGGGTGAGCGGGAGCGCCAGATCCTCGTCCTCATCGCGGAGGGTCTGACCAACCGGCAGATCGCCGGGCGGATCCACCTGTCGGAGAAGACGGTCAAGAACTACGTCTCGGCGATCCTGGAGAAGCTGGAGCTGTCCAGCCGCACCCAGGCCGCCGTCTACGCGACCCGCATCGAGAAGTAGCGCCCGGCCCGGGCGCGGCCCCGCCCGGCGCCCCCGTCCCCCGCCCTCATCTCGACGACGACCGACGCGCCGCAGCGCGTCGGTCGTCGTCGTTGGTCATTGGTCGTCGTCGCGCCCATGGGCCCGCACGGGGCCTGCCGGGCGGGGGGCCTGCCGGGCGGGGCGGCAGGTCAGTCGAGGTGGCTCTGGACGGCCTGCAGCGCCTCGGCGACGGTGACGGCGGTGCGGATCACCGCGGCGGACGGCCACGGGTCGGCGCGCGCCGCCATCGCCCGGTGGATGGCCACCGTGGCCTCGGAGGCGTCGGGGCCGGCGGCCATGCGCCGGGCGATCCGCGCCGCGGCGACCTCGGGCGCGGTCACGCAGAGCAGCTCCACCAGGTCCGCGCAGACGTCGGCGGCGAGCGTGGCGGCGGCATCGCGGTGGCTCGAGCTGGACCAGGAGGCGTCGAGCACCACGCTCTCCCCCCGGCACAGCGCCGCCCGGGCCCGGCGCAGCATCTCGGCGTAGGTCGCGTCGGTGATCTCCGGGGCGTAGCGGCCGACGCCGAACTGGGCGTCGAAGCCCGTCGCGGCGCCGCTGGCCGGCGGTGCGGCGGCCTCGGCGGTCTGCTGGGGCGGGGCCTCGGCGGGTGGCTGGCCGACGAGCTCCTGGCGGATGATGTCGGAGCGCAGCAGTACCCAGCCGTCGCCGACCTCGGCCAGCCGGCTGGCCAGCGTCGTCTTGCCGGTGCCGGGCAGCCCGCCGACGACGACCAGGCGGACGCGCCCGGCGCGCAGGTGACGGTGGGCGACGGCGAGCAGCCGGCGGGCGTTCTCCGCGGCGTCGGGATCCCCCTGCCCGCCGCGGATGCAGGCCACCTTCGCCCGCACGAACGCCCGGTAGGCCACGTAGAAGTGTTGCAGTGACCGGGGATGGACCTCGCCGCTGAACTCGCGGTAGGCCTCCAGGAACTCGGCGGCCTCCTCGGGGGCGCCGAGACGCTCCAGGTCCATGGCGAGGAACGCGACGTCGCCGAGGACGTCGCCGAAGCGCAGCCGCGGGTCGAACTCGATGCAGTCGAGGATGCGGGGGCCGTCGTCGAGGCAGAAGATGTCGTCGGCGAGCAGGTCGCCGTGCCCGTCGCGGATCCAGCCGGCCCGGGTGCGTTCGGCGAGCAGTTCGGCGCGGCCGGCGAGGTAGCGCAGGGCCAGGCGGCCGATGTCGTCGACGACCGCGGCGTCAAGCTGGGTGCCACGATAGGCGGCGATGCCGGCCATCCCCTCCCGCCACAGGTCCTCCAGGGTGGCCCGCTCCCCCGCGCTGGCGATCAGCGGGGAGGTCTCGCACCGCTGATGGAACACCGCCAGCGCCCGGGCGACCGAGCGCAGCACCGGGCCGAGCAGGTGGCCGCGGCGCACCAGGGTCGACAGCCGGCGGCTGGTCGGCATCCGCCGCATGACGACAAGATGGTCGATCACCTCGCCGGAGCCGTCGCGCAGGTCGGCGACGCCGAGGTAGACGTCGGGGGCGAGACGGCGGTTGAGCGCCACCTCCGCCAGGCACACTGCCTCCCGGGTCCTCCGTTCGGAGAAGTCGAGGAACCCCAGGTTGACCGGCTTCTTACGCTTGTAGACCCGGTCGGCGGTCAGGTACAGCACGGCGCTGTGCGTCTCGCGGGTCTCGGCGGCGGCGAGCTCGGCGAGCGGCGGGGCGGGTAGTCGAGGCGGCAAGGACGCCCCGGCCAGGGACGCCGGCCCGGCCGGCGCCGACTCGCCGCCCGGTGTGGTGCCGCCCGGCGTGGTTCGGGCCGACGCCGATCCCGGTGACGAAGCTGCCGGCGACGCGCACTCCGGTGACGCCCACCCTGGTGACGCCGACCCTGGTGACGCCGACCCTGGTGACGTGGTGCCGGCCGGGGCGGTGCCCGGCGGGGAGGTGCCGGCCGACGAGGTGCCGGGCGGCGACGGGATACCGGCGTTGCGGCTGTCGCCGGCCCCCGCGCCGGGCAGGGCATCCCGCACATACTGGACGGTCATGGCCTCTCCCGGAGTTGCGTGAAAGTCTCACGATCCTGACGGTCGACGCCCCGTTCCACCGTCGAACAGTCGAACACAGGCGTTCGATGGTTCTCCTTCGTCATGCTCGCCGTCCGCAGGCGATCTCACGACCGCCAGAGGTTGCCTACCCGGGGGACGTTCGGACCACCCTCGGTGGTCATCCGTCCCGGATCAGGGCCCTGTTCTGCGCGCTCAGCCGCAGCCGCACCCGCCGGGCCGGGCACGCCGCGCCGGCAGGCGGGTAGGCAGGCGGGTAGGCAGGCGGGCAGGCGCCCTCAGCGATCCTCGAACTGGCGCAGGAACGCCTCCCGCTCGGCGATCGCCCGGTTGACCTCGGCCTCGGCCCGGGCGAAGGCCTCGTCGTCGAGTAACAGCTCCCGGCAGTACCGGTCGACAAGTCCGGCGAGGGTCAGCAGGATCGCGCGCAGTTCGGCCGGGGTTGCCGCGATCCACGGCCAGGTGTTCTCCCGCATTCCGTAAACCGTGTGCAGAATGTCCTGAACGCTGAGCGCGCGCGGGCGGGGTGCCGGCACGCCGTCGACGGCCGGCCCGGATTCGGCCGACCACATCCCGACCCTGGCTCCGAGCGCCCAGGACGTCCACGGATCGCAGGCGACATCGAACATTCGCCGGCCACCCCGGAACTGGACATACCAGCAGGTCCGTTTGGCAAGGAAAAGCCCGTACTTCTCGGCCAGCGGCTCCAGAATCTCCATCGCCGCCAGGTCGAACTCGGCGCCGGCCCGTCCCCCGGCGGCGCCGTCGCCGTGCCCGTGTCGCATCGCCAGCCACCCGCCTTTCGGTCCGAGCTCCCGCCGGCCCGTTGCGCGGCCACGACGGGGAGGCCGCCGTCGCCGGCTCGCACCTGCGACGCCGACGGCTTCGGGAACCCGCGCTGAACTGTAGAAGACAACCGGGGACCGTGTAACGGAAATCGAGCCGCTTGTCCACGGGATCGTGGATTGTTGGCCCGTCCGACCGGTGCCGCGCAGGTCAGCCACTCGCGGATATCCGAAACAGGCCGACAAACAGGTCACGAGTCGGCGGGGTTGACCCTCGATCGGTAAGGAGAACCGCAGGTCAGCCCGCCGCGCCGGGACCGCGGAAACCGGTGGTGACCGATCGGGGAACCTCTCGCGGACGACAGGACAACCCGATGGACCCACCACGGACGGGCCATCTGGGGACCACGAAAGACCCACAGGCCGCCGCCAGCTGAAGGCGATCCGCGCCGGGCTGCGGGCGCGGCTGCGGGCGGCGGCCCGCAGGTCGCGCACCGGACAGCGGACGGCAGGCTCACGGCGGTCGCGCGCCGGGGTGACCTCGGTAGCATCGCCGCAATCACCGCGCCGAAGCATGCCCGGACGAGCCGCCGATCCGGGCGGCCGCCCCGGACGGGCCTGGCGCGGCGACCGGCCGGGGAGCCGGACCCGTACCCCCTGGGAGCACAGATGACCTCGCCATGGCAACCGCAGGACCAGCCGCACGGCTACCAGGGGCCGCCCGAGCACCCCGACCAGAAGGCCGAGGCCCAGGGCCAGCCCGGCTACCAGCAGGGCTACCCGAACCAGCAGGGCTACCCGGCCCCGGACGGCTACCCGGAGCCGCCCCCCGGCTTCCCCGGCCAGCCCGGCTATGAGGGACAGCCCGGCTACTCGAACCAGCCGGGATACTCCAACCAGTCGGGATACCAGGGGCAACCCGGCTACCAGGGACAGCCGGGATACCCGGGACAGCCGGGGCAGCCCGGATACTTCGGGCAGGTGGGCTACGGTCCGCCCCCCGGCTACGGTCCCCCGCCCGGCTACGGTCCCCCGCCGGGGTACGGCGGTGCGGCGCCCTACGATTCGTCCGCCCCGTTCGGCCGCCACCCGATGACCGGGGAGGCCTACTCGGACAAGCAGAAGCTGACCGCCGGGCTGCTGCAGATCCTGCTCGGCTGGACGGGTGCCGGCCGCTGGTACCTCGGCAACACCGGCATCGCGCTGGCGCAGCTGTTCACCTGCGGCGGGCTGGGCGTCTGGTCGCTGATCGACGGCGTGATGATGCTGACGGGCAACGTCCGCGACCGGCACGGCCGGCCGTTGCGTGACTGAGCCGCCCGCAGCGACGGCGACCGGGCCGACCGCAATCAGATCGACGGCGACCGCAGCGACCGCGACCGCGCCGAGCGCGACTGCGCCGAGCGCGTCCGGGCGGACGGCGACCGGATCGGGCTGGCGCCGCGCGGCGGTGTGGGGCGTCGTCGCGGCGGCCGTCACCGGCCTGACCTACCTGGCGGGCCACGATCCGCACGACCCGTCGACGGCGATGCCCGGCTGCCCCATCCACCGGGTCACCGGCCTGGACTGTCCGGCCTGCGGGACCCTGCGGGCCACGTACGACGTGCTGCATGGACGGTGGGCGGCGGCCGGTCACGACAACGTGTTCGTACTGGCCTGCGCCCCGTTGCTCGCCGGCCTGCTGCTGCGCCAGGCCCGGGCGGTGCGCGCCGACCGGTACGCCCCCCTGCCCGCGCCGCTGGCCTACGGGCTCGGCGGCGCGGCGCTGGTCTGGATGGTCGTTCGCAACCTGCCCGGCTGGCCGCTCACCCCCGGTTCGCACGGCTGATCTCGGCCCGGTGGTCGGAGCCGTTCCCGAAGATCATATGGACCGGATGACGTCAACACCGTTGATTATCAAGGTGTCGACACGGGGGGTCCGTGTCACGACAGCGAGCGGAAACAGGCGCCTAGCGGCGGTCGGGCTCCGAGCTGACCAGGCCGGAGTCGGCCTGCGCCGGCTGGCCCGGGATCCCGACGGCCTCGGCGTCGGCCTCGGTCGGCGCGCTGCCTCCCGCGCGCACCGGGAAGGCCAGCGCCTCCATCTGCGCGCGGCGGTGGGGCGGGATGACCGTCGGCGTGCCGTCGACGAGGTGGACCAGGATGCTGTCGCACAGGCCGAGGCAGACGCCGTCGCGGAACAGGCCCGCGCTGTGCACGAACGAGGTGTTGCCGATCCGACCGACCCCGCAGCCCACGACGTACGTCGCGGGATAGTGCGCCTCGGCCAGGTAGTGAATGGAGATGTTGGCGACGACGAAGGTGAAGCCCTTGAACGGCACCGGCTTGCCGTCGGTGAAGATCCGCCAGTCGAGCGTGATGCGGGCGTCCTCGTAGAACGACGCCAGCGCCACGTTGTTCAGATGGCCGTTGCCGTCGAGGTCACTGAACCGCGCCTGGACGGGGTGACTGAGCGGGTAGCTGGCGAGGCTGAGCCGCTCGGGATCGCGTCTGGGGTCCATTCCGCCACTGTGCACATCGGCGGCGTCGACGGGGTCGTCGTGCAAGCAATCTCTCACCGGCGGCCTCGTCCGGACGGACTCACACCGGCTGACCTGCGCTCGGGCGGGTCCTGGCCGGAGCCTTACACCGGGAGGCCGTCGATGATCGTCTGGCGGACCTGGGCGGCCGACGGGTCGCGCAGGGCCGCCCGCAGGGGGCGGTGCAGCAGGCAGAGATCGGCGCGGGCACCGGGGCGGACCCGGCGCGGGCGGGCCGGGTCCGCC
>NZ_JAMQQF010000170.1 GCF_023716945.1 Frankia sp. AiPs1 | reverse complement strand
CTGGTGGGGGGAGCGGGCGCCCCGGGGCGGTTGCCGGGGGGGCCGGCGGGGCCGGGGGCCCGCTCGACGGCCTGCGCACCGCCCTGTCGCTGGCCGGCGCCGCCCGTGGCACCGCCCCGCTGTACGACATCGACGAGGCGGCCCGCGTCGACGACGCCCTGTTCGTCGGCGCGGTGACCCCGACGCTCGTCGCCGCGCTGCACCGACTGGCCCACGGGCTCGCCCCGTTGGCACCCCGCGACGATCTGCCGTTCGCGGCCAACTACCTGTACATGGTCACCGGCGCGGAGCCGACCGCGGCGCAGGTGCGCGCGATCGAGCGCTACCTGATCTGCACGGTCGACCATGGCTTCAACGCCTCGACGTTCACCGCCCGCGTGATCGCGTCGACCGGGGCGGACCTGGTGGCCTGCGTGGTCGGGGCGATCGGCGCGCTGTCCGGGCCGCTGCACGGCGGCGCGCCGAGCCGGGCGCTGGACACCCTCGACGAGATCGGCAGCCCCGAGCGGATCGACCCGTGGATCCGGGAGCACGTCCTCGCCGGTGACCGGATCATGGGCTTCGGCCACGCCGTCTACCGGACGGAGGACCCGCGGTCGCGGTTGCTGCGCGGCGTCGCCGAGGACTTCGGCGGCGATCTCGTCGGCTTCGCCGTCCAGGTCGAGCGGCGGGTGGTGGAGTTGCTGGCCGAGCTCAAGCCCGGCCGGGAGCTGCACACCAACGTCGAGTTCTACGCCGGGGTCGTGATGGAACTCTGCGGGCTGGCGCGGGACATGTTCACCCCGACGTTCGCCGTCGCCCGCACCCTCGGCTGGACGGCGAACATCCTCGAACAGGCCCGAGACAGCAAGATCATCCGCCCCTCGGCCCGCTACGTCGGCCCGCCTGCGCCGGCGCCGGTCCCGTCGCCGTAACCCGGACCCACCGCCGTAACCCGGACCCACCGCCATAGCCCGGACCCACCGCCACGGCCGGAGCCGTCACCGTCGCCGGAGCCATCACCGTGGCGGCGGCCGGCCGGCGTGGCCGGACCGGTAGCCCGGCCACGCCGCCGACGTCCGCGCGACGCGGCCGGGCGACGCGGCGGGGCGGGGCGGATCCGCTCCGAGCTACAACGCGCCGGGGTACCCTACGGAATCCGCATTCCGCTTTCCGCCACGCCATTTCCGTCGCCTGGGCGACACCGCCGACCTAATCCGTAGGACTGTTCACCCCAGGACTGTTCACCCCGATCTTCATTCGGCTAGAATCGGCACCGTCGACGATCCGACCGCGGCGACTGGCGTCGTTTCTTGCCCGGAGGCAAGACGACAACCGGGCCGGGGAATCCGAGAACGGGGGCGTCCTGGTGAGCGATCCGATGCTGATCTGGAAAGGCAAGAACGCCGATCAACGGCTTTTCTGGTCCCGGGCACATTCGGACGGCAGTTGGCGCGACCAGCAGCAGGTGCGGTATTTCGGCACCAACAAGGGTGGGATCGGGGCGGCGTCCGACGGGAGAATGACCGCCCGCGCCGCGTGGCGCGGCGCCGACGACGACAGCCGGATCTGGACCGCAGGCTGGTACGGCGACGGCTGGTCCGACCAGCAGACCCCGGTGGACGCCCCCCGCACCGAAGACCGGCCCGCGCTTGCCCTCCACGACGGTCGCACGGTCATGGCGTGGCGCGGGGTCGGCCCCGACCAGACAATCTGGTTCTCCGAGAACCTCGGGCCGCAGCGGGTCGCCGGCGGGCTGGCCTCGTCCACCCACGGCCCGGCGCTCGCCTCCTACGGCGGGCTGCTGTACATGGCGTGGAAGGGATCCGGCGGCGATCAGGGGCTTTACTGGACGACGTACGACGGGCGCACCTGGGCGCAACCCCATCCGTTTCCCGGCGGATCCACCCACGGCCCGGCGCTCGCCGCGTCACCGCAGGGGCTTTTCCTGGTCTGGAAGGGCTCGGGCAACGACGCCGGAATCTGGCACGCCGAGTATCAGAACGGCCGCTGGTCGGCCCAACGGCCCTCCCCGGGCGGAACGAGCACCGGCCCCTCGGCGGCCTACGTCGGCAACACCGTCATCACGGCGTGGAAGGGTGTCGGCACCGACGCGCGGATGTGGACCTGCCGGAATTTCCGCGAACCGCAGACTGCCGTCGCGAACGGCGCCTTCGGCACCAGTGACACCCCGGCCATCGTGAGCACCTTCGTCACCGAACTCTGACCCGGTGCACCGGCCCCGCACCATCCCCGGCCCGAGCGCCCCGCCGCCGGGCATTGCTTCTTCGCCCTCGGCCGCGCCAGGCAGCGTCACCGCGACCCGCTCGTCGGCTCGCCCTGGCGCGTGAGCCCGGGCACCGCGCCCGACCCCACCGCCTGTCGCCGCGCCGCGGCGCGGCCAGCAGATCGCCGCCCATCCGCGAGGGAGTCAGGATGGCGGGCCGTCGGCGCGGCTCGCCCCGGACCGCCCACCACCAGTGCTCGGCGGAACTCTGCCGGTTCCCCACGGCCAGTCTCCTTCTCATGCCGGGCGCAAAACCGCGGCGACCATCCTCCGGACCAAACTCATCAGCAATGCACGGCAGAAACGAGCAGCGCAACAAGACCGCAAGCAGGACCACAAGAAGAACCGCATCCATCGCATCAACTCCGATCCGGCGAAAAAAGAAGAACCGTGGGTGGCATAAGCAGGGCCCCCGAGGGGAACGGGGACCATGCCGGATCACCCAAAATGGCCGGCGCCGGCGCGGAAGGCAACCATCACGTCCCATTGGCAATCCGTTGCCATAACGTTCCGTAGCAAGACGCGCCGCAATCCGGATCAACTGCCCGGGTTTTCCGCTCCCCAGCCCGACGAAACGCCTACCAATCGGGATGATTCACGTAGATCACCCCAAGGTGGGTTACTCTGCGCAAGAAATGTGATTCACGACATACAGTGGGGTTTTACCTACACGAAACATTTGCCTGGACGAAGCCAACAAGCGAGACGGCCAGATACTTTCGGTGAGCAATCTGCCACTAAGGGTGGCATACGCCGAGCATCCGAGATGCTTTTCAGGCGACTTGACCGATTTGCTAGCAGTAGGCACCGGTAAGCTCCGGGCCGCAGACGGGACATCCGCACACTGCGCGGACCCCGCCGGAGCCCCCTCCGAGCCCCCTTCATCCGTCCACGGCTCACCCAAATGGCGACTGATCGTCATGGGCAGCCGAGACTTCTTTCTTCGGATCGGATGACAACCGGGCCCCGTCTCTGGCACAGTCCAGCCCGGACCCGAGCGCAACCGGGCCCACCAACATCACCGACGCGGCGCAGCGCGGCGCGCCGAGTTCGAGTGCGCCTCTTTCCTCATCACCGGGGTCTTCTCCCCAGCTCCTGACCGACGCATTCCCAGGGCCCCTGGGAATGCGTCGCCGCCCGCGGAGAAAAGGCCGAAGAAGGTGTTCCACATCACGGGGGGTGAATCGCCATGAGTCGCCATCGTCGGCTTCCTGAGCACGCCGGGCGGCATCGGATCGCCGAGCCGGCTGGCAGGCACCGGGCCATCATCGCGGACGCCCAGATCCGGCGCACCTCCCGGCCGCCGGCCCCGCAGCCCTCGATCCGCGCGGCACGGCAGCCATCCCCGCTCCACCCCACGCTTCCCTTGCCTGCGCTACCCCCCCTGCCCCGGCTCACGCCGCCGACCAGGCGCGCGCCGCTGTTCCAGCCGGCAGGTCCGGCGCGCTCGACCCCCCTGCCCGGTCAGGCGGTCCGACGGCGCCGACGACGGCCGAAGACGGCCGGCGGGCTCGCCTCCTTACCCATGATCGGCCTACTCGTCGCCCTCTGTCTCGGCCCGGGACCCGCCAATCCCGTCCAGAACCTTGAGCCCATCCCGGCCGTTCACCCGCCGGCCTCCACTCGTACCTACCCGTTGCCCCTCGTCATCCCGCCGCTCATTCCCGCCAGCTCCACCAACCCCACCTCGGCCCCAACCATCACCTCGGCACCAACCGCCACCGCGGCACCAGCACCCGAACTCCCCGACGATCACACTCTCGCCGACGCCGCGGCGGGCCGCTCCACCACCCCGACCGTCACCCTGACCGCCCGCGACCGGGCGATCCCCACCCGCGTCCTGGTCGCGTACCGCAACGCCGCAACCCGCAATGCCACCGAGCATCCCGGCTGTCACCTGCCCTGGCAGCTTCTCGCCGGCATCGGCAAAATCGAGTCCGGCCACGCCGTCGGCCGCCCCATCACCCCCGACGGCACCATCACCTCGCCCATCCTCGGCCCACCGTTGGACGGCCGCCACGGCTATGCCCTCGTGCGCGACACCGACCACGGCACCCTCGACCACGACACCATCTACGACCGCGCCGTCGGCCCCATGCAGTTCATCCCCACCACCTGGCGCACGGCTGGCCGCGACAACTCCGGCGACCAGCGCGCCGACCCTCACAACATCGACGACGCCACGCTCGCCGCCGCCGGCTATCTCTGCCGCTCCCACCGCGACCTGGCCGTCCCCGCCCAGCTCCGCACCGCGATCTTCAGCTACAACCCGTCCGCCAGTTACGTGCGCGCCGTCCTCGCCTGGACCGCCGGCTACACCACCGCCGCATATGCCCCGGGATCCGAAGCAACCAGCACGCCTCGCCCGACAGCGGCCTCGCCACCCGCCCTCGCCCGGCCGTCGACCCCCCCGACAGCACCCCCACCAACGCCGTGGGTGGCCTTGTCGCCGTCCGTTCCTCCCGCCTCAAGCCTGCCCGGCGCCCCCGCTCCCACCCCGGCCGCGTCCACGTCCACGTCCACGTCCACGTCCAGCGCCCAGCCTGCCGGCACGAAGCCGGCCACGATCACTCCGACTCCGACTCCGAGTTCGAGTTCTGGCCCGGCGCGCCCCGCCTCGTCCCGTGCCATCGACGCGACGCCGCCGGCGAACGCGACCGACGGCGATGCGGACCATCCGGCGGACATCCCCACCGTCGAGCCCAGCAGCTCGCTGTTCGTCGTGTCGCTCATCCCGAGGAACGAGGCAGCCGCCTCGGGCCCTGTCACCCCGTCCACCCCGCCTCCCTGAGCCTGCCACCAGGCTCAGAGGCCGATCCGTAAAGGCGAGCCCGTCATGCCACGCCCCACCCGCTACCCGCCGCACTTCCGGGCCGACGCCGTCGCCCGCGTTCGGCGCGACCACCGCGATCACCCATCCGAGTGGTCGGCGATCCAGGCCGTCGCCAACTCCCTCGCCATCAGCGCCGAGACGCTTCGAACCTGGGTGCGCCAGGCCGAGTCGGTCAACGATGGTCAACGTATGAACGCCCGCCGACAGCAGGCCGAGATACGGCGCCTGATCCGAGAGAACGCCGAGCTGCGCCGCGCGCTCGACATTCTGCGCGGGCTGGAGCCGTCAGAAGCGCCGACGCGCCCGACCATCAGCCGAGCGGCACCGAAGGCGACCGGCAGCTCAGCGACCCATACGTGAGTTCGTCCGGGTGTTCCGCCTGACAGATCGACGCTGACTGCCAACCGATCGCAATCAATGCACTCGAAAACCAGAATCGGCCGGCGGTCGATTCCCCCGGTGCGGCCCGCCCAGCTGCCATCGCGCAAGTATGGACCCCGCCATCTTCGCTGGCCGACGAGCGGCCTGTCTCGGCCCGGCAAGCGGAGTCGGGCGTCGATACCGCTCGTCCCTTGGCGACCCCTTCTTTTCCCACCGGCGGATGTCGATCCGGATGTGTCTGGCCCGGACCACTCGGCCGGCTCTGCCGCGCCACTCCACCCATGTTTCATCCAGGTAACACACCACTGCGTGTCCCAGATCACCGCAGCCCCGTTCGCCGATATCGACGCCATGCCCGGCTTCGAGTGCCAGTAACCCAAAGTCACAAAATACTCGCGATTACCGGCCTGGGGACACCCGAGCGCACCACTGAGTGTTCGCCGCTCCCCCGACGGGGCGAACGGAGACCCTTCCCACTCAAACAACCGACACACAACTGATCTTGATTGTCTGGTGTTGTCTTCGGGGCTCTGCCAGTTTCGGTGATCCGGCGCGCCCCCGGTTCCCTCGGGAGCGCGAGAAACTTCTGCTCGATAGGAGATATCGGGTTGCGCAGTTTCCGAAAACTCATCTACCAACGGTCAGTAAGCGGTGGTCTGATTGTCACGATGGCGGCTGCGGTCGCTGTGACGATCGTTCCGACGGCAGCAGATGCGGCCGCCCCACGACCAGTCATTCCGCCGCCGGTCGTCGGCGTGACCAAGCCTCTCGCGTCGGTGTCGCCGCCTGCCGTGGCATCCGACGGAGAGATCCGGACGTGGCGCACGGCAAGGTCGGACACCTATCTGGTGAAGGGGACCGACGGTCGGCGTCACTACAAAAGCGTGTTCTCGTCCATTCCAATGAACTGGAAGGACCCGACCGGCGCCTGGCAGCCGATCGACAACACCCTTAAACCCGTGGCAGCTGGCTCGAAGTCCGTGCGGACGTCGTCCGGCCCGGTCATCGCGACGCTGCCATCGGATCTGTCGACCGCCCCGATCCAGATCAGCAAGGGTACCTCGACCGTGAGTTTCCAGCTGCGTGGCGCGGCGAGCACGGCCGGAGCGGTGTCGGGCGACACCGAGACATACAAGAAGGCGTTGCCGGGCGTAGATGTGCACCTGCGCACCACCGCCTCCGGCGTGAAGGAAGACCTGGTCCTGGCGGGCAAGGACAGCCCGAGTACGTTCACCTACGACCTGACGGTGCCGGCGGGTACGCACCCGGTGCTGACGCCGGGCGGTGCAATCGCCGTCGTTGACGGGAAGGGCGCGACTGTCGGGGTGCTTCCGGCGCCCACGCTCGCCGACGCGAGCAAGAAGTCGACCGGCCAGTCCGTGGCTGCGTCGTACTCGCTCGCCGCGACCGGAGCGAAGTGGACGCTGAAGATCAGCGTCGACAAGGCATGGTTGGCAGATCCGGCACGGGTGTTCCCGGTGACGGTGGACCCGACCTACACCTACACGGACGACGGGTCGACCGGGAATATCAGCTGCCAACTCGGTTCAGGTAGCGAGGCGAGCACCAACGAGTGCGGTGGCACGTCGGTGGAGGCCGGCGGATCTGCCAACCACTATCGGGGTCTGTTCCAGTTCGCGCTGACTCTCCCGCGCGACGCCGCGATCGACGCGGCGACTCTCACGCTCAACGAGGTCTATGCGGACAACACCTCCTTCCAGCAGGTCGAGGTCCACAGGATGACCCGGCCGTGGACGTCGTCGGCGACGTGGAACACCTACGACGGCACCCACTCCTGGACCACTGCTGGCGGAGACTACGATTCCGGCGTGCAGTCCGTGACCTCGGTCGGTGGCAGCTCCAATCTCGGCCCCTACTACTGGGGGCTGCAGCAGCTTGTCAGTGATTGGGCCACCGGCGCGCAGGACAACAACGGAATCATCGTCAGAGCAACATCGGAGAACGGCTCCCAGACCAACTCGTTCGGATCCCAGAACGCATCCTCCGGGATGAAGCCTCAGCTCAGCGTCGTCTGGGACCCCCGCGCCGGGATCAACGATGCCAACACCTACATCGACACCACCCTCACCGACCGCCAGCAGGCCAGGGTCAACGTCGGCTCCGGTGACCTTGTCCTGACCAGCAAGGAGTACGCCCTCGCCGGGCCGAGCCCGGCCCTGTCGATCTCCCGAGTGTACAACTCCACCCGCTCCTACACCGCCGGTAGCCTCGGCTACGGCTGGACACTGGACACCGGCCACGATGTCCGGGCCTACTACGGCACCGACGGCTACATCCACTATCTGGCTCCGACCGGCCGTGCCTACCTGCTGAAGAACTACGGCGGCACCGGCACATCCGGCACGTTCACCACCCTCACGCTGGATGCGGATGGCACTGTCGGCACCGGCAACGCAGTCACGATCAAATACCATGCTTCCGGCCTGACGATGTCGTTCCGCGGCTCCGATGGAATGCTCACCTCGATCGCGGACCGCAACGGCAACACCCAGACGTTCTCCTACTCGTCCACGATCTTCTCCGGGGACGGGTTCCCGTACCTGAACTCGATCACCGACGCCGCCGGGCGAACGATCACGGTCAACCACTCTTATCTGAACACCGGCCTGTCCGACACCTCCAGCCGGTCCACCGCCTACACCTACCAGAACAACGCCGATCTGATCGACGCTTCCGATCTCAACGGCAAGCACACGACGTACAGCTACGACGGAAACCACCGCCCGACCCAGATCACCACTCCGGCCGGGCACATCGTCAAGATCTCCTATGACAGTTCGAACCGGGTCACCTCGATCATCCAGGTAACGAACGTCAGCGCCGGGACCGGCCCGACGACGACGTTCACCTACCACGGGTTTACCGGCAGCACAGGGAACTTCACCGCGTCCACAGACGTGACCGACCCAAACGGGCATGTCACGACCTACACCTACGACACTGCCGACCGTGTCCTGTCCACCACCGACGCGCTCAGCCACACCACCCAGGCAACATACAACCCCAACGACGACCAGACCTCGGCCACAGATGCCCTCGGCTCAGGGCACACCACCACCTACGGCTACGACACCAGTTACAACCCGACGTCGGTCGTTGCCCCGACCGGCGCGACCCAGAACACGACGTACCCGACGACCGGGACGACAGCGAACCCGCTGTACCTGCCGTCGTCGGTGACCGACCCTCAGGGCAAGAAGCAGACCCTGACCTACGAAGGCCCCGGGAACCTGACCAAAAGCCAGGACACCACCGGCGGCACCTCCGGCGTCGCGACGGTCATCTCCTACCAGGGCGACACCCCACCCACCGGTGGCAGTCCGCTGTCCTGCGGGGCGAAACCCGGCGAACCGTGCCAGACCACCGATGGAAACAACCATGGCACTCTATATGCCTACAACACCACCGGTGACCTGACGTCGATGACCCCGCCGTCCCCGCAGGCCGCGACCAGCTTCGGCTACGACAGCCTGTCCCGCCTCACGTCCAGGACAGATGGTAACGGCAAGCACACAACCTATACCTACGATAGCGATAACCGAACCATCAAGACCACCTACGACGGTGGGACCGCCACCAGCTATACCTACGATGACGACGGCAACCTGACTGCCGAGAAGGAGCTGAACACGACCGGCGGAACAACCCGAGAGGTCGACTACACCTACGACACTCTGGCCCGCCGCACCAGCCAGAGCGTCGCCTCCGGCGCCGTCGCCGGGGAAGGCACCATCACCTACGGATACGATGCGGCGTCGAGCCTGACCAGCTACGCAGACCCTGGTGGCACGGTCGGCTACGGCTACGACAACGCCGACCGCCTAACCTCCGCAACGGAGCCAGGCGGGTCGTGCTCAGGGTACAACCTGAGCACCCCGACCTACCCGCCAGCGTCCAGCCACTGCATCCTCATCCGGAACGACAACAACGGGCACCCGACGCTCATCTACTACCCGGGCGGAAACACGCAGACCGTCAGCTACGACGCATCCCAACGCCCGGCGGCGGTCGCGGGAGCGGCGGCCGGTGGCTCCGGATCGATGTTCAACCTCTCCTACACCTACACGTCCGGTGTCAGCAGCAGCGACGGGGAGCTCGTCTCCCAGGTCGCCGACTCGGGCACCGACGGCAGTACCCACACCACGGCGTACAGCTACGATAACCTCAACCGCCCGCGCTAACATCACCAACACGGTCGGCGGGGCCACCGTCGTCGACACCCACTACTGCTACGACAACGCCGGAAACCTGCTTCACACCTACACCGGTGCCACCAGCTGCACGGCGGGCTCCGGGTTCGACTACACCGCCGCCTACGACAACGACAACCAGCTCACCTCGATCAGCGGCGGCGGCACTGTCGGCGGCAGCGTCACCTTCGACGCAGCCGGCAACGAAACTTCGGCGCCGAGTGCGGTGTCGCGGGCCACGAGCTACAACGACCGCAGCCAGCCGACCTCGATCGGCGGCACTAGCGCTGCATACTCCGGCCCGGACAACCACAGCCGGCTGTCCTCCGGCAGCACGTCCTTCCTGAACTCCGACCTTGGGGTAAGCGCCTTCACGACCAGCAGTGCCAGCACGTATGCCACCCGCACACCTGACGGACGCCTGCTTGGTCTTCGCGTCGGCACCTCGTCGAGCTACACCAGTCACTACCTGCTCACCGACGGGCAGGGTTCGGTGATTCGGATGCTCAGCCCCACCGGCAGTCGAGAAGCCAACTTCAACTATGATCCGTTCGGCGTCGTCACCTACAACACCGACACCAATCACGTAAACCCCTTCCTCTACACCGGCGGCTTTTACGACGCAGCGAGCCGACTGTACAAGCTCGACTACCGCTACTACGACCCAAGCCTTGCCCGCTTCACCCAGACCGATCCGGCGAACCAGCTAAGCCTCCAACAGAGCAACCTGTACAGCTACGCAGGGGATGGTCCCACCTACAACTCGGATCCATCCGGCCAGTGGTATCGGAACTGCGGCTATATCTCCTGCACGATCTACTTCAATCGAAGGGAGACACGGGACATAGCGTACGGACTCGGTGGTGCCGCGGCGGTCTCCGGCGCTCTCCCCCCACCCTTTAACGTGATATTTGCCGCATCACTGGGCCTCCTTTCCGCGGAAGCCGCGATCGCGGAGAATCACGGAAACTGCTTGAAGATCAAAACACCGCGTTCGGTCGGCCTCTACCGCGACAGTCACTGTCGCTGAAGGGAAGTTCGTGCCTAGTATCGTCGGTCCACTGATTCTGCCTCTTGGGGCAATTGCATTCGCGGTCGTGACCTACTTTCGGGACCGTCGGCAGCGGCAGATACTGGGACGCGTCCTGCATAATCGTCGCGCACTCACGGCGGGACTGGTGACCGCCATCGCGCTACCGGCAATTGACTTTGCCATCGACCATGAAGTCTCGAGCCTGGTTTTTGGAATTCCTATCGGCATAATGGTGGGAAGCGTGGTCGCGATAGTTCTTGACCGGAACCATCCGGAAAGGAAATAGGCGAGACCACCAGAAGGGAGGACCAGAGAGCCGAGGAGCCATGCGATTGATTTCGCTCGCCGCACGATGCCGACCGGCCGGTTCGGCAGGCGCATGAACGATCACTATGGCTCCGGCCAATGCCCATCCGCAGTTGGCTGTCCTGCTCTGTCATCCGCTCCAAGGATGGGCTAGCCAACACGGCGACGACAGTTCCGCTATGGTCGGGCGGTGCGGCTCGGACTCCGGTCCGGACCGCACCGCCCCCCCCCCCCCCCCCCCCCCCCCCCCAATAAAATCGTCCGGCAAACCCCCTTAAAATATCTCCGATGTT
>NZ_JAMQQF010000016.1 GCF_023716945.1 Frankia sp. AiPs1 | reverse complement strand
GGCCTGCCCGGCCGTGCGCGCGAGTTCGGCCAGCTCGCCGAGCTCGGCCGGGTCGATCGGCGCGAGCGCCGCGGCGAGCACCGGCGCGAACGCCTCCTGTTGCGCCGCAAGGATGGCCTCGGGTGACGCCTTGCGCCACACGGCCGGAATGATGCTGGCGACCAGCCGGGGGTTGACGTTGTAGAAGGTCGCCACCACCACGTCGGCCGACGTCGGTCCCAACAGCGCGGCGCGGGTCACCAGGTTCACGACCGCGACGTCGTCGAGCCCGAGGTCGAGTCGGGCCAGCGCCGCGTGGACAGCCGGGCAGAGCACGCCGGCGCCGAAGGTGGGCTCGATCGCCAGCAGCGCGGGACGGGTGCGGGCCACGTCCACTCCGGCCGCTGCGCCGTCTGTCAGGATGTGCCCGTCCGTGGTCACCATTCGTCTCCTCTCATCACGCGGGTAGTGACGCCGCAACGGCGACCCGACACGTCGGGCACGAAGAACCGGCCGAGCGGACAATACGCGTGTGCACGCGCCGGAAAATCGCCGGACGCACGGCGACGCCGGCTGATTCGATATCGGCGTCGGACGGCCGCACGGGTCCTCCCACAAACCGCGGAGGACGACCGGCGGCGGGCCGAAGAATGGCGTCGCAAGGCGATCCGGTCGGAACGGGAGACGGACCGTCCGCGCGGCGGCCGTCCGTACTGCTCGCAGAGCCGGGTAACGGTGGTCCGACGCCGATAATGGTGTTAGCGCGGCGAGCGGAAATGATGGTCACGGCGGCACCGTACCACTCTCCAGCCACGCAGTGAACAGCGTTGACCTTCCGCCGACTCGTGGACCCACCGAGGCCGCTGCGGCTAGGGTGATTAGGGCGGGATCGTCCGACTTTGAGGGGCAGGTTGCGGTGACCGAAGCGGCTGCAGGAAACGCCCCCGGCGGGCAGTGGTGGACCTCCCTCGCCGACGAGCCCCAGCCGGCCGACCTGAAGATCGACGAGGCGCATTCCGCCCGGATGTACGACTACTACCTGGGCGGGAAGGACAACTTCCCGGCCGACCGGCAGGCCGCGGAACAGGTGCTGGCCACCTATCCGAACGCCCGCAACGTCGCCCGACACAACCGCGCCTTCATGATCCGCGCGACCCGCTTCCTCGCCGGCGACCGCGGGATCCGCCAGTTCCTCGACATCGGCACCGGCATCCCCACCTCGCCCAACCTGCACGAGGTGGTTCAGGAGATCGCCCCGGACACCCGGGTCGTCTATGTCGACAACGATCCGATCGTGCTCGCCCACGCCCGCGCCCTGCTGACCAGCAGCCCCGCGGGCCGCACCGCCTACCTCGACGCGGACCTGCGCAACCCGGGCCTCATCCTCGACTCCCCCGAGCTGACCGAGACCCTCGACCTGACCCGGCCGGTCGCCCTCTCACTCATCTCGATCTTCCCGTTCATCCCCGACTCCGACTCCCCGCTCGACATTCTTCGCACGCTGCTCGACGCGCTGCCCGCGGGCAGCTACCTGGCCCTCACCCACGCCACCGCCGACTTCGATCCCGCCTTCGAGGCGTCGGCGTCGGCGTACCGCAATCGCCGCATCCCCAACCAGCTCCGCAGCCGCGCCGAGGTGCAGCGCCTGTTCCTCGACCTGGAACTGCTTTCCCCCGGCGTCGACCTCGTCCACCGCTGGCTCCCGGACCCCGTCCACGCCGATCTCACCGACGCCGACGTCAGCGTGTACGGCGGCATCGCCCGCAAGGCGTAACCCGCCGGGCGGGCGGCCTGGCCCGGTTCCGCCCAACACCACGTGATTGCGCACATCGGGACATTCGCGACAATAACGAATATGCCAGCCAGTCATTGGCCGCGGATGCCGGCCTCGGTAGTGTTGCCGCACTGATCAGCTCCACAATGTTGATCAGTGCAGGATCGAATGCACGGACGCTTATTCCGCCTCGCCGGCGGCAACTCCACCTCGCCGGCGGATGTGCCGTCCTGCCGCCCGATTAGCGCGCTGCCACCCACCTCCGTGCCAGGGAGTCCCATGTTCACGTGCCGCCATTCGAGACCTCTGGCGGTGAGCGCCATGTTACTTCTGGTGGTCGCCGGTGCCGGTGGTTGCTCAACCTCCGGTGTGGCCTCGGCGTCCACCTGCGACACCCCGGGGGTGACGGCCGACCACGTCAACCTCGGCGTCCTCTACCCCGACACGGGAGCGGTCGCGAGCGCCTTCGGCGCCGTCCGTTCCGGGATCGACGCCCGCCTGGGCGTGGCGAATTCCACCGGCGGTGTCCGCGGCCGCACCATCACCTACACCTGGCGGGACGACCAGGGCGCGGCCGCCACGAACGAGACCGCCGCCCGCGATCTCGTCGACGGCCAGCATGTCTTCGGCATCATCGAGGCGACCCTCGCCGCGAGCGGTAGTGCGCAGTACCTGGCGGACCGGAATGTCCCGGTGACCGGCCTGGCCGCCGAGCAGGTCTGGTCGAAATACCAGAACATGTTCGCCTTCTCGTACGTCAGCGCCGCTCCCACCGACACCTACGGGCAGTACGTGCGCTCCCAGGGCGGCAGCCGAGCGGTCGTGGTGCAGACCGCGCTGTCGACCGGCGTCTCGGACGCGGCGGCGAGATACGGGCGCAGCGTGGACGCCGCCGGTGTGCAGGTCCTCGACACGCTGAACTACACCCCGGGCGCGGACAGCCCGCAGTCGGTCGCCCAGCGGATCGCCGCCCTCGATCCGGACACCGTCATCAGCGTGGTCCAGCCGGACGCTCTCGTCGCGATCCTCGACGCGCTGCGCGCCGCGGGCCGAAGCCCGAAGGTCGTCCTGTCCGCGAGCGGCTACGACCGCCGGCTGCTGCGCACCTACGGCCCCCGGCTGGCGGGACTGAGCGTCCCCGTCTTCTACCGGCCCTTCGAGTCCGGCGGCCCGGCCCTGGCCGCCTACACCACGGCGATGACCCGCTACTCGCCCCAGATCAGCCAGCCGGAGCAGGACCTCGCCGTGACCTCCTACATCGAGGCGGACATGTTCATCCGCGGCCTGGAACTCGCCGGCGCCTGCCCCACCCGAGACGGCTTCATCACCGCGCTGCGATCCGTGACGCGCTACGACGCCGGCGGCCTGATCAGTCCGATCAACATCAGGACCGGCCTCGGCAAGCCGACCACCTGCTACGCCTTCGTCCAGGCCAACGCCAAGGGCAGCGCGTTCGACGTGGTGGCACCGAATCTGTGCGGCAAGGAGCTCACCCCCTGATCCGCGAAACCCCCGCCCCGCTCACAGGCTGGGCTGCGCGACGTCGCGGTGCTGTGTGATCCACGAGCCCGCCGGGCCGTTGAGCATGCGGGCCCGGTGCAGGCGACGGTGGAACAGCGCGACGAGCTCGGCGTCGTGGCGGCCGTCGTCGGCGAGGACGAAGTCCTCCAGCGCCCGCTCGCCGTCCACCCACGACCGCGGGCGTCGGCCCACCAGGGCGGCGGTGTCGTCGAGGTCCGCGTCGACGACCGCCGCCCCGATCTCGTCGATCCGCTGCAGGTGTCGGGCGAGCCGCACCGACATGCGGTTGTGGTAGCGCTGCGCGCCGGCGCCGAGGTCCTGCCCCTCGAGTGAGCGGGTCAGGTGCTGGTGCGCCGGCCCGTAAGCCGACCCGACCGGCCCGGGCTCGGCCACCTGCGCCAGCTCGACCCCGACGACGGTGGCGATTCCTTCGAGCGCCATCAGATTGGTCTCGATGCACCAGTGCAGATTGAGCATGTAGTCCGTGCCGGGCACCGGATCGGCGAGCACGGAGTGGAACTCGAGCTGGTTCGACAGCGCCCACAGAATGTAGTGGTAATGGACGGCCTGGAGGTCCACCGCGGTGCCGCTGCGCTCCTCGTAGCGGCGCATCAGGGGGGCGAGGTCGCCGAGGGCCACGAACGGGCTGCGCACCCACATCCCGCCGAGATCCTGCATGGGGTCGCCGACATGGCCGAACTCCAGGTCAAGCAGCGCGGTGATGCGCCCGCCGGAATGCAGGAGCTGGCCGGCATCCCAGACGATGGCCGACTCGCGGCCGCGTGAGTCGGGGCGATGCCGCGACAGCCAGCCCAGCACGAATTCCTGGAAGGGATCGGGTCGCTTCTTCAACTTCCGGTAGGCGGACTCCTCGAAGTGCCGCAGGCCCACCGCACCGGGATCCTCACCGGCACCGGCCCGCACGACGCCCGCCGCCACGAACGGCGCCAGGTCGAGCGCATGCAACCGGACGAGGATGTCGATGTAGTCCTCCATCGCCCGGCGGCGCTCGTCGGCCGGCACGCCCTCGAAGGAGTCGCGTCCCTCGACGCGCGCCATCACATATGCCCGCGGCTCCTCCGACCAGCCGTGGACGGCCGGCACCGGAATGCCCTGGTCCTGCAGGACCGACTGGAAACGCATCTCGTGCGCGAGCGGGAACGCCGACGGCGAGTCGACCCGCTCGCCCCGCACGTATAACGGCACCAGCTCGCCGTCGCGTTCGACATCGACCCACCAGGCCGGGCGCCAGCGCGCCTGCCGCTCGATGCGGACGACCTTCCCGCCCACCTCACGTTCCAACCAGCCGGTGATCCACCTGGCGTGCTCGTCACCGTGGTCAGGCAACCTGGCCTCCCAGCGTCATCGCGGCCGAGCCCACGCACACGTGTCGACGCTCGTCACCGACCTGCCGCGGTTACTCGGTCGTCGGCCCTCACTCGGCTCGCATGGCGGGCATACGACGATCATCATGAGCGCCACGGCCCCGCCTGTCACACGATTCCCCGGAGCCATGGGCGGCGGACATGGCGGCGTCAGGCGAGCTGGGGAGGGTGCAGGCCCCCGATCGAAGAGGGTGTCCAGGCCCCTCGTGGCGGTGGCCGGGCGCCGCGAGTCTGAGGGTCATGACGCAGCCACTTCCCGCGCCGGCATCCTCGCCCGGACCTGTGCACCTCGTGCAGCGCGCGCTGGCCCCCGACCTGGCCCGCGGCGCGATGCTGCTGTTCATCGCGCTCGCCAACGCCGGGAACTGCGCCTTCGCCGGCCGGCCCGGCATTGACGGCACGCCCCGCGGCGCGGAGCGCGTCGTGAACTTCCTGATGATCACGCTGGTGAACAACCGGGCGTACCCGGTCTTCGCGGTCATGTTCGGTTACAGCCTCGTCCAACTCGCCCGCCGCCGGGCGACCGACCGCGACGGCGGGCGGCGTGTCCTGCTGCGCCGCAACGCCTGCCTCATCGGCTTCGGCTTCGTGCATGCGACGCTGCTCTACTTCGGCGACTTCCTCGGCGCCTACGGAATCGTCGGCATCCTCGCGACCCTTTTCATGCTCCATCGAGGCGACCGTTTCCACCGGCTCGTGCTCTGGCTCTGGGGAATCCAGACGCTCGAGGCCGCGGCCGTCGCGCTGGCGGTCGTCCTGCGCTGGCAGCGGGGGCAGGCGACACTGACCAACTCGGCCGACCCGTCGCTGGCGGCGTCGTCCTACGGGCGCTCGGTCCTCGACCGGCTCGCCGAATGGCCCGTCCACACCGCGACCGTGATTCCCTTCCTCGTCATCGTCTGGCTGGGCATCTGGGCGGCACGGCGGCGCATCCTCGAGGACCCTGCCGCGCACCGGACGCTGCTGCGTCGGGTCGCCTGCGTCGGCCTCGGTATCGCCATCGCCGGCGCGCTGCCGTACGCCTTCGTTTCGGCCGGTATCGCGCATGTCGACGCAGGTACAGTGCACCGCATGTCGTGGCTCCACGCGGTCACGGGCGAGTACGCCGGCCCCGGCTACGTGGCCCTGTTCGGCCTGCTGGCGGCGCGACTGGCCCAGCCGCGGCGCGTGCGCTCGGATCGGGCCTGGAGCTGTGTGCACGACGTGGCCGCCCTGGGACGCCGTTCGATGACGGGATACCTGTTCCAGTCGGTGGTGTGGCTGGCGCTGTTCTCCCGGTGGGCACTCGACCTCGGCGGCTCCACCTACGTTGCCGCCCTCGCCGGCCTGCTTGGCGGGCTGGACGCTTCGCCGGCCGCCGGGCCGCCGCCGGCGGCTGGCGGCCGGACGAGCGGTGCTGGTGCTCCTCGTGCCGGTCGATCTGACGGTGTGGGCGCTCTCCGGGGGTGGGTACTTCTGGCCGCTGTGGAGCACCACAGCGTGGTCGATCCTCTTCGGCGTGCACGCCTGGGTGGTCAGCCGCCGCCCGGACGGCCGGGAGAAGGAGCTCACCAGACGGGTCGACATCCTGACGCACACCCGCCGCCGGGCCCTCGACGGGCAGGCCGCCGAACTCGCCCGGGTCGAACGGGACCTCCATGACGGCGCCCAGGCGCGCATGGTCTCGCTCGCGCTCAGCCTCGGCATGGCGCAGGACCTGATCCGGGCGGACCCCGACGCGACCGCGCAACTGCTGAGCGAGGCCCGGTCCACCGCGGTCAGCGCCCTGGCCGACCTGCGCACCGTCATGCACAGCATCCACCCCGCGGTGCTCGCCGACCGCGGCCTCGCCGGCGGTCTGCGGGCCCTCGCCCTGGACCTCGCGCTGCCGGTGACCGTCGACGGCGATGCCCCGGCGGCGCTGCCTGCGGCGGTGCAGTCGGCCGCCTACCTCGCGACCGCCGAGTGTCTCGCCAACGCCGTCAAGCACAGCCGGGCCACGGCCGGCGGGGTCACCCTGCGCCACGACGGGGCCGTCCTGAGGATCGTCGTCACCGACAACGGGATCGGGGGCGCCGACCCCGCGGCAGGGCTGGGGCTGCGCGGCGTCATGCGCCGGCTCGAGACCTTCGACGGCCGGCTCGACCTCGACAGCCCGGCGGGCGGGCCCACCGTCATCACGATCACCGTGCCCCACGGTCCGGGCCGCCTGCCGTGAGCCGCCTGCCGTGAGCCGGATGCGGATCGTGCTCGCCGAGGACCTGACCCTGCTGCGCGACGGGCTCATCCGGCTGTTCCAGGCGCACGACTTCGAGGTCGTCGCGGCGGTCGACAACGGTCCCCAGCTCATCCGGGATCTCGTCGCGCTGCGCCCGGACGTCGCGGTGGTCGACGTCCGCCTGCCACCCGGCTACTCCGACGAGGGGCTGCGGGCGGTGCTCGCCGCCCGCCAGCAGGTTCCCGGCCTGCCGGTGCTCGTCCTGTCCCAGTACGTCGAGCAGCTCTACGCCCGGGAGCTGCTGGCCGACGGGCTTGGTGGAATCGGCTACCTGCTCAAGGACCGGGTCTCCGACGTCGGGCAGTTCATCGCGGCGGTACGGCGCGTCGCCGACGGCGGCACGGCGCTCGACCCGAGCGTCGTGGCGAAGCTGCTCGACAGTCGCCGCCGGCCGCTGGACCGACTCAGCCCGCGGGAACGCGAGGTGCTCGCCCACATGGCCCAGGGCCGCTCGAATGCCGCGATCGGAGCCAGCCTGGTGATCACCGAAAGGGCCGTCGGGAAGCACACGGCCAGCATCTTCACCAAACTCGGCCTGCAACCGTCCGAGGACGACAACCGCCGCGTCCTCGCCGTCCTCGCCTACCTGGAGGGATAGCGCATGGGCGGAGGCGGCCGCACTCGGCCGGTCGAGCAGGCCGGGCCTACGGCGTCGACGGTGACGGGATGGCGGGGATGCGCGCACCCGAAACGAGGCTTCGGTCGAGGTCCGCCACGGTCGCGGCGCCGAGCAGGGCCATCGCGCGGTCGAACTCCGCGCGCAGCAGCTCGATCACCCGCAGGACGCCGGCCTCACCGCCCGCGGCCAGGCCGTACAGATAGGGCCGTCCCACGAAGACACCCGCGGCGCCGAGGGCGAGCGCCTTGGCCACGTCGTTGCCGCGCCGGACACCTCCGTCGAGGAACACCGCGAGCCGGCCCGCCGCCGCGTCGACCACCTCCGGCAGGATGTCGATGGTCGCGGGGACGCCGTCGAGCTGCCGACCGCCGTGGTTCGAGACGACGACCCCGTCGACGCCCAGCTCGACGAGCCGGTCGCACTCGTCCCCACGCATCAGACCCTTGAGAAGCAGCGGGCCCTCCCACAACGACCGGATCCGCTCGACGTCCGACCAGGTGATGCAGTCCGACGACGACGTGATCGTCGCCCGGGTCTGGTCGAGGCTCAGGGGGGTCGGACTGGCCGCACCGGCCGGACTGGCGGCACGGCCGGCGCCGAGCTGGCCGCGCAGGTAGTCGACTTTGCCGCGGACGAAGTCGGCTGCCCACGCCGGCTTGCCCGCGCCCTGCAGCAGCGTCCGGGGATGCGGCGGCCGGTTCATGAGCCGGTTGCGCGTGTCGCGCTCCCGGTTACCCAGGACCGGGGTGTCGATGGTGATGGCCAGCGCCCGGTACCCGGCCGCCGCGATCCGCCGGAGGAGGTCGCCGAGCTCGGCGCGGTCGGGGGGCAGGTAGAGCTGGTACCACAGCGTGCCGGCCGAGGCGGCGGCGACGTCCTCGAGCGGGAAGGCCGCCACGGTGCTCTGCATGTACACGACGTCCGCCCGCGCCGCGGCCCGCGCCACGGCGAGCTCCGCGGAGGAACGGGCGAGGCGGCTCGCGCCCGTGGGCGCCAGCATGATCGGCATCGACAGCCGTTCACCGAACACGGTCGTCGAGAGGTCCCGCGTCGCGACGTCGGCGAGCGGCCGCGGACGGAACTCGATGCGGTCGAACGCCGTACGGTTGCGCCGCAGCGACACCTCGTCGCCGGCGCCGCCCGCCAGGGCGTCGAAGACCACCCGGGGAAGCCGGCGGCGCGCCAGCCTCCGGACGTCCTCGACGTTGACTGCGTCCTGCACCCTCACGAATACGGACCCTTCGCTGTCGGCGGGTCACGGCAGCGCGGTCCTCCCCGCCGCCGAGATGGTCAGTCGGTCCACCGGCCGCCCGGCCGGCATCACGCCAGGAAGCACCCACGCGGCGGCCGGTCAGGCCCTCCGGGGACCGGTCAGGACCGGTCAGTCCCTGCGGGGGCGGGTCAGGCCCTGCGGGGGCTGGTGCGGCCGGCGAGGACCGCCCGGATGTCGGCGGCGATCTCGCTGACGACGGGTTCGCGTAGCACGGTGTCGTGGTCGCCGCCCACGGTCCGGTAGACCGCCTCGCCGGTCAGCAGCGCGCGCCAGACATCCCGACGGTGCGCCGGCGACGCGGTCGCCGTGTAGACCAGCGCCCGCCCGTTCCAGGGCCTCGGCCGGTACAACCTGGTGAGCACCCGGGACTGGTCGTAGAAGACGTCGTACTGGTTCATGCCCCTGAACTGGACGACACCGGCCATCGGAAGCTGGGCCGCGCGCCAGGCCCGGCCGAGCAGGGCCCGGGCGGCGACCCGCGCGGCAGCCCCCACGCCGCGCGCCGGGCCCGTGGCCGATCCCCCGACCCGGTCCGCGGCTGCGCCCGGAGGCGGCGTCGTGCCCGGGGGCGAGGTCGCGGCCAAAGGCGAGGTCATACCCGGAGGCGAAGGCATACCCGGAGGCGAGGGCATACCCGGAGGCGAGGGCATGGCCGGAGGCGAGGCCATGGCCGGGGCCCCTGGCAGCGCGGAGGGCAGCACCCCGCCCGCGAAGACGCCGCCGGACGGGTCGGGCGGGAAGCTGTCGATGAGGATCAGCACCTCGACGTGGCCGCCGGCCTCGGTGAGCAGCCGTGCGGTCTCGAAGGCGACGAGCCCACCGAAGGAGTGCCCGGCGAGGTGGTAGGGGCCGGCGGGTTGGAGCAGGCGCAGGGTGCGGGCGTGGCGGCGGGCGGCGGCAAGGATGGACCAGTCGGGCAGGCCGCGGTATTCCAGGCCGTGGGCCTGGATGCCGTAGACGGGACGCTCGCCGTCGAAGTGGCGGGCGAAGCCGAGCATGCCGATGGCCAGGCCGCCGGCGCCGCAGAAGCAGAACAGGGGCGGGCCGTCGCCGGTGGTGCGCAGCGGGACGACGGTGGGGTGCCGCAGCACGTCGGTACCGGTGTTGCGCAGGCGGACGGTGAACTCGGCGACGGTGGGGGCGTCGGCGACGGTGGAGGTGGGCAGGTCGACGCCGAGTTCGTCGGCGATCCTGCTGAGCAGCTCCTCGGCGATGAGGGAGTCCCCGCCGAGTTCGACGAAGTCGTCGTGGATGCCGACGTCGTCGAGGTGCAGGGCGGCGGCCCACACGCCGGCGACGGCCTCCTCCCACTGGTCGCGCGGCGGGTTCTGGTCGGATCTCGGGCCGGTGGGGGCGGGGGGCAGGTGCAGGCGGTCCACCTTGCTGCGGTCGGTCCTCGGCAGCGCGGAGACCAGCATGACGACGGCCGGCACCATGTAGGACGGCAGCTTGGCCCGCAGCAGGCGTCTGATCGAGGCCGGCGAGACCCGGGCGCCGGACGCGGGGACGACGTAGGCGACCAGGCGGGTGCGCTCGGTGCTCCGGTCGGCCACGACGACGGCCTCGAGCACGTCCGAGGTCGCGAGCAGGGCGGACTCGATCTCGATCGGCTCGACGAGGTACCCGCGGATCTTCACGGCCGCGTCGTTGCGGCCGACGACCCGCAGCTGGCCACCGGCATCGAGGCGGCCGAGGTCGCCGGTGCGGTAGGTGGGCGTGCCGTCCGGGCCGACGCCGAACCGCGCGGCGCTCGCCGCCGGCGCCCGCCAGTAGCCTCCCGTGATGAAGTGGCCCGCCACGACGATCTCACCCGTCTGTCCGGGTGACAGCTCGACGCCGTCCGGTGAGATCACCCGCACCGCGACGTCGACCACCGGCCGCCCGGCCGGCATCACGCCGTCGGGCAGGTCCTCGTCCGACCAGATCGGGGCGCAGGTCGCCGTGCCGAGCTCCGAGGCCCCGTAGGAGACCAGGAACGCCGCGGTCGGCGGCAGGTGACGGCGGGCCAGCGCGACGTCGCGGGCGTAGATCGCCTCGCCGACCGACATGACGAACCGCAGGTCGTCGAGCACCTCGTCCGGCTCGAGGCAGCCGAACACGGTCCGGATCAGCGCCGGCGTGGCCACGATGCCGGCCGGCCGGGTGGTGCGCAGCCAGCCGGCCAGATTGCGCACGCCGCGGACCCGCGGGTCGTACATCTCCAGGGTGGTGCCGAAGACCAGGCCACCAACCATCCGGTTCAGCCCCGAGATGAAGGAGTAGGGCAGGAACAACGGCAGCCGGTCGCCCGGCACCGGCCGCATCACGTCCCGGACCTGGATGGCGTAGTGGATGCCGAGCAGGGCGCGGTGGTGCCAGACGACGCCCTTGGGTGCTCCGGTCGACCCGGAGGTGAAGATCAGCACGGCCGGATCGGTGTCGGCCCGGCGCGGCGCGGTCGACGCCACCCGGTCGGCCAACGCCGGGGACCAGGCGGCGGCGCGCTCGTCGCCGACGTCGACCGTCGCCACGATCCCCGGCAGCGCGGCGGCGGTCCGCTGGTCGGCGGAGCCGGCCGGTCCGGTGACGCACACCGGGGCCCCGGCCAGTCCCACGATCTGCGCGAGGCGGTCGGGGGGAGTCAGCCCGTCGAGGGGCACGCAGGGCCGGCCGCTCGCGACGACGCCCAGGACGGCCGCGATGCCACTCGCGCCGTGGGGCAGCAGCACCGCGACGGGCGTGTCCGGGTCGGCCGCGGCCGGCTCCCGCAGGATCCGGTCGGCGACGACGTCCACCCAGGCGACGAGCTCGGCGAAGGTGACGGCCAGGTGCTCATCGCGGACCGCCACGACGTCGCGGCAGACCGCGGCGACGGCGCGGATCCGGTCGACGAGGTTTCCGAACCGGTCGTCGGGACGCAGTGGCGGCACCGGCGGCCCGATCGGTGTCGGTGTCGATGCCGACATCGACACCGGCCGGGAGGGCGGGCCCTCCCTCATGTCAGCCGGGTCGGTCGTCCAGGGACGGACGGTATTGTCATGATGCCTCCGGTGCGGGCATTGGTGTGGGCGCCGTGACCGCGCGCTCCGATCGGTTCAGATTCAACACGAACGACTTTGCGGCCTGCCACCCACCTCCGTAGTAATCATTAACGTGAATGCGTGGTTGCCATGAATCCCTGCCCTCGCGAGTCGGCCCACCACGAAGCGCCACCGCCTCTTCGCGCCGCCGGGTCAATCGTGCCGGTGGCGGAGTTCACACGAATGTGATGGCACTTACGACTTACCCCGTCCATCGAGATCGAGGAATCGCCACCGAACGAGGAACTGCGGCCGCGGAAGAAACTGCCGAAGGGCGTGCTATCGACAACGCTCACGCCGCTGTCTACCGGACCGTCCACCGGTGACTCCGGGCCCGGTACAGGCAGGTCCGCCGACCGGCAATCCCGGGGCACGTTTCCTCGACGAGCCGGCGATCGTCCCAGCACCCCCGCCGCCTGCCAGCGGAGACGGCCACCCGCGGCAGGACAGCGTCGGCCTCTCCGTCCGCGGTGCCGAGGGTGCCGAGGGTGCGAAGGGTGCCGAGGGTGCGAAGGGTGCCGGGGATCCGGGCGCCCGCGGCGAGGTTTGCCATCGCCCGTAGACATCAGGCGTAGACTTACCTTGTCGCTGAATGGGGTGGATGTCGGATGAATCGCGATGACGCGGGGCCCGGACGGGCCGCACACAGACTCCTGGTGCCTGGACTGGTCTTCATCGGCATGGTCGTCGCCGTGGTCGGCAGCCTGGGCGCGCCGCTGGTGCCACTGGTCGCCGCGGTCAATCACGTCTCGGTCGACGACGCGCAGTGGTCACTGACGATCACCTTCCTGGTCGGCGCGGTCGCCACGCCGACCATCGGGCGCCTGGGCGACGGCCAGTACCGCAAACCGGTGCTGCTGGTCGGCCTGGTCATCGTGGCGATCGGCGGCGCCCTCGCCGCCCTGCCGCTGGGCTTTCCGACGCTGCTCGGCGGCCGGGCGGCCCAGGGCGTGGGCCTCGGCCTCACCCCACTCACCCTGACGGTGGCCCGCGACGCCCTGCCACCAGAGCGCGCCCGCCCGGCGATGGCGATCCTGTCGATCACCACCGTTGCCGGCATCGGCCTGGGATACCCGCTCGTCGCGCTGATCGCCGAGACCTGCGGCCTGCGCGTGGCGTTCTGGTTCGGGGTTGCCATCGCGGTCGCGGCACTGCTCGCCGCGATGGTGGTGGTGCCGTCCTCCCGCCATCGGCCGGCGACCCGGCTCGATCTTGCCGGCGCGAGCACGCTCGGGATCGCCCTGGCCGGGTTGCTGTTGGCGATCAGTGAGGGCGGGCGGTGGGGCTGGGCGTCGGCGCGCCTGCTCGGCACCGTCGCGGTCGCGATCGCGATGCTGGCCGGCTGGGTGGGGCTGGAGCTGCGCAGCGATCATCCGCTGGTCGATGTGCGCCGGTTGCGGCACATCGTCGTGCTGACCGCCGACGTGTGCGCAGTGTTCACCGGCGTCGGCATGTACCTGCTCACCTCGACGGTGACCCGCCTGGTGCAGACGCCCACGAGCGTGGGCTACGGGCTGGGTGCCTCGGTCGCCGTCGCGGGCTTGATGCTGACGCCGTTCTCCGTCGGCACGATCGCGGCCAGCAGCATCACCCGGGCGCTGATCCGCAGGATGGCGCCGGGCCGGGTGCTCTCGCTTGCCGCGAGCGTGCTGCTGGCCGGGATGGTCATGTTCGCCCTGGCCCACGACACGTTCGTGGAGATCGCGGTGGTGATGGCCATCGCCGGCCTCGGGATCGGCGCGATCTTCGCCGTCATGCCCGGGTTCATCGTGCAGTCGGTGCCCGCTCGCGAGACCGGCAGTGCGCTCAGCTTCAACCAGGTGCTGCGCTACGTCGGCTACGGAATCGGCAGCAGCGCCAGCGCCGCGATCCTGCAGGCGCACACCCGGCCCGGGGCGTCGTTTCCGGCCGACCGCGGCTATACCGCGGTTGCCGTCGCATCCTGCTTCATGTGGGTCCTGACGGCGGCCAGCAGCGTGTTTCTGCCCTGGCTCGGCGGCCGGCGGTTCGGCCTGAGCCCGGCGCAGGAGGCCATCGTCGAAGAGCGGGAGGCCATCGTCGAAGAAGAGGAGCAGGATCTCGAAAGCCTCGCTTTGGCGGTCCCCGGCGATGCCGGCCGGCCAGGCGCCGCCGGCGAGCAGACCGATACCGGCAGACCCGGGGAACGTCGATGAAGAGGAACATGACCCTTCGTGAATCATGAGACGTCCACGGCGAAGAACACGACGGTGCCGCGCCGCCGCGACGCCGCCGCCAGCAAGGAACGCCTGCTCGCCGCCGCCGCGCAGCTGTTCGCCGAACGCGGGTTCGACAGGACCACCGCTCGCGACATCGGCCAGCTCGCCGGTGTCGACCCCACCATGATCGCCCGCTACTTCGGCGGGAAGGCCCAGCTCTACATCGCGACACTGCAGGCAGCAGACGCCGGGGAGACTCCCACCGACTTCCTCGAGCCCGACCGGCTCGCCGCCCTGATCCGGCGCACCGACCGAAGCGGTCCAGGGCCGATCTTCCAGGCCGCGATCAAACCCTACGACGACCGGACGGCGCAGGAGGCCGCGGCCACCGAACTCCACCGTCGCATCGTCGCGCCGCTGGCAGCCCGGTTGGCCCACGAGCACGCCGCCGACGCGCAACTGCGGGCCGAGCTGCTCACCGCCGCACTCATCGGCGTCGTTCTCGCCCGTCACACCGGGGTCCTCGCCACACTCGCCCGCGCGGACACCGAGACAGTCATCGCGCTGCTCGACCACGTCCTCGACGAACGCTGAGCCGCTACGGGCGGCCCTGGCCCGAGCACGCCCGCCGGTCGGCCGGGTGCGTCGAGGAGGCGTCACCCGATCCACATCCGGCCGCTGCCCGCGGGGTCCTTCCCTGGGCAGGCAATCGGTTGGAGACTGCTGTTCTGTGAGCATCCTCGACGACGCCCGCGAGGGCATGGACCCTGACGTCCGACCGCAGGACGACCTCTTCGGCCACGTGAACGGCCGGTGGCTCGCCGAGACGGAGATTCCGTCCGACCGCTCCAGCTGGGGCCCGTTCCTGCAGCTCGCCGATGTCGCCGAGCAGCAGGTCCGCGACATCATCACCGACCTGGCCGGGCAGGACCCGGCCGCCCAGAGCGTCGAGGCCAGGAAGATCGCCGACCTGTACAACTCGTTCCTGGACAGCGAAACGATCGAGGCTCTCGGCCTGGATCCGGTGCGGCCCCTGCTGGCCGCCGCGCGTGGCCTGGGCAACGTCCGCGACCTCGCCGCGTTCCTCGGCGAGCTCGAACGCGCCGGCGGCCCCGGGTTGTTCGGCTCCTACGTCGACACCGACGACCGCAACTCCGACCGCTACCTGTTCCACCTGCGCCAGGGGGGCCTCGGCCTGCCCGACGAGTCGTACTACCGCGACGAGAGGTTCGCCGCGACGCGCGAGAAGTACGTCGCCTACCTGACCCACATGCTCGGACTGGGCGAGCATCCCGACCCCGCCGGCGCCGCGCAGCGGATCCTCGCCCTCGAAACCCTGCTCGCGAAGGGCCACTGGGAGCGGGCCGAGACCCGCGACGTCCAGAAGACCTACAACCTGACGACGGCCGAGGAGCTGACGGCGCTCTGCCCGGCCTTCGCCTGGGACGCCTACGTCACCGGTCTGGGCGGGCAGCTCACCGGCCCGCACGCGACGCTGGCGGAGGCGTGCGTGCGCCAGCCGTCGTACTTCGCGCACCTGTCGACCGTGCTGACCGACACGCCGATCGAGGTGTGGCGCGACTGGGTGGTCAGCCGCGTGCTGCGGGCCGCCGCGGCGTACCTGCCCGACGAGTTCGTCGAGGCTTCGTTCGACTTCTACGGCCGCACCCTCAGCGGCACGCCCGAGCTGCGGGCCCGGTGGAAGCGCGCGGTGGGCTTCGTCGAGGGGGCGGTCGGTGAGGCCGTCGGCAGGGAGTACGTCGCCCGCCATTTCCCGCCGCGGGCCAAGGCACAGATGGACGACCTCGTCGCGAACCTGCTCGCGGCCTACCGCGAGTCGATCTCCCGGCTGGACTGGATGACCGAGGAGACCAAGCTCCGGGCGTACGACAAACTCGCGACGTTCCGGCCGAAGATCGGCTACCCCGACGAGTTCCGCGACTACTCGGGGCTGCTCGTCCGCCACGGCGACCTGATGGGCAACGCCCGCGCCGCCGCCGCGTTCGAAACCGACCGGGACCTGGCCAAGATCGGTTCACCGGTCGATCGCGACGAGTGGTTCATGCTCCCGCAGACCGTCAACGCCTACTACAACCCCGGCACCAACGAGATCTGCTTCCCGGCGGGCATCCTGCAGCGGCCGTTCTTCAGCCCCGACGCCCACCCGGCCGAGAACTACGGGGGCATCGGCGCGGTCATCGGTCACGAGGTCGGTCACGGCTTCGACGACCAGGGGGCGCAGTACGACGGCGCCGGCAACCTCAACGACTGGTGGACCCCGGCCGACAAGGCCGCCTTCGAGGTGAAGTCGAAGACGCTGGTGGAGCAGTACAACGCGTTCGAGTCGCGCAACCTGCCGGGCGAAAAGGTGAACGGCGCACTCACCGTCGGCGAGAACATCGGCGATCTCGGCGGCCTGACCATCGCGCACCAGGCCTACGTCATCTCCCAGGGCGGCGAGGCGTCGCCCGACGACCGGCGGCGGCTGTTCATGAACTGGGCCTACGTGTGGCGCACCAAGCGGCGGCTCGAGCTCGAGCGGCAGTACCTCACCACCGACCCGCACAGCCCGCCGGAGCTGCGCGCCAACATCGTCCGCAACCTCGACGAGTTCCACGAGGTCTTCGCCACCGCACCCGGCGACGGGCTGTGGCTCGACCCGGCCGACCGGGTCCGCATCTGGTAGGAGGCGTCGCTTTCCGATGGAGTTCACAACACGCTCTTAACATTCAATTCCGATATCGGTTTGGCGCTGTCCGAGCCGGCTGAGGTACCGTCCCTCCCGCACCTTCAGCGCGTTCAGGGAATGACCAGAAGGGATCACAAAGTGACCCAGCAGGAGCAGCAGGAGCAGCGCCGCCAGGTAGAGCAGAATTTGCGCCAGAACTGGCACCAGCTGCGCTACCGCATCCTCGACCAGTTCAATCAGGTCAGCTCGGCGGATCTCGACGCCGCAGCCGGCATCAATGACCTCGTCGCGCGGATTGCCGACCGAACGCACCACAGTGAGCAGTACGTCGAGAACCGGCTGCGGCAGTTGACGGGCGTCGGCGGCGGCCAGCAGGGCAACCAGGGGGGCCGCCAGCAGCGCCAGCCGTTCGGCGCCTAGCCAGCGACCTCACCAAGACGGTTCTGCCGTTCCACCTGACCGTCAGCTGTTGACCGTCAGCTGTTGACCGTCATCGCCGGTACGGCGGCGGCCGCCTGGTCCCCCCGGGCGGCCGCCGCCGTGCCCGGCCCGCGGCTGTACCGCGCGTGTCGGCGGCACTGGTGTTAGCACTGAGTCCGTGCAGCCTCTCCCAGGCGGCCGGCCGCCCTCGGTCGCCCCGTCTCTCCCGGTCGCCCAGCCTCTCCCGGTCGCCCCGTCTCTCTCCGTCGCCCAGCCTGTCCCGGTCGTCATCGTGCATCGTGACCAGCCGACGCGGCTCGTGGACACGATCGACGCGTTCCGCGCGCAGGACGTCCCCGTCATGATCACGGTCGTCGACAACGGATCGGCGGTCCCGCCGCCGGTCGAGGCCGCCGATGTCGCGGTCGTGCTGGCCGGCGGCAACCTGGGGTTCGGGCCGGCGGCCAACATCGGCTTTCGGGCGTTCCTCGCCGACGAGGACGCGGGCGAATGGGTGGTACTCGCACCGCACGACGCGCTGCCCGAGCCCACCTGTCTGCGTCACATGCTGAGCGTGCTGGCGCAGCAGCCACGAGCGGGGCTGGCGTGTGCCGACGTTGGCGACGGCGCGACGCCGGTCATCGACCCCTACTTCGGCGGGATTCTCGCGCCCGCGAGCGTCGACGAGGGCTGGGAGCCGGCCGGCCACCCGCACGGCACCCTGATGTTCGCCCGGCGCGCCTGCCTCGACGAGGTCGGGATCTTCGACGAACGCTACTTCGCGTACTGCGAGGAGGCGGACCTCGCGCTACGGGCGAGGTCCGCCGGCTGGGAATCCGGACTCGTGCGCGGCGCGATGGTCACCAATCCGCACATCAGCTCGACCTCCGCGGCGATCGACTACCTGCAGCTTCGCAACACCCTGCTGCTCGTACGGGAACACTCCGGCCGCTACCACGCGTTCATCCGGTTCTGCATCGCGCTGTGGCACCTCGCCTCGGGCGCCGTCGTACCGGCCCGACGCGGCCCCTACTGGCATCTCGAAGGCCGCCTGCGAGCGCTCGTCGACTTCCTCCACGGCCGCTTCGGCCCGCCACCCGCGCACCTGCTCGTCAAGCGCTGACATCGCCTTGCTTCCCGCTCACGCGCTCCGGCACCGCAACCCGGGCGCCGATCGCTGCCGGCCTACCCGTCGCGGGGCGGCCCCGTCGGGAGGACCAGTTTCTTCGCGGCCTCGACGACATGGCGAACGGCGGGGCTGTCCTCGCCCGTGCGCCAGATCAGGAGCTGATCCAGGCGGACCCACGAGGCCGGGTCCGCGAGCGGGACCGCGACGACGGCCCGGTGCCGGTATCTCGGCACCGCGCGGGAGGCGGTCAGCGCAATGCCCTCGCCGGTCTCGACCCGGGTGGCGAGTTCGTCGCGGCCGTGGATGGGGGGGCGGGTGACAGTGATGGTGATTCCGGCGGTCTGCCAGCGGGCGGCGGGATCCGGGCCGGTCAGGATGAAGGTCTCGCCGTCGAGGTCGTCGAGGTCGATCGCGGATCGGCGGGCGAGGGGATGGCCGGCGGAAACGAAGACCGTGTCGAGAATGAGGACGTCGAAACGGTAGGCGTCGAGCCCCACGGGCAGCTCCCCCCAGCACATGCCGAGGGAGCTCCGCCCGGCAAGAACCGATGCCGCGATCTTCTGGTTCGGCTTCTCCCGGTACTCGAGCCTGAGGTCGGGGTGGCGGGACCGAAGCGACCGGACGAGCGACGAGACGACGTCGAAGTGGTTGCTGGCGTGGAGCAGACCGACGGTGCCGGCGGTGCCGTTCGCCGTGCCGGCGGCAACGGCCCGGAAGGTCTCGATGCTGGCGAGGACGAGGCGCGCCTGGTCGAGCAGGGGCCCCGCCTCGGGGGTGAGGGCGACGCGGCGGCTGGTGCGCGCGAACAGCCGGATACCGACGCTGGCCTCGAATTCCCGCAGTCGCTTGCTGACGCCGGAGGTGCTCAGGCCCAGCCGAGCGGCGGTCCGGCCGAAGTGCAGCTCGTCGGCGAGGGCGACAAACACCTCTAAGTGATCAATCCCCACCTGGAGGATCGTCCCCGAACGGGAAACGATGCGTCAACCGGACGGCTCTTGATCCGGGGCTGGGGTGGGCGGAAACTCGCGGGGCCGGCCGACGCACGCAGTCTCGGCGGCATCGGTCGATCAGGTATCCGGATTCCACTCCCGCAACGAAGGGAGCCGATGTGGGCGATGACCCGAGCTGCTTCACTCCCGCCGACGACGACCTCCATACTCCATCGGCAGACTATTATGAGACCGAGACATTCTGGTTCTCGTTCTTCGTGCCGGACCGGGCGCTGGGCGCCTGGCTCTACGCGTCGGTCAAGCACAACGCCGGGGGAACGGCGGGCGGCTGCTGGATCTGGGACGCCGCCGGTAGCGCGCCGTGGGACATTCCGTTCTACGAACAGTTCGCGCACCTCAAAGCGCCGAGGCAGCCGTCGCCGGGCCGCCTGACGTTTCCGACCGGGATGACGGTGGAGGTTCGCGAACCCGCCACCTCCTACCGCCTCGGTTATGACGACCGCAACCGGTGCCGGGTCGACCTGCGCTTCGACGCGCTCGAACCGCCGGTGCCGCTGCGGCGGGGGGCGCCGCCGTACCCGAAGGCCTCGCACTATGACCAGACCGGGCACGTCACCGGTCACCTGCTGCTCGACGGTGAGCGGGTCGAGGTCGACTGTCACGCCATGCGCGACCGCTCCTGGGGGCCCCGGGCCGAGCGCGGCTACCGACGTGTCGGCTACACCTGGGCCGCCTCCCCCGGGCTGAGCCTGCTCACGTACACGTCGCCGGCGGCTCAGCAGGGCGGCACGGGCCCGGAACGCGTCCATTCCGGCTACGTCCGCCGCGACGGCAGGCTCGCCCGGATCGTCGAGGGCCGTCGCACGGTGCACCGCGATCCGGAGCAGGGCTGGATCACCGGCGTCGATCTCGAGGTCGTCGACGAGCAGGGTCGCGCCACCGTCGGCCGGGCCGACGGCGCGAGCCGCATGATCCTTCCCGGTGGTACCTCGGTCTGTATCAACACCGCACTGCGGTGGAATGTTGACGGCCGCCCCCTGCACGGCGAGGACCAGGACGTCTGGCCGATCGACGAGTGGCGACTGCTTCGCCGCGGGAGCGTCCGATGGGCAGCCTGACCCTGCCCGCCGCCATCCTGGAATGGGTCGAGAAGGCGGTGGGACATCCGGTCCTGAGCGCGACGAGAATACCGGGCGGTGGCACCCGCCAGGGCTGGTTCGTCGACGTCGACGTCGACGTCGACGTCGACGTCGACGGGCACGGCGAGAAGGACGGGAACGGCGGGAACGGCGGGAAGCTGTTCCTGCGATACAGCCCGCAGCCACTGCCCGCCCGCAGCGCCTTTCACCGGCTGGCCACCGAGGCCGAGGTGATGCAGGCCCTGGGCAGCGCCGGAATTGCGGTTCCCGCCGTGTACGCGGTCCATCCCGCGCACGAGGCGGTCCTGCTCGAACGGATGCCGGGAGAGACGTGGTTCTACCGCATCCGCGACCCCGACGAGCAGGTCCGGGTGGCGCGGGACTTCATCAGGAGCCTGGCCACCGTCCATCGTCTCGATCCGGCCCGCCTGACCGTACCCGGGCTCGGGCCGGTGCGGTCGGCGCGGGAGCATGCCCTGGAGCGCATCGCGGCGATCCGCCGGCGCGCCACCGCTGCGGACGGGTCGATCGACCCCCTGGTCCGTCTGTCGGCGGACTGGCTGGAAGCCCACGTACCCGACTACGACGGCCCTGTCGTCCTGGTCCAGGGCGATACCGGGCCCGGGAACTTCCTGTACCAGGACGGTCGGGTCACGGCCGTGCTGGACTGGGAACTCTGCCATTTCGGGGATCCGATGGATGACATCGCCTGGTTGTCCCTGCGAACCGTGCAGGACACCTTCACCCACCTGCCCGACCGCCTCGCCGAATACGAGAAGCTCTCCGGCCACCCGATCGACGTCGACCGAGTCCTGTACTACCGGGTGTTCGCGGAGACGACGATGGCAACGCTCACTCCCCACGAAGGCCCCGGCGCCCCGGCGGTGGACGACGAGCTGTCGGCTGCCGAGAAGTCGGCTGCCGAGAAGTCGGCTGCCGAGAAGGACGTCGGCAACACCATGCTCTATCTCCAGCTCCACCGCCGGCTGTGGCTGGAGGCGTTGAACGCCGTCATGGGTCTCGAACTCACCAGGCCGGTCCTGCCGCAGGCGGCGGATCCACCCGGCTGGCAGCCCCTGTACGGAGATGTGCTGGCCATGCTGCGCACGATCACGCCACGGATCACCGACCCGTTGGCGTCGCAATGGCTGAAGGGGATAGCCCGGGTGGTCCGTCATCTGCGGGAGCTGGACGCCTGCGGCCGGGAGTGCGACGAGCTGGAGCGCTCCGACATCGCTCTGCTGCTCGGAAACCCACCGTCGTCGCTGCAGGCGGGCCGGGACGCGGTCGCTGCGGCGAATGCCGCCCGGCAGGTCAGCGATGAGGATTTCACGCGATACCTATGGAACCGGGTGATGCGGGACGACCACGTGATGCGCCATGCGTCCGGTGCCCTGCACCTTCGCACCTGGCCGCCGCTGACCGACGCGGGTGCGAGAACGCCCGTCGCGACCACCACGGAGTGAGCATGACCGATGCCGATACCCATGCCGCTACTTATCCCGATACCCATGCCGAGGTCGGACCCGTCGCCCGCACCTGCCCGGTCGTGGACTATGTCAGCGGCCCGCCGCCCGCACCGGCCCTGACCCAGTTCCAACGCATGGACGACCATCAGGCGGCCGGCCGCCCCGCCGTCCGGACCGACGAGGCGGGCGGGTACTGGATATTCACCGACCATGCCGTGATCCTGGACGGGCTCCAGCGGCCTGACCTCTGGTCGAACTCGGTGATCGTCCCCACCGAGCCGGATCCGCCTTATCGATGGATCCCGATCATGCTCGACCCGCCGGAACACACGAAGTGGCGCCATCTGCTCGGATCGTATTTCTCACCTGGCCGAACGAAGGCGATGAAGGCCGGCCAGCACCGGCTCGCGGTCGAGCTCATCGAGGGCCTGCGCGCACGCGGCGACTGCGACTTCGTGAGTGACTTCGCGCAGGTGTTTCCCAGCACGATCTTTCTGGAGATCATGGGGATGCCGAGGGAACAGCTCGGCGAGTTCATGCAGTGGGAGCACATGATCCTGCACGAGAACAACGACAGCGACCCCACCGGCTCGGTCCGACTCGCGGGCATGCAGGCCGTCCAGACCTACTTCGCCGGCCTCGTCGCCGAGCGACGGGCGAACCCCGACCCCCGCGCTCAGGACGTCGTCAGCGCCGCGATCTCCTGGGAGATCGACGGCGAGCCGGTGACCGACGCGGACGTGCTCAACTGCCTCCTGCTGCTGTTCATGGCCGGCCTCGACACCGTCGCCGGCCAGTCCTCCTACGCCCTCCTGCACCTGGCCACCCACCCGGCCGACCGGGCCCGGATCGTCGCCGAGCCCGCGCTGATCCCGCACGCCGTGGAGGAACTACTCCGGGCATATCCGATCGTGCAGACGGCCCGTAAGGCCACCCGGGACGCGCAGTTCCACGGCTGTCCGATCAGGAAGGGAGACATGGCGGCCTTCCCGCTCTCCGCGGCCGGCCGGGACGAGCAGGCCTATCCCGACGCCAAGCAGGTCGATCTCGATCGCCCGACGATCCGTCATCTTTCCTTCGGTGGCGGCCCCCACCGCTGCCTCGGTTCCCACCTGGCTCGCCAGGAACTCGCCGTGCTGTTGCAGGAATGGCACCGCCTCATTCCCGACTACGAGCTCGCCGAGGTTCCCCTCGAACACGGCGGTGGGGTGTGGGGCCTGGAGTCCCTGCCCCTGCGGTGGGCCGTCTGACACCGGCTGACGCAGTCTCGGCAACGAGGCGGTCAACCGGCCCGCCGCCGTCACGGCACCGATCGTTGAAAGGGAGAACCATGGCCACCGACTTCTCCTACCGGCTCTACATCGACGGAACCTGGTCCGACGGTGCGGGCGCAACGCAGCTCGAGGTTCTGAACCCGGCGACCGAGGAGGTCATCGGCCGGGTGCCGCAGGCGACGCGCGGTGACGTGGCCCGCGCCATCGAGGCCGCCCGGCGGGCCTTCGACGACGGACCATGGCCGCGGATGGCACCCGGGGAGCGGGCCCGGATCCTGCTGCGCATGGCGTCGGTGATGGAACGCCGGCTGGCCGAGATCGTCAACCTGAACATCGTCGAGGCGGGGTCGGTCCGCTGGCTCGCCGAATCCGTCCAGGTGGGCATCCCGGTCGCGCACCTGCGCGACATGGCCGAGCGGGTAATGCCCTCCTTCGGCTGGGAGAAGCCGCTCATGCCGTTCGTCGGCGCCGGCATCGGCCAGGGTGTGCTGCGCCGCGAACCGTTCGGCGTCGTCGGGCTGATCTCCGCCTACAACTTTCCCTTCTTCCTCAGCATGATGAAGCTTGCGCCCGCCCTCGCCGCCGGGTGCACCGTCGTGTTGAAGCCCGCTCCCACGACCCCGCTCGAGTCCTTCCTGATCGCCGAGATCGCGCAGGAGGCCGGGCTTCCCCCCGGCGTGCTCAACGTCGTCACCGGCGATGTCGAAGCCGGCCAGGAACTGACCAGCAACCCGATGGTCGACCTCGTCAGCTTCACCGGCTCGGACACCGTCGGCCGGCTGGTCTACAGCCAGGCCGCGCCGACCCTGAAGAAGGTCGTGCTGGAGCTCGGCGGCAAGTCGGCCAACATCATCTGCGCCGACGCCGACCTCGACCTCGCGATCGTCGACGTGCTGACCGGCATCACCCTGCACGCCGGGCAGGGCTGCTCGCTACTCACCCGCACGCTCGTGCACCGCTCCCGGCACGACGAACTCGTCGAGAAGGTCACCGCCGCGCTGGCCCAGGTCAAGGTCGGCAACCCCGTCGAAGCAGACACCGCCATGGGCCCGCTCATCAGCGACGCGCAGCGCGCCAAGGTGGAGGAACTCATCCGCACCGGGGAGAAGGAGGGCGCCCGGATCGCCTTCGGCGGTGGCCGGCCGGCCGGGCTCGACCGGGGGTACTTCGTCGAGCCGACGCTGTTCACCGGGGTCGACAACGCCATGACCATCGCGCGCACCGAGTTCTTCGGCCCCGTCGGTGTGATCATCCCGTTCGACGACGACGCCCAGGCCGTCCGGATCGCCAACGACAGTCCGTACGGGCTCGCCGCGGCCGCCTGGGCGAAGGATCCGATCCGCGCATACGATCTCGCCAAACAGCTCCGCGCCGGCTTCGTCACGATCAACGGTGGCGGCGGTGGCCTCAGCCCGCACACCGCCTTCGGCGGCTACAAGCAGAGCGGGCTGGGCCGCGAATGGGGCGAGCACGGACTCGACGAGTTCCTCCAGACGAAGTCGGTCGTCTGGGGCGTGGCACGCGGCTGACCTGGACAGCGTCGCCTACCCGGCCGGGGACTGCGATGATCGTCCGGTGAGCAGGTTCGTCCGAGAGGCACCGAAACGTCGGCTCACCGCTGCCGCGGCGGCGAGCACCACCAGGACCCCGATCTCCACGGCCACACTGATCGCGGCGTCCGGGGATGGCGTGAAGCCGCGTTCCTCGAACCCGGCGACGCCGGTCGTCCGGGACAGCACGAAACCGACCAGCGCGCCCCCGGACAGGCCCGCGGCCAGGATCGACAGCAGGACCGACCCGGGCAGCGCCACGCTGACCACGAGCAGGAACGCCACGGCGAACGAACCCCCGGCCTGAACGAGGAACGCCGGGCCGATGGTGTGGACGTGGCGGTAGCCGTGGTCGGCGTACAGGTCGTAGTGGATGTAGCCGCTCCAGGCCAGCAGGGCGGCCACGACGACCTTCGCCGCCGCCTGGGCGATCCGCGACGCGGTCATGCGAGCACGCTGTCTTTGATCGCCAGGGCGGTCCGGCCCTGGACGTGGCTGACCTCGCGGATGCCGAGCGCCGCCCGCAGCCGGCCGGCGGGCAGGGTCTGCGGCGTCGGTGCCGGGCCGACCCCGGGCCGGGGCAGGGGGTAGGCGGTCGTCGTGGCGCTGTGGAAGGTCACCGTGCCCTCGGTCTTCGTGAACAGCTGGTGGACGTGGCCGTTGAGGCAGGTCACCGAGGAGAACCGCCGCAGGTGGCTCAGGGCCTGCGTGGCGTCGTCGGTGCCCCAGCCCCACGCCGGGTACATGGCGAACAGCGGGATGTGGGAGAAGACGATGATCGGCGTGTCGCTGGACAGCCCGGCCACATCCCTGCGCACGAAGTCGAGCTGAGCCGGGCCGAGGTGGCCGAGCTGCTCCAGGCTCAGGGTGTTGACCAACGCGATGACGTGGACACCCTTGATGTCGAAGCTGTACCAGCCGTCACCGGCAGAGCCGGCGCCGAAGGTCGCAAGGTAGCCCCGGCCGTGGTCGCCGACCGAGTCGTGCTCCCCGGGCACGGTGTGCACACCGCCGGCGCGCACGCCACCGAGCATCTGCTTGACCTGGTCGAACTGGGCGGCGGTGGACAGGTGGGTGAGATCGCCGGTGTGCATGACGAAGTCCGGCCGGTAGGGCAGCGCGTTGACCTGGTCGATCGCCCGGGAGAACGAGCCCGTGACGTCGGGGTTCGCCGTTCCGGTGAAGCCCAGATGGCTGTCGCTGAGCTGGACGAACCGCAACGTGACGGTGTCGTCGGCCGCCGCGGCACTCGGTGTCGTCCCGCCGACGACCGAGCTGATCACCTCGCCGCCGACGACGCTGAGCGCCACCGCCGCGCCGAACCACGCGCCGTGGCGGGCAAGCTGGCGCCGGGTCATGCCACCCGGTCGATCCGCCTCGCCGGGCCCGGGGCCGCCGGGGCCACGCTCGTCGCCGGCGGTCACGGGGTGACCACCACGGTGCCGAGCATGAAGGGGTGGATGGTGCACAGGTAGGGGTACTGACCGGCCTTGGTGAACGTGTACTGGTAGGTCGCCCCCTGGTCGAGGGTCGGTGAGTCCGGGCCCGCGCCGCTCTTCGCGGTCACCGTGTGCGGCTCGGAATCCTGGTTCGTCCAGGTGACTGTCGTGCCGACCTTCACCGTGACGGTCGCCGGCGAGAACGCGAAGTTCTGGATGGCGACCCTGGCCGTCGACACCGCCTTTCCGGCCGCCGTCGCACCACCGCCACCCGCTGCACCCGGCGCGCCCGCCGCCATCCCGGGCATCCCAGACATGCTCGGCATCGGGGCCGGCGTCGTGCCACCGTTCGCCCCAGCCCCTGACGCCCCGGCCCCTGAGGTCGCCGTCGCGCTCGGAGCGTAGGCCGGCGCCGCGGCCTGCGAGGTCCCGTCCGACCCGCTGCCGCAGGCCGCAAGACCGGGAATCGCCACAGCCAGAACGGCGACCGCGAACAGCCGCCGAGGTCGGCGCAGCGCGAAAGAACTCCACATCGATAACTGCCTTTCCGGCCCGTCTGCCGGGCCAGTGCCGTGGGCCCACCGTGTTCGGCTCGGGGACCGCGTCCGTCGTCGCGGTTGTCAATAGCCGGGGTGGTTACACGGCCCGGGCAGCACCCGCTGGCAGGCCGTCGTCGAGTCCAAGGCATCGAGTCCGAGGCTCGAGTTCAAGAACCATCGAGTCCGAGGGGCGGTGTCGCGACCCGGCGGGCGGCGATCAGCGCGCAGCAGAAGTCCTGGGCGGGGTCCGCTACGAGGACGACCGGCCCGAGGTCCCGGAGGTACTCGTGAACAGCGGCGAGGGCAGCGGGCCAGGCCTGCTGTTCCTCGCCGTACCCGAGGGCAAGAAACTCAAGAATCGGCTGCACCTGGACCTTCAGCCACAGGACCGAGCTCGGGATGAAGAAGTCGAGCGGCTGTTGGGCCTCGGCGCCAAGCTTGTCGCGGACTTCCGCAAGCCGGACGGTACGGGCTGGGTCGTTATGATCGACATCGAAGGGAACGAGTTCTGTGTGGAGCGCAGTCAGGCGGAGCGAACCCTGACCGGGGATATCTAGCGCCCCGTCCGGCCAGGTTCGCCCGCTGGTCGCTCTGCCGCAATTTCAGATCTTCTGCGTTCCGGTTCCGCCAGGCGGGCTAATCGGCCGCCTGCTCCAGGCGGGCATAGGCGAACTGGAGGGCGTCGGAACCGGCCACGGCGGTGAACACCGAGGCGGCCAGCCGGGTGAACCGGGGGGCGACCACCAGCCCGAACACGAAGCCGGTGGCCACCCACTGCGCGGCGCAGAACGGGCAGGTGAGCAGCTCGCCGAGGCTGTGCCGGGCCCCGTTTGACTCGCGCGCGTCCTCGGCCAGCTCGGCCGGACCCGACTGGCCGCGGAAACGGGTGAACGGCGCCCGCAACGGACTCGTCACCGGATCCTTGGTCAGCACCCGGCTGAGCTTGTGGGTGGCGACGGTGACCAGCGCGAGGTCGGCCGCGCTCACCCGCTCCGGCGGCGCCGCCCCGACGAGCCGGGCGACCCCGACCATCGAGGCGCACACGGCGCCATAGGTCCCCAACGTCGCCAGGTAGCCGCCGAGCGGACGCGGCTCGCCGCCGGAATACTCCGCTTCCTCCCGCCGCGCGACCCCGGCGACCCGATCGGCGACCTGGCGGGCGGTCGATTCCCATGCTGTCATCATCTTTGCCGGCGTACCCCGACCGAGGGTCCCAAACCGAGCGCCGCCACGCAGGGCGGGAGTCAGCGCCCCCGTGTTCGGATCGGCCGGTCGGCCGTTGCCGGTATGCTCCGCGACGTGCCAGCGTGGAAGGCGATCGAGCAGGCGGAACCGGAGTTTGCCGGGCGGGTGCGGCGGCTGTTCGACGCCGGTCGCCACAAGACCATCGCGACGCTGCGCGCCGATTGCTCGCCGCGTATCTCGGGCATCGAGTGCGAGTTCGCCGACGGCAATCTCCGCTTCGGTTCGATGACCGGTGCCCGCAAGGGCGCGGATCTGCGTCGGGATCCCCGGTTCGCGCTGCACGGCCCGACCTTCCACCCCGAGGAGGGCAGAGAGGGCGACTGGCCGGGCGAGGCGAAGATCGCCGGGCGGGCCGTTCCCGCCGGCCCGGTGACCACGGCCGAGTCGGGTGACCCTCCCGACGGGGAACTGTTCGTCGCCGACATCACCGAGGTCGTCCTCACCCACCTCAACGCCGAGGCCACCAGGCTCGTCATCGAGTCCTGGACGCCGGCGCAAGGACTGCGCAGGGTCGAGCGGGAGTAGGCCGCGTCCCCCCTCGCAATCAGCGGATGGCGTGCGCGAGCACCTCGTTGGCCGGCGCCCGCACTGCGTGTGCGGACTACTGGCCGGAGGTGGGGACGAGGGTCCGCTCGGAAGCCATGCCGCGGCGCCGCTCGCGGACGGATGGCCGGTGCGTGGGCCGGGTGGACGGGCCGGTGTTGACGTCGGCGTGCGGGGTGTTCCTCCGTACCTGGTAGACCCAGCTCCTGCTGACCGTGATGCCCTGCGCGGCGAGCACCGCGACCGTCTCGGTGACCGATCCGCCGGTCTGGTCGAGGGTGCGCGCGATCGCCTCGCGTTTCGCGGCCGGGTCCGCCGCGCCGTCCAGCCCGGCGGCCAGGTCCACCTCCGCGCCCAGGTCGGCGGGCGGGTCCCCCACGGCGCCCAGGCCGGCGGCCACGTCCGCCACCCCCACGTCCGCCACCCTCGCGGCCGGGACCACCGCAGCGGCCAGCCCGGCGGCCCGGTCCGCCACGTCGTCCAGCCCGGCGGGCAGGGACGCCACAGCCGGCCGGTCGATGTCCGCCCAGTCGACGGCGGCCGCAGTAGCGGCGGCAGTGGTGGCAGTAGCAGCGGCAGTGGCGGCGGTGACTGTCGGGCCGCGTTGCGGGGGGATCGGCAGGACGGTCGTGACCGGGTCGCCGGCGCTCCGGCGTCCGGCCGGATGGATCTGGCGCATGAGCAGCTCGTAGGAACCGAGCAGGGCCAGCGGCGGCCAGCCGGCGATGATCCGGGCGGTGAACGTGGGTTCTGCGTGCAACACGTTCGCGAGCAGGGACGCGCAGGCCCCCAGCGCCAGCAGCACATAGGACAGCCAGGACCGGTTACGCCCGGCGCGACGGTCCGCCAGCATCGCCATCGACGCGGCCACGATCAACCCGTCCACGCTGAACGGCAGCACCGCCGCCGTCATCGCATCCTCCCCGTGCGCGATGGCGACCCCGCGCATGTGCCGGTAGGAAACGAAGGCCGCCACCACGGCCACCGTCGCCACCGCCACCACCGTGGTGACCCGGATCGCCCGCTCCGCCCGGACACCGGAGGGTCGACCCTCGCTCACCGGCTGATCACCGTCCACACCGATCTCCTCGCCTGCTCCGGAATGCCCCGCCAGGACCCAGTTTGCGCCGAAGCCGATCGTGTGGTCCAAACACCCCGCTCGATACGGAATGTCGGTATTCGCCCTGGTGCCATCCGTGATAACCCTGTCCGCCTGCGCATTTCCCGGATCACGGCGGGCGACCGGACACCCTGACCGTTCGAATCGGATCTGTTGCAGGCGGTCGATCCGTCGATCGGGCCGACCTCGGGGTGAGCTCCGACGATCCGGCCGCCTACCGCGTTTCCCAGGGGGCGTCGTCGCCCATCTTCTTGTAGTACTTGGCGAGGTGGTTCCTGGCCCGGGAGATGTCGGCCGCGGGGAGATTCACGCCGCCGCGCGAGCCCTGCATGACCGCCGCCGCGGCCATCACTCCGCGAGGAACAACCGTCAGCTCGCCGTCGATCACGTCGGCGATGAGCAGCTTGTAACCGGTGAATTCGTCCTTCTTCTCCCGGTCGTACCAGACGTGCGCCTCACGGTATCTGCCGTTGGGGGTCTCCTGGGCCTGGGCCCAGCGCCGGACCCGCTTCTCCGCCGCCGCGCCGTTCCAGGCACGCGTGCGGTCGGCCAACGGAAAATCCTTGAAGGGCGTGACGGACATGTCTGCCTCCTCCGGGGCGGCTCCAGATCGCTTCGACACCTGGCCCTTCCCCGGTCCGTCGGGTCAACACCGACGACCCCGGGGATGGTTGGCGGGTCCTCGCCGGACGTCGCCGGTCGCCGCACGGGCGTGCCTCGACCGCCGAGTTAGCGGCCTGATGCCGGGTATGGCGTCGCCGGCTGGACGAATTCCGACCGACGGGACGACCCACGAAGACAGGACGGCCCCCGAGACCGAGACCGAGACCGAGACCGCGCGAGCGGCACGGCGCACATCGACCGGAGGAGGGTGAGCGTCGATCGCGATCCACATCGGCACCTCGGGATGGAGTTACGGCCACTGGGACGGCGTGCTCTACCCGCCGGGGACGCCGCCCGGGCGCCGACTCGCGATCTACGCGACCGAGTACGACACGGTCGAGCTGAACGCCAGCTTCTACCGCTGGCCGAGCGACGCGACGTTCGCCGGTTGGCGCCGCCGGCTACCGCCGGGCTTCGTGATGTCGGTGAAGGCGTCCCGCGGGTTGACCCACGCCAAGCGGCTCTACGCACCGGAGGCGTGGACCAGTCGGATCGCGGGTGCCTGGCATGAGCTCGCCGACCGGCGAGCGGCCGTTCTGGTGCAGCTCGACGGGCGCTGCGGCCGCGACGACGCCCGGCTGGAGTACTTCCTGGCCGGGGTGCCACCGTGGCTGCGGGTGGCGGTCGAGTTCCGCCATCCGAGCTGGCACGACGAGGCGGTCTACCGGATCCTCGAACGGTACGGCGCGGCCTACTGCGTGATGAGCGGTGCCGGCCTGCCATGTGTCCTACGGGCCACCGCGCCGTTCGTGTACGTGCGCCTGCACGGCCCCGACCCCACGACCCTCTACGCCGGTTCCTACGACGATGACGCGCTGCGCTGGTGGGCCGCCCGCATCGACGAATGGGCGGGCAGCGGCCTGGACGTCTACGCCTACTTCAACAACGACGGCCACGGCTACGCCGTCGACGACTCCCGCCGCCTGCGCCGCCTGTGCGGCGCATGAGCGGCGCATGAGCGGCACTCGACCAGGGGCGGGATCCGCGCGGGGGTGCCCAGGCGAGAAGACTGGACGGATGATGACCACCGAGCCATCGCAGCACCCGGCGCAGGGGCCCTGGACCACGCTGGACGTACGCGTCAGTGCGCCGCTCGCCTGGGTCCGGTTCGACCGCCCGGTTGCGCACAACACCGTCACCACGACCATGATGATCGAGATGCACGCCGTGCTCACGGACCTGGCCCGGGACGACACGCTCTCCGTCGTCGTCCTCACCGGCGCCGGCCGGACGTTCTGCCCGGGGGCGGATCTGACGGCGGTGCTCACCGATCGCGACCGCGCCCCCGACCTCCCGCCGGTGGCGGCCTACCAGTCGGCGACCCTGCTGCACGAGATGCCGCAGCTCACCATCGCCGCGGTCAACGGCGGATGCGCGGGCGCCGGGTTCGCCTGGGCGGCGGCGTGCGATCTGCGGGTCGCCGCCGCCCGGGCCCGTTTCTCCGTCGCGTTTCCCCAGCTCGGTCTCACCAGCGAGCTCGGCCTGCCGTGGACGCTGGCCCGCGCGCTCGGCGGGGCCGTGGCCCGTGACCTCTGCTTCCTGCCGGCAAAACTCACCGCGGACGACGCCCGGCGGATCGGGCTGGTGGCCCGGGTGTTTCCCGACGACCGGTTCGAGGCCGAGGTCGCCGCGATGGTCACCGAGCTGGGATCGCGCCCGTTGAGATCGGTACGCGGAATGAAGGCCAACCTCCTGCTGGCCGAACGCAGCAGCATGGCGGAATTCGTCGACGCCGAGGCTCGGCGCCACCAGAGTTTCTTCACCGGGTGAAACGCCGACCGCCCGGCGGCACCCGGACCACCCGTACACGAACGCCGGGACTCAGGCGACCTTTGGATACTGCTTCTTGAGCCGCTCGATGAGGGCGAGCGCGGTCTGCTCGTCCCGGGCCACCGCGCCCCAGCCCTCGATGAACATGCCGTCGTAGCTCAGCCCGACCCACCGCCCGGTGAGGCGGTCGCCGTGCGGATTCAGCGAGAGGAACAGCGACCCCTTCGAGCGAACCGGACCCTCCGAACTGACGTACCAGCCCATGATGATCTCTTCGTCGAAAATCTGGAGTTCGCCCCACCAGAGATATCCGCCCAGCTCGGTGGACAGGCCGCGAGTGATCGCCTCAATGTGAATCTTCGCGCCGGACTGCTCCAGGCTCGCCTCCTGCGCGGAATGCATCTCCTCGCCGTCCCGGAACGTCTGCCAGGCCGTCCACCAGCGCCCGGACAGGTCGATGCCGCCACCGGCCCGACCGCCGGCGCCGCTCGGCGACGGCGGCGCCGACGGCGCGGTTCCGGGTCCGGGTCCGGGTCCGGGCGCGGGCGGTTGTGGGCTTGCGACGGGACCGACGGCGGCGGCGCTTCCCCCCACCATGAGCTGTCGACGATCCGTGGTGTCCACCTCCTCCAGTGCGCGCGGCCAGATGATGCCTTCCTGGCTCCCCTTGTCCTCCAACCAGGCGTGCCGCCGCAGCTCGACCAGCCGACCGCCGGCATTCAGCTCGGCGTCGATCGCGCTGATGAGCGACTGGGACGGCACGCCGAGCAGGCCGCGCTCGGCCTTGGACAGGTAGCTGGGCTGGTACCGGACCCGACTGGCGAGCTGGGCCTGGCTCAGCCCGGCCGCCTTCCTCAGCCCGACGATGCTCGCCAGGAGGGTGGCAAGGCGGGGTTGCATGTCCATCACATCGTCTACCCGGAGTCCTCGGTTGTGGATCGTCGCCGGACGATGTCACCTGGTCTGCTTGTTGTCACACCCCGAGCGAGCGCGCGGGCTGCCAGGCCGGCCGGACGTCGACTGCTCGTCAACTGCTCGTCAACTGATCATCGCACGTAACCAGGTCTCCCCCGCGCCACGGGTGGCCCACCTGCACGAGGCCGCCGCACCGACCTTTCCCCACCCAGTATGACCGCTCTCACACCCTCGCCAAGCGGCCCGCCATCCGCGAGCGTCGTATGTGCACCCAGGCGGGTGCCAGCCGTAACCAGCACTCCGACGGACAAGGAGGGGAGCATGGCGAGAACGTTCCGGCTCACCGATGTCGGCACGATGGCATTCCATTTCTTCGGCAAGGGCACATTGGTTTACCTTTTCGCGGATGCACCAACGCGGGCGCGGTCCGCCCCGCTTCGGAGCGGAGCGGAGACGGTGTGACAGTGCCCCGCCGTCCCGCGCGACCCGACGCAACCTGGACCCGCACCGAGTCCCCTGTCTGCGGCAGATGCTCCGCGCCGGAGTCCTACGCGGTCGTCTTCGTCGACGACGACGGTTCACCCACATCGGTCGGAGCCACGTTTCCCGGGCCGATGTCGGCGGAGATGTACGGAAGAATCGTGGGTGGCAAGTTCCGCGTCGTCCCCGCCGACGCGGCCCGCGTCGTCCCGTGAGCCGCCGGCCAGGTCCGCTGCCGGAATAGCGCGGAGGTCGCCGGCCTTGGAAGACACGGGCCGCGATCGGCGTGGCCGCTTCACCAGCGCCCCGAGGAGGACGCTCGTGTCCCAGGCCGCCGCCGTCTCCGCGAACACCAGACCGGTGTATGCCAGCCCGACCGATGTGGCGACGTACGGCGAGTACACGATCAGACGGGACCCCGCGGACACCCGGCCGCTCTACCGGTTCGCCGGGAGGATCACCGCGGACGGGTCGAGCGGATTCCTGGCCGAGCCGGGCCGCTACCACATCTACTCCGGCTGGTTCTGCCCCTGGGCGCACCGTGTGCTGCTCGAACGCGCGCTCCACGGGCTTGAGGACGTCATCAGCGTCTCCTACGTCGACGGCACCCGCGACGCCCGCGGTTGGGGGTTCCGCGAGAGCTACGGCCCGGACCCGATCAACGGCTTCACCCTGCTGCGCGACGCCTACGAGCGCACCGAACCGGGCTTCGACGGCCACGTCTCCGTCCCGACGCTGTGGGACCGCCAGACCGGTCAGGTCGTGTCCAACGACTTCACCAGCCTGGGCATCGACCTGGCCACCCAGTTCGGCCGCTGGTCGAACGGCACCGACACCTACCCCGAGCACCTGCGCGCCGAGATCGCCGAGCTCGACTCCTGGATCGGCCCGGCGGTGAACCACGGGGCGCACCGGGCGGCGCACGATGACGCCGTCCGCGCGACGCTGCTCGACGCGTTCGCGAGGCTCGACACCCGGCTCGCCGACACCCGGTACCTGGCGGGCGGCAAACTGACAGAGGCCGACGTGCGCCTGTGGGTCTCCCTGGTCCGCTACCGCGGCCGCCGCGGTGACCTGGCGACCCTGCCGCCGCTGTCGGACTACCCGCACCTGTGGACCTACGCCCGCGCCCTTTACCAGCTCCCCGCCTTCCGCGCGACCACCGACTTCGCCACCTTCTCGGAGCCGGACGCCGTCCTGGCGGGCTGGGACACCGCGCCCGGCGACGACGCATAGCCGCTTCGGCACGACCGCCGGCGGTAACGGACCACCTGGCCGGCGGTCGGCCGTGTCCGCCGTATCCGCCGTGTCCGCCGTGCCGGGCGCCCTGTCAGCTATCCGGCAGCAGTGACCGTCGGGGACCAGCCACGCGTAACGTCCCGCCCATCGAGGCTCTTGGGGGGCGGTGTGGAGCGCAGATTCGCGGTTCCGTTGCTGGCGGCGGTCGCGGCGGCCGGGGTGCTGTTCGCCGGTGGCTGCGGAGGTTCCTCGGGCTCGGGCGGGGACGCGTCCGCGGCCCCGCGCACACCGCGTGCCGCGGCGAAAGCCGAGCCGGCGCCGGCGGCGAGTACGCCGCCGGCGGATCCGTCCGCGTCGGCGTTGCCGCCGGGAGCCCGGCCCGGTCTGCATGACTACACCGGCGACGGCACACCCGACCCCACGTGCGGCACCCAGGACTTCGGCGCCGGGCTGGTGCTACGGCTGCCCTGCGGGGACTACGGCCAGTACGCGCACACCCCGGAGGACGGGACGAGGCTGGTGGCGAACTCGCTCTACCGGCTACCCGGGCCCGACGACGTCGATCTCACCGGCATCTCCGGCGAGAACCTCGCCGCCACCGACGCCGCGGGCCGCGAAGCCGTCATCCTGATCTTCAACAGTGACGCCCTGTTCGACACCGGCAGCTTCACCATCGGCAGCACCGACACGCTGGACGCGACCATCAGGCTGCTCAACTCCCACTACGCCGGCGGCGACATCCAGGTACGCGGCCACACCGACGCGACCGGATCGCCCGCCGCCAACCAGACCCTCTCGCAACGACGGGCCGACACCGTCCGGCGCTACCTCGTCGATCATGGGATCCGGGCGGCCTCGGTCACCTCCGTCGGCCTCGGCAGCACCCGCCCCCTGGCCGAGGAGGCCAACCCGGACGGCTCCCCCGACCCCGAGGGCCAACGCTTCAACCGGCGCGTCGAACTCGTCGTCCGCCTCCACCAGTAGCGAACGGGGCTGGCTCACCCCCACGCTGATGATCAGGACAGCGGCGTGGCCGGGACGGCGTCCTGATCACGGCTACGTCGCGGCGCGGCGGGTCGCCTCGTCGGCAAGCGCGACCGCGAGGAGGCGGATCAGCGCGGGCGTGTCCTGGGTGTCGAGCATCGTGATGTACGCGGGTCGCTGGGTGACCTGGACGATGGCGGGAAATCCGAACCTGCGGATGGTCTGCCACGCGATGATCGCGCGGCCGGTGCGGCCGTTGCCGTCCGAGAACGGGTGGATGCGTTCGAACGCGATGTGCGCGGCGGCTATGGCCTCCAGCAGGGCCTCGTTATCGAGGTTGGCTGTCTGCCACTCGGTCTGGTCGACCCACTGGCGCATGAGTTCGGGGACGTGTGCGGGTGGCGCGGGCTGCCAGGACGCTCCGGTCACGATGTTGCTGGAAGTCTTGTAGTGGCCGCGCTCGTGGGTCAGGTGGTCCATCAGCGCGGCGTGCAGGTCCCGGACGAGGCTGGTGGTCAGTGGTTCGCCGTCGGCGACGGCGCTCAGGATGCGGGCGAGCGCCTGGTAGTGATTGGCGATCTCGTACAGCTCGCGCACCGGCGTGCCGGCCACGGGTACTCGTTCGTCGACCAGCAGGGTGACGGTGTCAGCCAGGGTGAGCGTATTACCCTCGATCGCCGCGGAGTGGTGCGCCAGGCGCACCAGGACATCCTCGGCGTACTCCGGCGACAGGACCCCCGAGCCGGCCGCCTCGGCCAGGAACTCCTGCCTGGTCCAGGTCACGGCCGGGTCCGGGCCGCGTTGATCACGGCCAGCAGCTCGGGCAGGGAGGCGTCCTCGTACCGGCTCACGGCGCGAGCCTCGAGCACCCCGGCGCGAACGGTGACCTCGACCGTGTCGCCGGGGCTGATACCCAGAGCGCGCAGCTCGGCCGGGCTGATGGTGATGCCCGCCGAGTTCCCGATCGTGACGACCTTCTTCCGCATACGAACAGAGTACGCGCACGTACGAACACGCCGAGCTGCCGGCGGGCCTGGCGCGCGACCAGGGGACCAGATCATGAGCGCGCACACGGTCACGCCTGGGGTGCTCAGGTGGGAGTGGGTGGCACGTAGACCTGCACGACGCCGTCGACCTCGCGAACGGTGAGGCTGGGCAGCGGACGCGGCGGGGTGCGGATCTTGTAGTTCACGACCTCGCCGGCCAGCGAGAAGGCCATGCGGTGGCAGGGGCAGGTCAGCCGCTGCTGCGCCGGGTCCAGGGCCAGCCGGCAGCCCTGATGCGTGCAGATGCCCGACGTCGCGCGGACGCGCCCGCCGGTCCGTCGCACGAACCCGACCACGGTCCCGGTGTCGAAGGCACGCACGCCGCCTTCCGGCAGGTCCTGCGTGGTGGCGACGGTCCGCCAGATGCCGGCCGCAGGAACCAGGGTGCCGCCGGGCCCGGTCGCCGGCTCCGGTCCGGCCACCGCCGGGTCGGCCCGGTCACCGCTGCCC
>NZ_JAMQQF010000169.1 GCF_023716945.1 Frankia sp. AiPs1 | reverse complement strand
CCCCCCCCGCCCCCCCCCCCCCCCCCGCCCCCCGCCGCCACGGGACGCCGGGCGACCGGCCGGTCGGCGACCGGTTCGAGCGGCGCCGCCGGTGCCACGCCCGAACCGACCCCGGGCTCGGGCACCCGCCTGGTGATCGTGGAGTCGCCGGCCAAGGCGAAGACCATCGCCGGCTACCTCGGGCCGGGCTGGCAGGTCGAATCGAGCATCGGCCACATCCGCGACCTGCCGCGCAGCGCCGCCGACGTTCCGGCCGCGCACAAGGGCAAGCCCTGGGCCCGGCTCGGCGTGGACGTCGACAACGATTTCGAGCCGCTCTACGTGGTGACGCCGGACAAGAAGCTGCAGGTCAGCAAGCTCAAGGCGCTGGTGAAGGAAGCCAGCGAGCTCTACCTCGCGACAGACGAGGACCGGGAGGGCGAGGCGATCGCCTGGCACCTGCTCCAGACGCTGAAGCCGACGGTGCCGGTGAAGCGGATGGTGTTCCACGAGATCACTCCGCAGGCGATCCGCCGCGCCGTGGACAACCCCCGCGAGATCGACGAGAACCTGGTCAACGCACAGGAGACCCGTCGCATCCTGGATCGTCTCTACGGCTACGAGGTCTCCCCCGTGCTGTGGAAGAAGGTCATGCCGAAGCTGTCGGCGGGCCGCGTCCAGAGCGTGGCGACCCGGGTCCTGGTCGAGCGGGAGCGGGCCAGGATGCGGTTCCGCGCCGCGGAGTACTGGAACATCGACGGCCTGTTCGGCGCGACGGTCGCCCGCCAGGGCTGGCCGGCCGGTAGCGACGGGGCCGGCACGGACGCGGCCGACGCCGGCGTGGAGCGGACGCCGCTGCCGGCGACGCTGGTCGCCCTCGACGGCAACCGGATCGCCACCGGCCGGGACTTCGCGCCGACCGGCGAGCTGACCACCTCCGGTGTGACCCGGCTGGACGAGGCGGGGGCACGGGCCCTCACCGACCGGCTCGCGCAGTCCGCGTTCGCGGTGCGCTCGGTGGAGACCAAGCCGTACCGACGCTCGCCGTACCCGCCGTTCATGACCTCCACGCTGCAGCAGGAGGCCGGCCGCAAGCTGCGGTTCTCCAGCCAGCGCACCATGCAGATCGCGCAGCGGCTGTATGAGAACGGCTACATCACCTACATGCGCACCGACTCGACGAACCTGTCCGAGACGGCGCTCGTCGCCGCCCGCAGCCAGGCGGCGAGCCTCTACGGGCCGGAGTACGTACCGGCCAACCCGCGTACGTACACCAAGAAGGTCAAGAACGCCCAGGAGGCCCACGAGGCGATCCGGCCCGCCGGCGACCACTTCCGCACCCCCGGCGAGGTTCGCGGCGAGCTCGACGTCGACTCCTACCGGCTCTACGAGCTGATCTGGCAGCGGACCGTCGCCAGCCAGATGGCCGACGCCCGGGGCACGAGCGCCACGATCCGGCTCGGCGCCACGTCGTCAGCCGGGGAGGACGCGGAGTTCTCGGCATCCGGCAAGGTCATCACCTTCCCCGGCTTCCTACGCGCCTACGTCGAGGGCGCCGACGATCCCGACGCCGAGCTGGAGGACCGGGAGCGGCGCCTGCCCGACGTGCGCCAGGGCGACCCGCTGGCGGTCCGCTCGTTGACCCCCCGCGGGCACAGCACCAGCCCGCCGGCCCGCTTCACCGAGGCCAGCCTGGTCAAGACGCTCGAGGAGCTCGGGATCGGCCGGCCGTCCACGTACGCCTCGATCATCGGCACGATCCAGGACCGTGGCTACGTGTGGAAGAAGGGCTCGGCGCTCGTGCCGAGCTTCGTCGCCTTCGCCGTCGTCGGCCTGCTGGAGGACCACTTCACCCGGCTGGTCGACTACCGGTTCACAGCGACGATGGAGGACGACCTCGACGACATCGCGGCCGGGACCGCGGCGTCCACCGACTGGCTGACCCGCTTCTACTTCGGCACCGGGGGTGGCGCCGATCCGGCCGCCGCGGCCGGACTCAAGCACCTCGTCAGCGAGCGGCTCGGCGAGATCGACGCCCGCGAGGTCAACTCGATCCCGCTCGGCGAGGCCGACGACGGCACGACGGTCGTGGTGCGCGTCGGGCGGTACGGGCCCTACGTCCAGCTCGGGGAGGGCCGGGCCAGCGTGCCCGACGACCTGGCCCCGGACGAGCTCACCGTGGCCCGCGCCCTGGAGCTGCTCGCCGCCCCGAGCGGGGACCGGGTGCTGGGGGTGGACACCGCCACCGGTGCGACCATCACGGCCAAGGCCGGCCGGTTCGGCCCCTACGTCACTACGGACACCGACCCGCCGCGCACCTCCAGCCTGCTGCGCACGATGTCGCTGGAGACGCTGACCCTCGACGACGCCGTGAGGCTGCTGACGCTGCCCCGGACGCTGGGCGCCGGCGCGGACGGCGAGGAGGTGACCGCGCAGAACGGGCGGTACGGCCCCTACGTGAAGAAGGGCGCCGAGAGCCGGTCGCTGGAGTCCGAGGATCAGTTGTTCACGGTGACGCTCGAGGAGGCGCTGGCGCTGATCGCGCAGCCCAAGGCGCGCGGACGCCGCCAGGCCGCCCAGACCCCCCCGCTGCGCGAGCTCGGCAACGATCCGGCCAGCGGCAAGCCGATGGTCGTCCGGGAGGGCCGGTTCGGGCCCTACGTGACCGACGGCGAGACCAACGCGAGTCTGCGCAAGGGCGACGCCGTCGAGTCGATCACGGACGCGCGCGCCGCGGAGCTGCTCGCCGACCGCCGTGCCCGCGGTCCGGCCCCGGCGAAGCGACCCGCCCGAAGCACCGCGAAGACGACGACCGCGAAGACGACGACCGCGAAGAGCGGCGCCGCGAAGACCACGACCGCGAAGACGACCGCGGCGAAGACGGCGAAGACCACGACGGCGAAGACCACGACGGCGAAATCCACGACGGCGAAGACGACCGCGGCGAAGACCACGACGGCGAAGACGGCCACCAAGTCCGGCACCACCACCAAGGGCTCGGCGGCGAAGTCGGCCACGACCAGGTCCGGGGCGAAGAGCAGCACGGCGCAGAAGGTCGGCGACGAGCCCGCGGCCACCGGGTCGTCCGCTTCGGACGACGGCGGTGGCGCCGCGGGAGCGACGTCCGGTGGCACCCGTCGGACGGACTGATGGCCTCGCCGATCCGTCCGGCTGACGGGCCGGTCGACACGGCGGGGGACGGCTCGGCGGCGACCACCGCGGCATCAACCGCGGTGGGCTCCACGACCACCATCCCCGAGTCCCCCGCGACCCCGCCCCCTGCCTCCCCACCCCCTGCCTCCGCGCCCCCCACCCAGGACGAGAACGGCGGCGCGCGCCGCCGCGGTGTCGGCGGCCGGCGGCTGCGGCTGGGGCGCATGCCGGGCCGGCATCCGGTCACGACGGTCCCCTCCCCGCCTGCCAGGGCGAACAACGCGACCGGTGACGACAGCGACATCCGCGCCGTGCTGCGGATCCCCGAGTTCCGCCGGATGTGGATCCAGCTCAGCCTGTCCAGCCTGGGCGACTGGATGGGCCTGCTGGCCACGACCGCGCTGGTCACCCAGCTGCAGAACAGCTTCTCGGGGCAGGCGTACGCGATCGGTTCGCTGCTGATCGTCCGGCTGATGCCGGCCCTGATCTTCGGTCCGCTCGCCGGCGCGCTCGCCGACCGCCTGGATCGCCGGTTGACGATGGTCGTCACGGACGTGATCCGCTTCGCACTGTTCGTCTCGATCCCGCTCATCGGCACGCTCGAATGGCTGCTCATCGCGTCGTTCCTGGTCGAGGCGGTCACCCTGGTCTGGGCGCCGGCGAAGGACGCCAGCGTCCCGCACCTGGTCCCGCGGGAGCGGCTCGCCGCGGCGAACACGCTGAGCCTGATCATGACCTACGGCACGGCCCCGCTCGCCGCCGCAATCTTCACCACGCTGGCGACGATCTCGCGGACGCTGGGCTCCAGCGTCTCGTTCTTCCGGGACTCCTCCGTCGATCTCGCGCTGTATTTCAACGCGGCGACCTTCCTCGGCTCGGCCATCGTGATCTGGGGACTCAAGGACATCGGCCGGGCCGCCCGCCCGGAGGCCGGCCCCGAGCCCGGTTTTCTGGCCTCGATCACCGAGGGCTGGCGCTACGTCGGGCACGACCGGTTGGTCCGCGGGCTGGTCGTGGGCATCCTCGGCGGATTCGCGGGGGCCGGGTGCGTGATCGCCCTCGGCCGGCTCTACGTCGGAATCCTCGGCGGCGGTGACTCCGCGTATGGAATCCTGTTCGGAGCGGTGTTCGTCGGGCTGGCCGGTGGGATGGCCGCCGGGCCGAAGCTGCTTGGGGACTACAGCCGTACCCGCCTGTTCGGTGTCTGTGTCACCGGCGCCGGTATCACCCTGGTGATCGTCGCGATCATCCCGAACCTGGTCATCGCCTGCATCCTGGTGGTGGCGGTGGGGGCCTTCGCCGGGGTGGCCTGGGTGACCGGGTACACGCTGCTGCAGGCCGAGGTCTCCGACGAGCTTCGCGGGCGGACCTTCGCTCTGGTGCAGTCGCTGGTGCGCATCGACCTGCTGGTCGTGCTGGCGGCGGCGCCCGCCCTCGTCGGCCTGATCGGCACGCACGGCATCCACCTGTGGGGCGACATCACCGTGCGGGCGGACGGCGTGACCGTCGTCCTGCTCGGCGGGGGCCTGCTCGCGGTGGCGGTGGGACTGTTCGCCTACCGCCAGATGGACGAGCGGGTCGGGGTCGCGGTCTGGCCCGAGCTGTGGAACGCGATGCGCGGCCGGAAGCCGACGCCGACGCGACCGCGGCACGCCGGCCTGTTCGTCGCGGTCGAGGGGGCCGAGGGGGCGGGACGATCCACCCAGGTCGAGTTGCTGCGGTCCTGGCTGGCCGGCAGTGGGCGCGAGGTCGTCGTGACCTCCGGTTCCGGCGGGACAGCGACCGGCGCGAGGCTGCGGGAGCTGCTGTTCGACCCCTCGACGCGACTGCACGCCCGCACCGAGGCGCTGCTCGCCGCCGCCGACCGCGCCGAGCACGTGAGCCGGGTGATCGAGCCGGCGCTCGCCCGCGGCGCCATCGTCATCACGGACCGCTACGTCGACTCGTGGATCGCCTTCCAGTGCGCGAGCCGGTCGGTCGATGCCGCGGAACTGGCCGTGCTGGCCCAGTGGGCCACCCATGCCCTCGTTCCGGACCTGACCGTGCTGCTGGACCTGCCCGCCGGACTCGGGCCACGACGGACGGCGGTCGGCCCGCCGCAGCTCCCCGCGAACGCGCTCAACGGCGCACGGACGCACACCGTCACCACGGCAGACACCGTCGTCACCACAGCAGACACCGTCACCACAGCAGACACTCCCCCTACCGCCGACGCGGGCGCGGGCGCAGATGCGGGTATCGACAGGATCGGCGCTGGACCAAGCGTCGAGCCGGTTGACGGACCGGCCGACGGACCGGTTGACGGACCGGTTGACGGACCGGCCGAGGAAGCTGGTGCCGAGCTGCTCGCCTATCGCGGCCGGGTGCGCGACGGGTTCCTCCGGCTGGCCCAGGCGGAGCCCGCGCGCTACCTCACCGTCGACGCGAACCGCCCTCGGGAGGAGATTCACGCCGAGATCCGCGCGATCGTCGCCAGCCGGGTGGAGCGTCGGGCCGTGCCCCTGGGCGCCTGAGTCGGGCGGGGCGGCGGGCGGGGGATGATGGCCCGGTGACGGTATGGGAGACGCTGGTCGGCCAGGAGGCGGTCGTCGCGACGCTGCGCGCGGCTGCGGCGGCGGCCTCCCCCAGTGTTCGCGCGGCCGCCGCCAACGGTGGTGGCCCGGCCGGGGTGCGCTCGGGGATGACCCATTCGTGGTTGTTCACCGGCCCGTCCGGCGCGGGGCGGCAGGAGGCGGCGCGCGCGTTCGCCGCCGGTCTGAACTGCGAGCGGGAGCCGCCTGGCTGCGGAGAATGCGCCGGCTGCCACACGGTGCTCACCGACACCGCCACCGACCTGCGCACCGTCACCCCGGAGGGGCTCTCGCTCGGCGTGAAGGACGTCCGCGCCCTGGTCCGGGACGCCGCCAGCGCCCCCACCGCCGGCCGCTGGCGGATCCTGCTGCTCACCGACGCCGACCGGCTCACCGAGGCCGCGGCGAACGCGCTGCTCAAGGCATTGGAGGAGCCGGCGGAACGGGCCGTGTTTCTGCTGTGCGCGCCGTCGATCGAGGATGTACTTCCCACCATTCGTTCCCGCTGCCGGACGGTCGCACTGCGTCTTCCCTCCGCCGCGGACGTGCGCGACATGCTGCTGCGGGAGGGGATCGACGAGCAGGTGGCGCAGACGGCCGCCCGAGCCTCGCAGGGGCACCTCGCACTGGCCCGCCGCCTCGCCACCGACGAGGCCGCCCGGGACCATCGGGCGGCGGTGCTGCGCATCCCGGGCCGCCTGGGGCGCGTCGGGGACTGCCTGGCCGCCGCCGCGGACCTCGTGGCCGCCGCGAACGCCGATGCCGAGGCCGCGAACGCCGAGCGGGACGAGGTCGAGACGGACGCGCTGAAGACGGCGCTCGGCGTCGGTGCGACCGCCACCGGCGGGAAGTCGCGATCCGCTCGAGCACCGAAGGCGGGCGCGAAGGCACGGTCGATGGTCGTCCGGGGCGCGGCCGGGGCGCTCAAGGAGCTGGAGCGGACCCAGAAGAGCCGCGGGCGGCGCACCATCCTCGATTCCCTCGACCGGGCCCTGGTCGACCTCGCCGGCCTGTATCGCGACGTGTTGGCGGAGCAGCTCGGCGCGCCCGTCGACCCGATCCATGCCGACCATGCGGCCGAGGCCGCGGGCCTCGCGGCGGCCTCGACCCCGGAGCAGACGCTGCGGCGGCTGGAGGCCGTGCTCGCGACCCGGGCGGCCCTCGCCGACAACCCGGGTCTCGTGCCGCTGCTCGCGGTGGAGTCCCTGACCCTCGCCCTGCGCGACGGCTGACGCCGGCCGCGCCCGCTCGGCCCAATCCCACCGGCGGTGTGGCCGGTATGACCGAAACAGGCAGCCGAGTCCCGCTGGCGGCATACTCTGATCTGCGACGCAGATCACGCTGGCGGGTGGTTTCGGCATGCCCCGCCCGGTCCGGCGCTGCCGCGCGTCGCCGCCAGCCTCCCACCCGGGGGCGTTGTTGCAGCCGGCCCGAGGGCCAGGGGGAGGTGACGGGTCGGATGCCGATGATGTGCGCGGTGGCGTTCTCCCCCCGCGGCAAGCTCTACTACGCCGATCCGGGTGTCCACACGCCCCGGGTCGGCGACCAGGTCCTCGTGCCCACCGACGATGGTCCCGAGGTCGCAACCTGCATGTGGGCACCGCAGTGGATCTCCGACGACATCGGCGGCCTGCCGGTGCTGGCCGGGATGGCGCAGGCGGCGGACGTGCAGCGGGCCGAGCTGTCCCGGCGCCGGCGGGCCCGGGCCCGGGTCGCCGCCCGGCGGCTGGCGCGGGAGCACAACCTGCCGGTGAAGATTGTCGGCGTCGACCACGTGCCGGATTCCGGCGGATACACGATCTACTTCAGCGCGGAGGGGCGGATCGACTTCCGGGAACTGGTCCGCGACCTGAACCGGACGCTGGCCGCGCGCGTACGGCTGCGCCAGTTGTCCGCCCGGGACAGCGCCCGGGTGCAGGGCGGGATCGGCTCGTGCGGGCGCGACCTGTGCTGCGCGACGTTCCTCACCGACTTCGAGCCAGTGAGCCTGCGGATGGCCCGCGACCAGGACCTGGCCCTCAACCCGATGCGGATCAGCGGTGCCTGCGGTCGGCTGATGTGCTGCCTACGCTACGAACATCCGCTGTACGAGGAGTTCGCCGAGGCTGTGCCCGCCGTCGGGGAACCGGCCTGCACTCCCCAGGGAGAGGGCCGGGTCGTGCGGCACGACGTGCCCCGCCAGCAGGTTGTGGTGGTGCTCGACGGCGGCGGGCGGACCTCCTGCGAGCGGGCCGACGTGTGCCCGTCCCGGCAGGCGCACGAGGCTGCCTACGCCCCGCCCAGGCCCGAGCCCGGCCCGGATCCCGACCCCACGCCCGCAGGCTCCGACCAGACCAGCTCCGACCAGACCAGCTCCGACAACGAGAGTGCGGTACGCCGGGGCACCGACCGAGAGGGGTCGGAGCATGTGGGGTCGGAGCATGTGGGGTCGGAGCATGTGGCACCCGAGCACGAGGGGCCCGAGCACGAGGGGCCCGAGCATGACGGCGGGACAGGCATCGAACCGGGCCGTGCCCGCCGGCGCTCCCGGCACCGCCACCGACCCTGAGTGGTCTTCCCGGTGCCGCCGCCCGCGACCGGGCCAGCCGCGACCGGGCCAGCCGCGACCGGGCCAGCCCTGACCCGGCCACCCGTCATTCGGGCGGCCTGTCAGGTCCCGCGCCGGCGCTCCCGGCGACTCACGGGTCGAAGCGGTAGCCCATCCCGCGCAGTGTGGTCACCAGCCGCCGCTGTGGCGGGCGGCCCTCCACCTTGGTACGCACCCGCCGGACGTGCTCGGTGACCGTGGCAGGGTCCTGGAAGCGGGTGCCCCAGACCTGCTCGAGCAACTCCTCGCGGCTGAACACCCGTCGAGGGTGGCGCGCGAGGAAGGCCAACAGCTCGTACTCGCGCGCGGTCAGATCGATCCGCTCGCCGGCCACGGCGACCTCGCGGGCGCGCAGGTCGATGGACACGTCGCCGTACACGAGCGGATCGTTGCCGTCCCCGCTGCGCTGGGGCGGCGGCTCGGCGGGCCGGCGGCGTAGCCGGGCCCGCACCCGCGCGACCAGTTCCCGCAGCGAGTAGGGCTTCACGACGTAGTCGTCAGCGCCCAACTCCAGGCCGACCACCCGGTCGACCTCCTCGGCCCGCCCGGTGAGCATGATCACCGGCACCTCGCTGGTCTGGCGCAGACGGCTCAGTACGGCGAAGCCGTCCATCCGCGGCATCGCGACGTCCAGGACGACCAGATCGATCTCGGTCGTCTGGAACAGCCGGAGGGCGGCTTCGCCATCCGCCGCCTCCAGCACGCGATAGCCGAATCGTTCGAGGCTGCGCGCAAGTGCCACGCGCGATGCCTCATCGTCCTCAGCGACGAGGAGCGAGGCTCCTCGTGTCGCCGCTGCTGCTGGTGCAGCGTCCCCGGCCCCGGTCATGAAGCGAAACCCTACGCATCCTCATCGGAACAACTGCAACCGGGGTAGCGGTTTGCGTCGTTCGACGGGCCAAGAGGCGAAAATTGTGACAAGATCTGGATTACGTGAAAACCGATTGTCACGTAGCTGGCTTTCTTCTTGGGTGCCCATGACAGCCTGATGGGGTGGCATCGCCGGATTGTTCCGTTTTTGCACCGACCCGGCCTCGCCAGATCGGTGCGGCTTCGAGTCGGGGCCTGCCCCGGACGGGAGCCCGAGCCGAGCTGCCGGCGTCGGTGCCCCCGCGCGGCGCGCAGCCGGTCGAGCACCAGCGGTCGGCACCGCGCGGTCATCTGGCATACTCAACCCGGGCCAGTGCGATCCTGGCCGATCGCCGGAGTAGCTCAGTGGCAGAGCAATCGCCTCGTAAGCGATAGGTCGCGGGTTCAATCCCCGCCTCCGGCTCACTCCCCCGCCGAACGGCCCGGACCGGCGCGATGCGCAGCCGGGCACGCTCGAGGCGGCGTGGGCGGTATCCGTGGGTGCGACAATCGGCTTCCTGACCGCGCATGCCACGGTCCCGCATCGCTGCCGGTGACCCGACCGTGATTGCCGAGGTCTGGTTCCGCCCGCCCATCCCCAAGCACCGCAGGTGGCCTGATGGCCGTCCACGGCACGCCGGGTCGACTGGATCACGATCACGATGCTCCGGGTGACCTGGCTGAACGGCTGATCTGCCGCCGCCGGCCAGGTCCGCCGGTGGGCCGGCGCGAGGGGCGCCTCTCCATCCGCGATGCCCGCGGGCCCGCGCATGAAGAGGCGTCGCCGCCGCGCCGGTCGGCGATCACGCAGACCTGGGCTCGGCCTCCTGGTCGTGCCCGTCCGCCCCGGCGACCTCCGAGTCGTGCAGCCGCTTGATGGAGGCGAGGATCTCCCGCTCGGCCTCCTTGCGGTCCACCCAGGAGGCGCCCTCGACCGACTTTCCGGGCTCCAGGTCCTTGTAGACCTCGAAGAAATGCTGGATCTCCAGCCGGTCGAACTCCGGCAGGTGCCGCAGATCCCGCAGGTGCTCCTGGCGGACGTCGGCGACTGGGACGCACAGGACCTTGTCGTCCGGGCCCTTCTCGTCGGTCATCTCGAACATGCCGATGGTCCGGCACCGCACCAGGCAGCCCGGGAACGTCGGCTCCTCCAGCAGGACCAGCGCATCCAGCGGATCCCCGTCCCGCCCGAGGGTGCCCTCGATGAACCCGTAGTCCGACGGGTAGTGGGTGGAGGTGAACAGCATCCGGTCAAGCCGGATGCGCCCGGTGTGGTGATCCATCTCGTACTTGTTGCGCTGACCCTTGGGGATCTCGATGGTCACATCGAACTCAAGGTCCACTCCGCTCCCTGTCTCCTTCATGCTCAGGCCGACCCGGTCCGCACCGGTCGGCCACCACGTGTGAACTCACTCGTCGGTCTCCGGCGGATGCCGGGGATCGCGTGCTCCGGCGGCTGCCGGGGTATGCGGTCGGGTGCCGCGCGCTGCGGCCGCGCGCCGGGGACACCCGACGGACGCGGCGAAGCGTCGCGGACGACGACCGCCGCCCTTCCAGTGTCCCGGAAGCCACCTCCTGCCCGAGCTACCCGGTCGGCAACGCCACTGCACGTAGGCCACCGCCGGCGTCACCGCAACCGCCCCGATTCCGCGGACAGCGCCGTCGGGCCACGGCCGCCGCATCCCGCACCACCACGGCGCCGGGGTGACAGCGCCACGAGGCGAAACATCACGCCGGCCCGACCGGCGGCGGGCGGCCGCCTCGCAGGCAGGTGTTCCCCCGCCGGCCGCCGCGACCCGCCGGGCGGGAAAGCTCGCTGGACTGCGGGCAAGGGCCGGGTCCACCCGCTGGTCATCCGGACCGGCACGGGTCGGTTCACGGCTCGCGGCATACGGTGACACAGTGACACGCGACGTGCCACCCAGGCCGTGCGTGCCCGGACCGCCACGCATCCGCCCCGCACCGCCCCGCACCGGCCCGCACCCCCCGCGTGCCGGCGGCTGCCGGGGGGCCACTTCTGCCGGGACGGGCGGCACCGTCGGCGTGGCCCATCCGCCTTGCGTAGTGTCCGGCTGGTGACGTCAGCCGCGCCGGTCGCTCGGACAGGGGCGCTCACCGCTCTCGCCGGTGCCCTTCTCGCCGGCTCCCTGTCGGCCGGTCCCGCCGGCCGACCCGCACCGCCGCCGGTCGCCGGGTCGGCC
>NZ_JAMQQF010000168.1 GCF_023716945.1 Frankia sp. AiPs1 | reverse complement strand
CCGCCGCTGCGCTTCGCCGCGCCGGCGCTGACGAGCCCCTCGCCGGACGGGACGCTGCTGGCGTTGCGCGACGTCCACGTGCCCGGCCGCCTCGCGCTGGGTCGGCTCGACCTGACCGCCACCGATCGGGTCCTCGTCACCGGTCCGAACGGTGCCGGCAAGTCGACGCTGCTCGCCGTGCTGGCCGGGCAGCTCGAAGCCGGCAGTGGTGAGGTGCGCCGCCGCGGCGACCTGCGGGTCGGGCTGCTCGCCCAGGACAGCGTGTTCGACCGGCCGGAGCGCACCGCGGCCACCGTCTACGCCGACGCGCTGGGGCAGCGCCGGGCCGAGACCGTGCCGCTCGTCGGCCTCGGGCTGCTCGCCCCGCGGGAGCTGGGCCGGCCGGTGGGGGAGCTGTCCGTCGGCCAGCGCCGCCGCCTCGCCCTGGCGATCCTCCTCGCGGAGCCGCCCGATCTGCTGCTGCTCGACGAGCCGACCAACCACCTCTCGCCGCGCCTCGCCGACGAGCTGCAGGACGCACTGGGCCAAGGCCCCGGCGCGATCGTCGTCGCCTCCCACGACCGCTGGCTACGCTCCCGCTGGCCCGGCCGCGAACTGCGCCTGCCCGTCCCGCTCACGGGCTGACATCCCGCGGAGGAGACGCGGAACGTCAATGCTGCGTATCGAAGCCCCGGGGCTCGCCGCCGCGGGGCTGCGCCGGCACCCACGCCGGGTCGCGCAGCGTCGGGCGCAGGTAGGTGGGGGCGGAGCGGCCCTCGATGCGCTGCATCATCGCGCCGTAGCCGGCGCGGATGCCCTCAAACAGAAGGCCGGTGTCGCGGGTGAACCGGCCGACCCGGTGTGAGCCCGGCAGGCACACGACGTCCAGCAGGTCGTAGGGGCGATCCAGACCGGATCCAGCGGTGGCGTCCTCGAGGAGGGCTTGGACCCGGACGTAGTTCCGTTGGGTGTCCAGGAAGGCTCCGCCCAAGCCTTTGCGGAGCCGGTCCAGGCGCCGGGCGACGAGACACTCCAGCAGGCCAGGGGCCTGCGCGCGGGCATCCGCGGGCTTGGTCCGCAGCGCGACGATGTGGGTACAGCCGTCCTCGATGGCGGTGAACACGGGATGGGCGAGCAGCACCCCGCCGTCGAGCAGGCGGTCGCCGTGGAACGGTACCGGCGGGCCGGCGACGATCGGTAAGCAGGAGGTCGCCCGCAGAATGGTTCTGAGGTCCTCCCGGGAGGCGAACCCGCTGATCGTGTTGGGCCTGATGTCGTCAACGGACGACACCGTGATGTGCAGCCGCAGCCCTGCCTCCAGGACGGCCTGGAAGTCGAGCGGGTTGCGCCGCCCCATGATCTCCTCGATCACGAAGTCGAGCGAAAGAGCTGGCCTACCGCGCAGTACCCGCTTCAGGCTGAGGAACTCGGGCTCGACGAGATAGTCGTAGTAGCAGGCGAGAGCCTCCCAGCTGGCGCCGGTGACGAAATAGGCGCTGTTGAGCGCTCCGGCCGAGAATGCGTACACGTCGTCGAAGCAGGCCGCGAGTCCCAGGTCGTTGAGGGCCACCAGCATCGCCCCGGACACGACGCCCCGCATCCCGCCACCCTCGACGGCCAGCGCGACCCGATGCTGGTCGGTCCGGTGACCGGGGACGCTGCCGGCGCGGCGGCGCTCGGCGAGCACATCGATCACGGAACGCCCCACGTCTCGCTACTCCGTCCCCGCCGCGCCGCACCCGGCACGCTGGTTGTCTCCGCCGCCGTAACGCCGTTCCGACGCTTGGCTGCGCAAGACATCCAGCCCACGCGAGACACGAACTCGGCCAAGTCCTGGCGGCGGCCCAGTTGTCAGGACCGGACCCGCCACGCTGGGTTACGCGGTCGGTCATCGGACAGGCGCGGGTAATCAGACATCTGCCGATCACGAACTAGGGTTGTCTCCGGTTGTCGCGTTTCCTGAGACAACCGCAAACGGGGGAATTGCCGGTCTTTGGCCGGTTCGGGGGATAAAGGTGATACCGCATGTCCGCATCTGAGGGAGGGGCCACCAGGCGTCCTGGTCGGCCGCCGAAGCCACCGGCGGCGCCGCCGGGTCCCCTGCGAGATTTCGTGGAGGCATTGCGCGCGCTGCGTGAGAACGCCGACAGCCCGCCGTATCGGGTGATGGAAAGTCGGGTGCACTATTCGCGTACGACGTTGGCGCGCGCCGTGGACGGCCGCGTCCTGCCGAACCTCGACGTGGCGTTGGCCTACGTCCGAGCCTGCGGCGGCGACGAGGCCGAATGGGAGACGCGCTGGCACAGCGTCCGCACCGCCCAGTCCCGCGCGTCCAGGCCCGGCCCACCTGGCGGGACCGCCGCCACCCCTTCCGGGAGCGCCGCGGCCACGGAGAACGCCACGACTGATACGCCTCGCCCAGCGCAGCGCGAGAGGTCGGAGGACTCGTCGGCGCCGGTCGCGGCGGCTTCGTCCCCGCGCCGGCTGTCATCCGGGTTGGACGAGGTCGTCGACCGACTTGCCACGCTGGTGCGCCACCAGTGGGAGGCCGAGGCCGAGCTCCGGCGGATCAATGACCCGCATCCACTGCCGGTGACCTGGTCGGAAGCGGACCCAGAGTTGGCGGAGGAGTGGGCGCTTGCCACCGAGACGCTGCGCCGCGCGGTTCCCGCGCCCCGGCTGACAGGCGGCGACGACCAGCTCGCCGATATCTTCGCCGCCATCCCCACCCGGCGCCTTGTGGTGCTCGGTGAGCCGGGCTCGGGCAAGACGATCTTGCTTGTTCGCCTCGTCCTGGACCTGCTGCGGCGGCGTGAGTCCGGTGGCTCGGTCCCCGTTCTGGTGCCGGCGGCGTCGTGGAATCCGGATGGGCGGGACCTGCGTACCTGGCTGACCGATCGGCTCGCCACCGACTACCCCGGCCTGGCCGGCGCAATGCCGGGCAGCCGAGGCGTCTGCCGGGTGGACGCGCTGTTGGACGAGGGGCTGCTGCTGCCCGTCCTTGACGGGCTCGACGAGATTCCCGACGCGCTTCGCGGGCCCGCGATCACGCGGATCAACGAAGCGCTGCGCCCCGCGGACGGCATCGTCGTCTCCTGCCGGGAACAGCAGTTCCGCGAGGCGGTGCAGCCCGGCGGGGGCGCCGCGTTCACCAGGACCCCGATGCTTTTGCGGGCGGCGTGTGCCATCACGCTGCACGAGGTCAACCCGGCATCCGTCAGGACCTATCTCCGCCGTGACGCCGACTCCTCGGCAGACCGGTGGCGCCCCGTCTTCGCCGCGCTGGGCACCGACGCGCCGGTCGCCCGGGCGTTACGAACCCCGCTGATGGTCGGCCTGGCGCGCACGATCTACAACCCGCGCCATGGCGAGCATCGCGGTGCCCTCCCCGACCCGGCCGAGCTGTGCGACCGAGAGCGATTCCCCGATGCCCGTGCGGTGGAGAACCATCTGTTCGACGCGTTCATCCCGGCCGCCTACCGGCGCCCACCGCACCCGCGGCCTGCCCGGTCCTGGCGGCGCGGCCTTACCCCGGCCGCGACCTACTCCGTCGAGCAGGCCGAGCGGTGGCTGACGTTCCTCGCTGCGCACCTGCAGCGGGACCTGGCCGGCACCACCAACCTGGCCTGGTGGGAGATTCCACGCGCGGCGCCGCGCTGGCTCGCTGGCGCCGTCGTCGGGACTGTCGCCGGCCTGGCCGCGGGCTTCGTCGCGGCGCTCACGCCACAGCTTGGGGCAGGCCTGGGCATCGGCATGCTCGCCGCACTGGCAGTTGCTCTGCCGGTGCGCCGCGCCACCGGCGATCGCCGCAAGGACCGGCTCGGCCTTCGGCTCGCCGCAGGTTACCTCGGCGGACTCGTCGGCGGACTGCTCACCGCAGCCGTGTGCACCGTCAGTGTCGGCACGTCCCACGGGATGCTCAGTGGGGTCGCGGGCGCGCTGGCCGTCGGGCTTGCGGTCGGGCCCAGCGGGGGTCTGGCCGGCGGCGCGCTGGGCGGGTTCGTCGGCGGCTGCGCCGTCCGGCTCGCCGTTGGGGTCGGACAGGGCCCGATCGCCGGGTTGGTCGACGGACCGGCAATCGCGCTGGGAGTGGGGCTGGCCGTCGGGCTCGCCAGCCGTGACCAGCCGGCCGAGAAGCTACGCTGGTCGCGCGCGGGACTGCTCGGAGGCAGCTTGGTCGGGCTGTGCGTTGGGCTGGGCGCGGGCCTGTCCGTCGGCTTCGGGGTAAGCCCACGTGGCGGGCTGGTGGCTGGCCTCGTGGCCGGTGTATCCGCGGGTGCCGCCGCGGGCTTTGTCGCCGGACTCGGTGGCGCCCCGGCGGATCTGACCCGCGGGGCGAGCCCACGGACGCTGTTCGCCCGAGACCGCACGACGTTCACCGCCGTCACCTGCGTGGTGGGGGCGGCGATCGTCGTCGGCACAGCACTGTCCACCGGGTACGACGTGACCCTCGGTGCCAGCCTCGCCGCCGCGGTCGCGATTGCGCTGACCGCTGGATTCCTGCAGGCCTGCTGGGGGACGCTGGCGATCTCTCGCGTCTGGTTCGCGCTGCGTGGACACCTCCCCTGGCGACTGATGACGTTTCTCGCCGATGCCCACCAGAACAGAGGCGTACTACGCCAGGCCGGCGCCCTGTACCAGTATCGGCACGCGGAGCTCCAGCGCCGTCTCGCCGACCGTTCGCAGGTCCGCCGCTGATGGCAGCCTGCCGCGACGTCCCGGGAACACCGGGCACGTGGGGCGGCTGGCCGTACCGCGGCGTGGGGTTCTTTCACGGCGAGACAACCCGCAGATTGGCGCGGAATTGAAGCGGGACAATCTCCGGGCGTCCGGTTGAGGCACGCCGCGCGGCATCCTGCGTCTGACGAATCTTCGGGCGCGGAATCGCCCGGCAAAGACCCGCGAAAGGATGCCAATGGAGCCAATCCGTATGTTGTTCCGCGGTAGGAGGCGATGTGCGTCGCTCCTTACCGCGGTCGTCCTCGCCGCTGGTCTGGTGGCGACCGTCTCCGCACCCGCGTCGGCGGCGACCGCTGCCAGCAATCTCCCGCTGGTGGGCATCGCCGCCACCCCGACCGGAACGGGCTACTGGCAGGTCGCCTCCGACGGCGGTGTCTTCACCTTCGGTGACGCGGCGTTCTACGGTTCGATGGGCGGGAAGTCGCTGAACAAGCCGGTGGTCGGCATCGCCGCCACCCCGACAGGTCGAGGATATTGGCTGGTTGCTTCCGACGGCGGTGTCTTCGCCTTCGGTGACGCGGCGTTCCACGGATCGCTGGGATCAAGGCCACTCGGTCAGCCGGTGGTCGGCATCGCCGCGACCCCGACGGGTCGGGGCTATTGGCTGGTTGCTTCCGACGGCGGCGTTTTTGCCTTCGGCGACGCGAGGCTGCACGGATCGATGGCCGGCCAGCACCTGAACGCGGCGGTCACCGGCATTGCGGCCGCGCCCTCCGGCGCCGGCTACTGGCTTGTTGCCGGGGACGGCGGTGTCTTCTCGTTCGGCGTGCCGTTCTATGGCTCCATGGGCGGCCGGCCGCTCAACAGCCCGGTGACGGCGATCGTCGCCACGGGCACCAGCCACGGCTATCTGCTCGCCGGCGCGGACGGCGGCGTGTTCGCCTTCGGTGACGCCGCCTTCCGCGGCTCCATGGGGGGTAAGGCGCTGGCCGCCGAGGTCAACGCGATCGCCATCACCCCTGGCGGGTACTGGCTGTCTGCCGCCGACGGCGGGATCTTCGCCTTCGGCGCCCCCTTCTACGGCCGGGCGAGCTACATACCGCCGCGCGTGCCCTCGACGACTCCGGCCGGGCAGGCCGCGAACCTCGCCCTCGGATGGAAGGGACACACCTGGACTGGGGTCAACGGCGACTACTGGAATGCGCCTGTGCACGGAGAGTACTGGTGTGTGGACTTCGCGACGTACACCTGGCAGAAGGCTGGGATCAACGTCCCGCACTACATCAACACCACCCAGCTCACCGCCTGGGCCCAGAAGTACGGCCACTGGCTGTCGCTGGGTACTTCACCGCAGGTGGGGGACCTGGTTGTCTACCCAAGCCACGTTGGTGTGATCGTGCAGGTGTTCCCGAGCAACGGCACGGTTGTCAGCGTCGACGGTGACTTCGGCGGTGAGGGCTCGTCTGAGAAGGCATTCGCGTCGAGCTCGCACGCCGTCCAGAGCCAGCCTTGGAGCCCAAGCTCGGGGCGGGGCACGGCCGGCACCATCAAGGGCTACGTCCGAGCCGGCTGACGGCGCTGCACGAGGCACCGTGGACGCCGAGTGGCTTGTGCTGCTCGCGGACGTGCGCGGGACCGCGACGCGGACACCACCGGCATGACGGCCATGCCGGTGGTGTCCGCCGGCGCATGACTAGGTGGGCGGCGCCCGCCAGTGCAGCATGGCGCGGTACATGGCGGTGCGGGTCGGTGGCGGGGGCAGCTCGGGGTGGGCGGCGCCGCTGCTGGGTCCGTCGGCGGCGAAGGAGCGCAGCAGGTGGCCGACCAGGCGTCGGGAGGCGGTCTCGGCGGCGGGACCGCTGGCGGCGACGACGCCGGCGTTGGCCATGAGGATCACGACGAGATCCTGGTGGGCGAAGTCGGGTCGCAGCCGGCCGGCGGCCTGGGCCCGGTCGATGAGCCGGCCGAAGTCCGCGGCGACCTCGTCGCGCTGCGACTCCAGCGCCCGCGCGGTGGGAAACGTGCGGGTCAGGACCTCGGTGAAGCCGAGGTCGGCGACCTGCATGGCGCAGACGGTCTCGATGAAGCGGCAGAACCCGTGCCAGGGGTCGGGGTCGGCGAGGGCGGCGGACGCGGCGTCACGGTAGCCGGCCATCTTCGGGGAGAAGACCGCGCCGACGAGGTCGTCGCGGGTGGGGAAGCGGCGCAGCACGGTGGCGATGCCGACGCCCGCGTGCCGGGCGACCTCGTTGGTCGACACCGACAGCCCCTGCCGGGTGAACAGCTCCCGGGCGGCCTCGACGATCCGGTCGCGGTTGCGCCGCGCGTCGACGCGGATGCGCTGGCCCTCATCCGTCACGATCTGACGGTACCGCACCATCTGGAGCACCTTCTCCGGTTATCCCGTAGGCTGCGCACATGCTTGAACTCGGGGTGCTTTCGCTCAGCGACGCCCAGATCCGGCTGGCGACCGGCGTGCGGGTCGGTCACGGCGAGCGGCTGGACGAGATCGTGGGCCACGCGACGCTCGCCGAGCGGGTGGGACTCGACCTGTTCGCGCTGGGGGAGCACCACACCCTCGACTTCGCCGTCTCCTCGCCGGCGGTCGTGCTCGCCGCCGTCGCCGCCCGAACCAGCCGGATCCGGCTCACCAGCGCGGTGACGGTGCTGCCGATCCTCGACCCGGTGCGGCTCTACCAGGACTTCGCCACCCTCGACCTGCTCAGCCACGGCCGCGCGGAGATCATTGCCGGGCGCAGCGCGTACGCCGAGCCATTCGAGATGTTCGGCGAGCACCTCGCCGACGCCGACGCGCTGTTCGACGAGAAGCTCCGACTGCTGCTCACCCTGCGCGAACAGGAGCGGGTGACCTGGCGCGGCCGGTTCCGCCCGCCGCTGACCGACGCGCCGATCACCCCGCGCGCCGAGCCCGGTTCGCTACCGGTCTGGGTCGGGGTCGGCGGGTCGCCCACCAGCGCCGAACGGGCCGGGCGCCTCGGCCTGCCGATGGTGCTCGGCTACATCGGCGGCCCGCTGAGCCACGCCCGGCGCGCCGTGGACGTCTACCGCGCGGCCGGCGAGCAGGCGGGCCATCCCGAGCGGCTGAAGGTCGGCATCTCCACCCACTTCTACGCGGCGGCCTCCGAACAGGACGCCCGCGCCGTCCACCCGTACTACTACGAGTACCTGCGCCCCAAGACCCCCGGCGGGCGCGGCTTCATCGTCTCCGCGGAGGCGTTCGCCGACGGGATGCGCCGCGGCAACGCCATCATGATCGGCACGCCCGCCCAGCTCATCGAGAAGATCCTCGACGCTCACCAGACCCTCGGCCTGGACCGCTTCTACGGCCAGATCGACTGGGGCGGCCTGCCCCGCGAGCAGGTCGCCGACTCCATCCACCGCTTCGCCGACGCCGTCGCCCCGGTCGTACGCGCCCACACCGACAGCCAGGCCAGCGCCGCCCGCGGCTGATCGTCAGCGGGGCGGGGGCCCCACCGTGGCGCGGTTCCGCGGAACACCTTGATCGACTTAGTCATTGGCTGCTTCCCGCCGTCGGCAGTTCGGTCGCGGCACGCGGCTCGGTGAGGGTGGTCACGAGCTCGCCGATCAGGTTTTCGTCGACGGGTTGGCTGGTGGCGAGGATCCGGTACCAGATGACGCCGAAGACGATGTCGGCGACGGTGCCCGGGGACGGGATCTGCGGCAGGTCGCCTCGGGTTCGGGCGCGGTCGAGAATGATCCCGAGCGCGTCACGGCGGCGCTGCAGGAACGCGGAGCGGAACCGCTGCTGGAACTCCTCGTCGATCTGCGCGTGGGCCATCAGGGCGCGCAACGTGTCGACCACCCGCTGGTCGCGGCCCAGCCGGAAGCTGGCGGCGAGGAAGGCGCGCAGGTCGGCGGCATAGCTGCCCTCGTTGGGGATGGGCACGTGCAGGTCGGCCTTGGTGGCCAGGGCGTCGAGCAGCACATCGGCCTTGGACGGCCACCAGCGGTAGATCGTCTGCTTGCCCGCGCCGGAGCGGGCGGCGATGCCCTCGATCGTCAGGCCGGCATATCCCACCTCGCCCGCAAGCTCCATCGCCGCGGTGAGGATGGCGAGCCGGCTCTCCTCGCTGCGCCTGCGTCCGGGCCGGGCCGGTGTGGGTTGGTCGGTCACGGTCATCATGCTACCGTGATTTCGAGACGAGACGTAGCGGTTCGAATTAGGAGATCGCGTGAGTGAGCACACTGCACTGGTCGTCGGCGGAACGTCCGGCATCGGGCTGGCTACCGCCCGGCGGTTGCATGCCCTTGGCGCGACGGTCCATGTCGTCGGCCGTGACAAGCGGCGACTCGACGACATCGCGGGCACCGACCCGGCGCTGATCGGCCACCGGGCGGACGGCGGCCACCGCGGCGAGATCAGTGCCGTCCTGGCCGCCGTTGGCCGCGTCGACTGGCTCGTCATCACCCTCAGCGGCAGCGATGGCCCGGGCCCCATCGCCGATCTGGACCTCGACGTGCTTCGCGGGGCGTTCGACGCGAAGTTCTGGGCGCACCTCACCACCATCCAGGCGGCCCTGCCGTACCTCACGCCGACCGGTTCCATCACGCTGCTCGGCGCGATCAGCGCCCGCGTCGGGATGCCGGGAACCGCGGGTATCGCGGCCCTCAACGGCGCCGTCGAGGCCCTGGTCAAGCCGCTCGCCGTCGAACTCGCGCCGATCCGGGTCAACGGCGTTTCCCCCGGTCTGGTCGACACCCCCTGGTGGAGCGGCATGCCCGACGACGCACGGCAGTCGTACTTCGCGCAGGCCGTGCAGGCTCTGCCGGCGCAGCGGATCGCGACCGCGGACGACATCGCCGAGGTCACCGTCGTCGCGGCGACCAATCCGAACGTCACCGGCACCGTCATCGAGACCGACGGCGGGGCGCGGCTGGTGTCGATGGGGTGAGCCGGGGCTCGTCCTCAGCGGCGGGGGCCCCAGGGGGTGTCGGTGCGCAGGCGGGCCTTGTCGACCTTGCCGGCGGCGTTGCGGGGGAGTGACTCGGTCAGGATCGCGACGAACTGGGGGATCTTGAAGTCGGCGAGACGGCCGGCGGCGTGGGTGAGCAGCGCGGAGACGTCGATGGCGGCGCCGGGGCGGGGCACGATCGCCGCGGCGACCCGCTGGCCCAGGCGCGGGTCGGGCACGCCGACGACGGCGACCTCGCCGACGCCGTCGAACGCGGCCAGCACCCGTTCGACCTCGATGCTGTAGACGTTCTCCCCGCCGCGGTTGATCATGTCCTTGATGCGGTCGAGCAGGTGGATGCGCCCGGCGCCGTCGATGTGGGCGAGGTCCCCGGTGTGCAGCCAGCCGCCGTCGAGCACCTCGGCGCTCGCCTCGGGCCGGTGCCAGTAGCCGCTCATGAGCTGCGGGCCGCGTACGAGGAGCTGGCCGACGCCGGCGGCGGCCTCGGGGCCGTCGAGGCGCAGCTCGGTGGCGGCCACCGCGCTGCCGACCGTGTCGGCGTGGGCGAGGACCTCGTCGTGGTCCAGGCCGCTGACGCAGGCGGCCTCGGTCAGCCCGTAGCCGGGACCGAAACGGGCCGCGGGGAAGGCGGCCAGCAGCTCCGCGACCTGGCTGGGCGGGGTCGGTGCGGCGCCGTAGCTGACCAGCCGGACGTGCGAGACGTCGGTGCGGGGAAAGTCGGGGTGGCGCAGCGCCTGCCAGTACATCGCCGGCACGCCGTTGAGCACGTCGATGTGCTCGTCGTGGATCGCCCGCAGCCAGGCGCCGGTCTCGAAGCGGGTGGCGATGACGACCGTGCCGCCGGCGAGCAGGGCGGGCAGCCACTGCATGCCGAAGGCCAGGACGTGAAACAGCGGCGCGGCGATCAGCGTCCGCGTCGCCTCGGTCGGGCCGAGGTGCAGGGCGCGGCGGCACTGCTCGGCCGCGGACAGCAGCGCCCGGTGCGACAGCATCGCGCCCTTGGGCACGCCGGTGGTGCCGGAGGTGTAGAACAGCGCGGCCAGCGCCTCCGGGTCCTCGGCGAGGCGCACGGTGGGCGGGCCGTCGGGCAGCGCGGCCGGGTCGTCGACGACGAGGGTGGCGCCGGAGTCGGTGACGATGTGGGCGACCTCGGCCGGGGTCAGCCGGGTGTTGACGGGCACGGGCACGGTGCCGGCGAGGATCGCGCCGAGCACCGCCGCGCACCAGGGCGCGCCGTTGGGCAGCCGCACGGCCACCCGATCGCCCGGGGCGATGCCGGCGGCGACGAGGCCGCCGGCGACCCGGCCGGCCGCGTCCCACAGCGCGCGGTAGGTCAGGCGCTGGCCGGTGGCGAGGTCGACGAGGGCCTCCGCGTCCGGCACCCGCTCGACGGTGGCGCGTGCGCCGTCACCAACAGTGGGCGCGAGGCCGGTGAAACGCAGCCCCGCCGGGGTGCGTACCGTGCCCGCAACGTCCGGGCCGGGTCCCGGCGGGGCGGCGCTCACACGCCGGCCTTGGCCAACAGGCGCTCGTAGTAGACCGCCGGGCCGCCGAACAGCAGCTGGGAGGCCTTCGCCCGCCGGTAGTACAGGTGCGCGGCGTGCTCCCAGGTGAAGCCGATGCCGCCGTGGACCTGGATGTTCTCGGTGGCCACCGCGACGAACGCCTCGGAGCAGACGGCGTGCGCGACGGCGGCGGCGACGCCGGCGTCGGGGGCGTCGGCGAGGCCGTCGAC
>NZ_JAMQQF010000167.1 GCF_023716945.1 Frankia sp. AiPs1 | reverse complement strand
ATGTTAGAGGTCGACCTGATCGTGTAGCTCTGGGGCGATAAGCCGGCGCGCCCGGCCGCCCGGGGCCCCCCCCCCCCCCCCCCACCACGCCGACGATGATCGACACGGCGACGACGGCGGACAGCAGCCCGATCACGGCGAACGCGAACGTGCGTGACCGCGACCGCGACGCAGCCACGATCTCGTCGAGCCGCGGGACTCGTTGCATGGTCGGATCGGCCATGGCGCTGATCCGTCAGCCCTCGTGCCGGGGACCGTAGTACGACCGAAGCCGACCGTCCGACTGGAACAGGGCCTTCAGTTCGCCCGCGGGCCTTTCCAGGATGACGTAGCTGATCCAGCCGAGCGGCACGGAGACGACCACCAGCAGCAGCGCCACCCAGGGGAACGCCGCCGCCCGGTGACTCACCAGGTGGTGCACGTCCAGGTAGAGCAGGACCGGTTCGTGCCACAGGTAGACGCTGTAGCTGACGGCGCCGACGAACATCAGGGGGCGGGCCGCGAGAGTCCGTCGCCACCATGCCCGCGGATACGCGAACAGCGAGCTGCCGAGCAGCAGGGTGAACGCGACCATGGCGAGCAGGTTGAACTCGGTCGAGGTCCGGGCATCCTCGGTCCGGATGGCGCAGCCGTAGGCGAGGATGGCCAGCGCCACGAGCCGGACGGGGATGAGCCAGACCGCGCGCACGGGTCGGTCGCCCCACCGGGCGTGGGCGATGGCGAGGAACATCCCCATGGCGAACATCTCCGCCTTGGCCAGGGGGTTGAACCAGATCGCCCATCGATCCGACGGCTGGTGGGCGAGTTCGAGCGCCCACCAGTGGTACGCAAGCGAGCCGACCAGCATCACGGCCGGCGGCGTCGCGATCACCAGCACCCGCACGGCCGAGCGGGACCGGGCGGGCAGCCGGCCCCGCAGGGCCAGCAGGATGAGCGCCACGGCGACATAGAAGAAGATCTCCACTGAGAGTGACCAGGCCGGGCCGATGGTGTAGAAGATGCGGCGGCTGTCGAAGACCTGGGTGAAGGTGAGGTGTTCCGCCAGGTCGCGCCAGTCCCCGGGCAGGTCGGGGTTGCGGTAGGTCCAGACCAGCAGGGTGGCGAACCAGTACAGCGGCAGGATGCGCACGGCGCGCCGGAGCAGGAAGACCCGGGGGCTGCCCACCGGCCGCCCGGCGAGAACCGCGCGGGCGGCCGGCGCGTAGAGCAGGAAGCCCGACAGCAGCAGGAACAGGCTGACGAGGCCGTCGAGGTTGAGCAGCAGCCGGCCCAGCGGCGTCCCGGCGTACGCGTAGCCGTCGGGTGACGAGCCGGCCGAGTCCCCGCCGGCGCCCTCCCGGCAGAACTGGTAGGCGTGGAAGACCACGACTCCCAGGGCGGCGATTCCCCGGTATCCCTCGAGGTCGTCCAACCGCGCCAGCTTCCCCGGCCCCGGGGATGACGATGACGCGGGCGAGGGCGCTGGCGTTGGCGTTGGCGACAGTGCTGCCGTTGACGTGGGCGAAGGGGATGACGATGACGAGGGCGATGACGTCGACGTGGACGTGGACGTGGACGTCGTGAGTAGGTCGGTCATCGTCAGGCCGACTCCCGCCGGTACGCCGGGCTGGGCACGGGCACCTGGCGCGGGGTGACCCGCCACTGGCGCTCCCCCCCGATCTCCTTGATCTGGGCCACCCGGGCCAGGCCGTTCTTGTACTCGGTGTAGAAGAAACCGGCGAACAGGGCGTAGACGAGGAACCAACGCCGGCGCCGACGCACCTCCGGGTGGGCGAGCAGGTAGGCGAAAAGGCTTTGCGCCACGCCGACTCCCATCGTGACCAGCGTGAGGAACAGGAAGAACGGCATGGCCCAGTGCACGCCCCGACCGGGAGCCGGATGCAGCAGCAGATACCCGAGCAGCGGGAAGATCTGGATGGAGATCCACGGGTAGAGCTCGCGCCAGCCGAACAGGAACGCGGCTCCGGCCTTCTGCCGGCGGTTGAGAGATGGAGAGGCCAGCGCCATGCCGAAGTACTTCCGCGAGACCTGGAACCAGCCCTGGGCCCAGCGCAGCCGCTGACGGGTCAGTGCCCGCAGCGTGGTCGGCGCCAGTTCGAAGGACAGCAGCGCCGGATCGGAAGCGATACGGACACCGGCGAGGATGGAACGGACCGAGGAATCTATGTCCTCGGTGAGCATGCGGGGGCGCATCCGGACGCGACGCAGAATGTCGGTCCGCCAGTATCCGTTGGATCCGCCGAAGAGGCCGAAGCCGTGCAGTTTCGCCCGCCCCGGATGACCCACCGCGTACATCGACTCGAACTCCACCGCGACCATGCGCGACAACCAGCCCGCACCGCCGTTACGGATGACGCAGTGACCCTGCACGATGTCGTAGGCATCGGCCAGCCATCGCCACGCCCGCGTCACCGAGTCCGGCGCCGGATGGTGGTCGGCATCGAAGACGCCGGTGAAGTGGCCGCTGGCGATTTCGAGGGCGGCATTGACGTTCTGGGCCTTCGAGGTGCTGCCGGGCACCCTGAGCACCACCAGCCGGGGGTGCTCGTGTGCCATCTCCTGGAGCACGCCCTCGACCGGCAGTGCATGCGGGGTGTTGTAGGCGAGGATCACCTGCAGCGGCCCGGCGTAGCTGAGGCGCAGGAACGCCTCGAGCGTGTCGATGATCGTCGCCGACTCGTTCGGCAGGTACGCCGCGATGATGACCGTCGCCGGCGGCGGGTCTCCCGGCGGGAGCGCAGGCGGCCGGACCGGGTCGAGCGCGAGCAGACCTTCGACGTAGATCGACCCGGCGGTCGCCACCAGCGCGAGCACGATGAAGGCGTAGGCGGGGCCGAGCACGTCGACGCCGAACTGGGCCGTGACCGTGTAGTAGACAAAGGGCAGGCCGAGGGCGAGGGCCAGGCTGAGCAGGGCCTGCGCGGCGGTCGACCGGATCCCCCGGCTGGCCGTCTGCCAGGCCGCCGCCGCCGCGCCGGCACGGTTGGGGAGCCCGCCATGGGCGGCGGCCACCGCCGCGGCTGGCTCCCAGGTGCAGGGCTCCAGATCGAGGCGGCTGGCCGCGGTCACGGCGGCGGCCCTGGCCCGGCTGATCAGCACGGCCGGATCCGCCCGGCTCACGCCGACCAGGCCGACGGCGGGCGTGATGCGCAGATGCTCCTCGGCGTCGCCGACGGTCACCGTGAAGGACCGGCTCGCCAGCGCGGCGTTGAGCTGCTCGAGCTGCTTACGGACCCGGGCGGCCGGTGTCGCCGGCAGGACCCAGAGCAGCTCGCCGTTGCTGCGCAGAGCCGGGGGCTTGGCCAGGCCCAGTTCGGCGACGGTGACGTCGCGGATCCGGCCGACCAGTTCCCCGGTCGCCTGCGCCCCGAGGCGCTCGCGGACCCGCCCCAGCTCGCTGACCCGCAGGCAGACCAGCACGCCCTCCCGCCCGACCAGGCGCAGGCGCCAGCCGGTGCCCTGTTGGACGGCGACGTCGTCGAAGATGTCCTCGTCCTCGAGGGCGAGGTGCGCCAGTCCCCGCCGGTTGCGTTCGACCCTGCGCGCGATGGTGGCGGCGAGGCGTCGGGCGACGGCGTCGAGGTCATGCCTGGCCAACCGCCCCGGCGCCGGCGCCTGCTCCTCGCCGCCATCGCCGACATCGCCGCTGTCGCCGGCCGCGGGTGTCACCGGCCGATCGGTCGGCAGGATCAGGGGCACGCCGCCCCGGCGCGCGGCCGGGATGAGCCCGGCGACCAGTTCCTGGCTGACGACGATCTCGTTGGTTGCGGGCTGGTCATCTCCGCCCGGCGCGTCCTCGCCCGGCATTGCGACGCGCACCGCCAGCCCGTGATTCTGGAGCAGGTCGGCAAGGTACTTCGACTCGTTGCGGTCCCGCAGGGAGACACGAATCCGCAGGCCGGCGGGTGCAGCGCCGGTGACGGCCGGCGGATGGACGGCACGGACCCGGTGACGCCCCGCCTCAGCGCCCACGACGAATCCTCGGTCGAATTGCCGACGGCCGGCGCCGAATCGTCGAGGTCAACGGCATCGCGGCAACCGACATTGCGGCATAGGAAGGACAGAAAAAGGTAGGCATATCTTCCCCCGATATGGCCTCTGCGCGGTTCCTTCGGAACCTGGAATCAGGCCGCTGATATCTCGGCGCACACGGCCCGCCCGACCACCCGAGAACGGAACTCGGTCAGCAGCGGGATCAATATCGTGTCGCCGGCGCCTACCTTACGACCGAGACACCGCCGCATACGACCGCCAATACGCATGACGGCCATCTGTGACCCATATCACGGCACGGCGGAGAATGCTATAAATGAAATTCGCCACCGCGCCGGAGATACCCCGATCGGGCATTGATAATATTCAAATCCATTGAGCACTATCCGGATCGCGCGGTAAAGGAGTGCAACGGATGGCGTTCGCTGGCGGCAGGGTGCATCTCCCCGCGTCACGGCCGCTACACGGTCCGCTCGGGTCGGGTACCCGAGGACCCACTGCCGCCAGCCTCGGCGGTCACCACCGCCGGTAGTGCCTGGAGCCGACAACCGGCCGCCGCCTCAGCAGCGGCTCAGCAGGGGCTCAGCAGCGGCTCAGTAGGCTCCCTCGCGGCGCAGCACCGCGAACATCGTCCGCCAGAGGATGTAGAAGTCCATCGCCAGCGACCAGTTCTGCACGTAGCGCAGGTCGAGTCGCACCGACTCGTCCCATTCCAGATCGGACCGACCGCTGATCTGCCACAGGCCGGTCAGGCCGGGCTTCACCATCAGCCGCCGGTGCACGTCGTCCTCGTAGCGGGCGACCTCCGCCGGCAGCGGCGGCCGTGGGCCGACCAGCGACATGCTGCCCCCCACGACGTTGAACAGCTGCGGCAGCTCGTCCAGCGACCACTTGCGCAGGAACTTCCCGACCCGGGTGATCCGCGGGTCGTCGCGCATCTTGAACAGCAGGCCCTCGGCCCGCTCGTTGCGGGACTCCAGCTCCGCCTTGCGCTGCTCGGCGTCGATGTACATCGAGCGAAACTTGTACATCGTGAAATGCTCACCGCCCCGGCCCACCCGCACCTGCCGGAAAATCGCCGGCCCCCGGCTGGTCAGCCGGACGGCCACCGCGAGGCCGGTCAGCAACGGCAGGCACAGCAGCAGGATCCCCGCGGCCACGCTCCGGTCGAACAGGCCCTTCATCGCGCGCCGGGTGCCGCTGAGCTCCGGCTCCTCGACGTGCAGCAGCGGCAGTCCGGCGACCGGACGGATCGAGATGCGCGGCCCGGTCACGTCGGTCAGTGCCGAGGAGACCAGAACGTCGACCTCGCTGCCCTCCAACATCCACAGCAACCGCTGCAGCCGCTCGCCGTCCATCTGCGGGCTGATCGCGACGGTCGTCGCCGCCGTCTGCGCGATGGCGGTGTGCAGGCTCTCCGAGGTCCCGACGATCGGCACCCCCAGCAGGTCGAACCCGCCGCGCTCCGGCGAGTCGTGGCTGTGCCGACCCGGCGACCGGTCGAGAACGACCCCGACGACCGACCAGCCCGCGGTGGGCTCGCGCTGCGCGACCCGGATCATGGAGGCGGCGGACTCCCCCGCGCCGACGACCAGCACGCGATGCAGGCAGCGGCCCGCCCGGCGCAGGCGGTGCAGGCCGGCTCGGGCGCCGACCCGCAGCGCCACCGTCAATAACAGTGCGGCGGGGAACGCGATCAGCACGTAGGCCCTGGCGAGCTCGGCCTTGGTCGCATAGGAGACGACCGCCACGACCGCGGTGAGCTGGGCGGCGGCGTTGAGCACGCGCCGGAACTCCTCGGATCCCCCGCCGAGGAAGCGACTCTCGTACGCACGCCCGAAGAACATCGACAGGACCCAGGCGAGCGGCAGCAGGACCGACATCAGGATGTAGGGCCGCGCCGACACCGGCTTGAGGTCGAACTCGACCAGGCCGCCGAACCGGACCAGGTAGGCCACCCCCACCGCCACCACGCAGGCAAGGGCGTCGGTGACGACCAGCAGCCGGGTATAGGGACGCTCCCACGGAACCCGAGCCCGGTAGCCGGCATCGCCCCGCGCGTCCGGATCGGGCAGGTCGGGCTGATCCGCCAGACCGGGCTGGTCAGGAAGGTCGGGAAGGTCGCCGGCCGAGGGGTCGAGCCCGTCGGCCGGCCTGGGCGCGGTGGCGATCCCCACGGCGTCCCGCTGGGCCGCGCCGGAGCCCCGACGGCCGAGACGATCGACCGCCGGCCCCGGCGGGGGAACGTCCCCGACCACCACCGCCAGCTGGGCACGCTGGTTCGGAATCCGCCGTCCGGGCCGACTCGGCGCGACGGGTGACGCGCCGAGCGTCGCCGCCCCGGCCGGGACCGCCGCCCGGTCATCGTGCCGACGACCGCCGCCACGTTGGGTCACTGGACGGCCCCTCGTCGATCCTTAGCATCGCTGAAGACGGTGTCCGTCACTCGGAAAACCCCCCGCGGTCACGACTCTTCGGACGGGCCACAGCCCGACGGGAGGACGACCGGCCGGGCTGTGTGCCACGTCAGCGCATGACAACAACACCCGCTGTGCCGATCGACGAACCCCCCACTGGTGCACGTCGCACCACCGGCTTGTCGGACCCCCATCCAGCCGGCTCCGTGCGTGCAAACCAACTCTAACGTCCGGCCAGGGAGCGAACCATCGGACCTCGGTGGAATGCGTCATGCGCGTGACAAAAATTGCGGTAGGCCCGAATCGGTTGAGCCGGTACACCCTGCCTGCCTCCCGGGCCTCGGTCCGGCTCGGCGAGGAGGATTTTCGACAGGGGGATAAACCGGGAAGATAACGACATGTCGCAACCTATCCGGGCTCGACAAACCCGCGGGAACTCAGCCGGACCCTCGCGTCGTCGTCCCGGCCCGGCGGGCTGCCGGCCTGGTGAGGGCGCTGCGGGCCCGGGCCAGCCCGGCGAACATCCCGTCCAGGCCGCCGACGATGTTGCCGCCCGCGCCCGCCACCGGGTCGACCAGCAGCGGGCTCGCCCGCAGGACCGCCGTCGCCAGGTGATCGTAGAGCGCCTCCCGGTAGGTGTACCGGGAGTGGAAGGCCTCTCCCGTCACCGCCGCGAGTACCTCCAGCAGGCCGCAGGTCTTCAGGGCGTTGAACAGGCTGCGATCGGGCACCTCGGCGTCGAGCAGGGCGGGCAGCTCCGGCAGGTCGAGCTCGAGGCCGCCGAGAAGCCCTGAACCGCCGGGAAGCTCCGGGCCGCCGAGAAGCTCCGGGCCGCCGAGAAGGTAGCCGTCGGGCCGGGCGTCCCCGCGGGGCCGCAGCACGTGCACCGGGCCATGCTCGGCACCCACCTGCACGGAATCCGTGATCACGCCCTTCTCGCCGATGATTGTCGTCGTCCCCCGGGCCTGGTCGTACGGCTCGGTGATGCGCCCCCGCACCCCGTGCCGCAGCCGGAACTCGAAGCTCACGTCGGCGCCGACCCGCCGCCGGGTGGCCACGGTGACGTGGTCGAAGTCGGCCAGCGATCGGATGAGGGCGAGACCGTGGTAGCGGTAACCGGAGTGGGCGAGTTCCACCGAGCGCACCTCGCCGATCAGGCCGTCGGCAACTGCGCGGCGGGCGAGGGTCCACTGCGGGTAGTTCATGTAGTCCTCGGCCACGACCACCCGGGCGAACGTCCGCAGGGTCGCCATCGCCGGCAGGTGGGCGGCCTGCCCGAACACCGGAGTGTCCAGGACGACCGAGAGCTGGGCCGCCCGCTCGGCAAGTTCGCTCAAGACCGCGCGCACCGCGGTCGTGGAGACCGAGACGACGACCGTGTCGACCGCGTCGAGGAACGCGGCCAGGGAGTCCACCACCGGCACCCCCCACGGCGAGGCCGCGCGTTCGGCGTGCTCCCGGGTGCGCGACCACAGCCCGACGATCTCGAACTGGTCCCGGCGCTGCGCGAAGGCCGGCAGGAAGTTGTTCCGGATCCGTCGCCCGGACCCGATGATCAGGACCCGGCGCAGGCCCACCCCCGTGGTCGCCATCAGCCGACCGGCAGCCGGTACTTGACCGCGCTGACGCGGTGCCAGAGGGCGTCCGCGCGGGTGACCTCGACCACCGAGTTGGGCACGAGATCGGCCGCGGGCGGGGGCGGGGTGGCCGCCTGCGTCGGCCGCGGAAGCTGGCGCGACGCGTCCGGCCCGCCCCGCCCGACGCCGAACAGGAAGCCGAGGTACTCGTCCGCCGGGCTGACAGCCCTGCGGGCGTGGGCGAACTCAGGCAGCTCGATCCGGTCGTTCGGCAGCGACGTGGACTGGATCGACAGCTTGAGCACGCGCCGGCGGACGTCACTGAGGTTCGGTGTCGCGCGGTGGTAGAAGGAGCGGTTCCACACGAAGGCGGTGCCGGCCTGTCCCTGCACCACGACCGAACGGTTGCCGGCCGCGATGGCGTGCGCCGGCGGCAGCGTCCGGAGCTCGAAGCCACCGGAGCCGCTTGCGACGTCGCTCAGGTAGACGAAGATGCTGATGTACTGGGGCGCCGCCGTGGAATCGAACAGCCGGATCGTCTCGGTGTCCCGGTGCCAGCCGCCCAGGCGGCCGGCATGGATGTGCGACCGTTCCTGGTTCGCCGCGGTCTCGTAGACGTGGCAGTGGTACAGCACCGCGTCGGGGATCAGCGCACGGATCGCCTGGCGCAGCGGCGCGCAGAACACCTCCTCGGCGATCCCGAGCGCCACGAGCCGGTCCGCGCCGACGTAGGCCCGCGCCTGATCGGCCTTCTCGGCGAACTCCCGGTCGAGGGTCTCGTTCCACCGCGCCACGGTCTGCGGCGGGTAGAGATCGGCGACCGAGAAAATGCCCGCGGTCCGCAGTCGGGCGCGGTAGTCCGCGGCCTGCCCGGTATTCACATCATCCTCCTTCTACGTCGTTCCCTGGGAATCGGAATCGTGCAGCCTGTGGAGAACCGTTCGGAATCGGCCGAACTCACCCGGCGGCGACGGCCGGCAGTGGCATGCGCAGCCTTTGCAGCGCCGCCCGGATCTCGGGATAGGCAATGTCCTGGACGGCCACGCCCTGACGAATACCCGTGCCCGCGGCGATGGCCGCCACCTGGCCGAGCATCATCAGCACCGGCTCCATCCGCAGCGAGGACCAGGCCACATGGGAGGAGGAGACGCAGACCGGGACGACGAGGTTCGCGCATTCCTGTCGCCGCGGCAGGATCGAGCGCAGCGACACCGCCCACGGGCCGGGCACGGGAACGTCGACGCCGCCCTCGTTGACCAGGCAGTTGTTCGCCACGACCCGCTGCACGGCGTGCGAGTCGACCTTGTAGGACGCGTAGGCGATCGGGTCGGGGCAGTGGCGGGCGCCCGACGCGTCGGCCTCCGTCGCGACGTAGTCGCTGACCATCCGCCTGGCCTCGCGTACGTAGAGCTGACGCGGCCAGTTGTCGCTGTCCACGAACTCGTCGGCGGCGAGGCCGAGGGAACGGGCCTGGGTGCGCTGCCAGGCCGGCACGCCGGCATCGTTTGCCAGGAACCAGAGCAGGCCCTGCTGGTAGCCGAGATGATCCTGGTAGATCTGCTCGCGGCGCGCGTAGTCGGCGGTCGCCCAGTTCGCCGAGCCGCCCACCAGATTGGTGGAGACCGGGCCGCTGTTGTTGAGGTCGTACTTCCGCCCCGGCAGCTCGACCAGGAAGGACATCACGTTCCGGTTCCCGGCGGCGAGGTAGCGGCGGTGCAGCTCGTACCGCTCGGGGTCGTAGCCCGCCGGCTTCGGGAACGGCCGGGCGTTCGATCCGGCGTGGGCCAGGCAGAGCCGGAAACAGAAGTCCATCCCGAGCGGGCTGCGCTGACCCGTCGCCCCCAGCCCGTTCGCCGAGACGTCGGGCAGCAGACCACTGGTCGGGTCGCCGTCGCGGCGGTAGGGACTGAAACAGGCGCGGAAGGTCGATCCGGCCGGGCGGTTCTGCACGCCGTTGAGGGTCTCGCCGTACTCGCTGTTGGCCTCCCGCCCGGTCACGAAGGCGACCCGTGCCGCGGCCAGCAGGTCACCCTCGTAGCTGGCGTCCACGAAGGCGCTGGCCCGGTGGGTGCCACCGCCGTCGGTGTTGATCCAGCGGATCCGATTCCCGCTGAGCACGACCTCGGCGAGCCGTTGCCGGGTCAGGACCCGCACGCCCGCCTTCTTCAGGACCGCGACGAAGACGTCGCGGGCGACATGCGGCTCGAAGTTGTAGACCGGACCGGTCGAACGGTAGTGCTCGCCGATCGCGGCGAAGATCTCCTTGGCGAACCCGCCGATGGTCGAGGTGTAGCCGACGTCCGTGGCGGACAGGCCGCCCGACATCATCCCGCCGATCTCGTCGTCGAAGGCCAGCAGCGTGGTGCGCAGGCCCATCCGCCGGGCCTGGACGGCCGCGGCGACCCCCGCGGGCGTCGCGCCGTAGACGCACAGGTCGGCGTCCGTGCGGGGAGCCTGACCGGGGTCGATCGGGCCGAGGTAGCCGGCCCGCGAGTCCGTGTGGTCATCGCCGCACCCCGCGAGTGCAAGTGCCCCGGCGGCGCCCAACCCCAGCAGGAGCATCTCCCGCCGGCTGCGGCCACGCCCGCTCATCGCCGACACCCCCGGCCGCGCTGCCACCTCTCGGCCAGCCGCCGGGGCTCGGCCAACTGTCGAGGCTCGGCCAGGTACCGGGGCTCACCCATGCGACACCCGCACCCAGCAGGCGGCGAAGGCCGCCACGGCGACAACCGGGAGACTGACGTTCACCAGCCGGCCGACCCCCCGGGCGCGGGAGGACCGCGCCTCGCGCAGCAGATCGACGCCGATCGCGAGGCCCGCCGCCAGGCAGACGAGCACCAGCCCGAGCCGAATCACGTTGTGCTGGTCCATCGACCCTCCCTCAGCCTTCCTGGTCCACCGAGAGCACCGGGTGGCTCGACGCGTCCACGCGCGATGTCCGAAGTCCGCCGTCGACCCCGCGGGCGAGAATGATCGCGTCCGGACTGTTCCGGATGCGGTGATATCCGGCGGACCGTTCCAGAGATGCCGCGTCCGCCGCCGCCCACTTCTCGGGACGGGATTCCGACTCCCGGCCGTAGGCGTCCTGCGCGCGCGTGATCAGAATGTAGTCGGGCTTCAACTGCAGCGCGCACTGGTATGGATCGACGATCGGTTTGCACTTGCTCTCGAGGTTTATCAACGACACCCGGCCGAGATCGTCGTTCTGCCCCGGGAAAAAGCCGTTGAGAACGCCGATCGTACTGCCCGCGGGAGCCAGGTCGTAGAGCTCCTGGGTGGCCGCGACCTCCTCGTGCGAAAACCAGACGAACTCCTCGTTGCCGCCCCGGCAGACGAGCTGCACCGCGACTGCCCCGATACACACGACCAGCAGGAGCGCCGACAGGCGCCGGGAGAGCTCCGGCCGCGGCGGGCGGGCCCGCCGGATGCGCATCTGGACGGTGTCCTCGCCGGAACCGGCCGTCCGGCCGCGCGGACGCCGGCGGGCCAGGCC
>NZ_JAMQQF010000166.1 GCF_023716945.1 Frankia sp. AiPs1 | reverse complement strand
GCTCGGCGCCGAGCCGCAGGGCCTGCAGACGTTGACCATGCTGGTCGCCGTGGGCGCCACCGCGTCGCTGCGGCAGGCGGCGGCGGTGCTCTACGTGCACCACAGCACGCTGATCGCGCGTCTGGTCAAGGCCGAGCGCGTCCTGGGCTTCCCCATCGACACGCCGCAGGGCCGGACCCGGCTGACCGCCGCGCTGATCATCCGGCGGCTCTGCTCGGACCTCGACGACCTGAGCACCGGCCGTGGGTAAGCCCAGGTCCGTCGTTCGAGCACCGTCCCTTGTGGCGTTCTCCGTTTCGGCACGTTCGCGTTTCGGCACGTTCGCGTTTCGGCATGTCCGCGTTTCGGCATGTCTTCGTTTCGGCATGTTCGCGCTTGCGCAGACACCCCTAATCGACCGGCGCGAGCACCCGCTCCGGGCAGGCCGCGGCACCGAGTCGAGCGGCCTCCTCCAGGCCCGGTGGCACGTCCAGCCGTGCCACCGCGCCGATGAAACCCTCGTCGTCGAGCTCGTAGACCTCCGGGGCCTTCGCGTGACATTGCGCGTGGCCCTGGCAGAACTCGTTGCTGACCGACACCTTCATCGGAGCTCCTCTCAGCTCTTTGATCACCGCGCGGCCGCGGAGCTCAGTCACCGTGGACGGGCGTGCCCACGTCTTCGCGCGGCCCGGGGGTGAAGCGAACCGGAAGGTGCTTGACGGCATATACGTCGCCCGCGTCCGCGAGGCGCTCGATCGGTGCCGCGACATGCACGTCCGGTAGCCGACGCAGCAGCTCGGTGATCATCACGCGGAACATGGCCCGCGCGAAGTTCGAGCCCAGGCAGCGATGGACGCCGAGTGCGAAGGCCATGTGCCGGTTCGTGCCGCGATCAAGATTGATTTCCTGCGGGTGTTCGAAGGCGCTGGGATCGCGGTTGGCCGCCGCGAACATCAGCATGACCCGGTCGCCCTTCTTGAGCTGGCGGCCGTGGAACTCCGCGTCCCGGGTGACGATTCGGGTGAGCCCCTGCACCGGGGTGTCGTGGCGCAGGAACTCCTCCGTCGCGCTCGCCATGACGTCCGGGTCCTCGATGAGCCGGCGGCGCAGCGCTGGATCGGCGTCGATGCGAAGGAGGGCATTGCCGGTGAGGCCCGCCGTGGTGTCCATGCCACCGAGCAGGAGCAGGACGACGATGCCAGAAAGCTCTTCGTCGGAGAGTTTCTCCCCGTCGATCTCCGCCTCCATGAGATCGCTGAGTACGCCCCTGCCGCGCTGGAGCCGTCGTTGGGCGATCTCCTGGGCGATGGTTCCGTAGATGTTGGCCGCGGACTGGGCGGACCGCTCCGGGGCGTAGGCACGGTCGTGGATGAGGGAGTGCAGCCAGTCGATCCAGTCCGGCCAGCGGCTTTCGTCGAAGTCGAGGAGCTGCAGAGTCCACCGGGCCGGCAGCGGGGTGAACAGCTGCTCGGCGAGGTCGGCCTCGCCGCTCTCGACGAAGGCGTCGATCAGCTCGGTCGCCGTGCGGCGCAGGGCCGACTCCCGCTGCTCGGCCTCCTTGGGAGACAGGTAGGGCAGCAGTAATTTCCGGTATTTCTGCAGCATCGGCGGGTCGATGTCGATCGGGATGAAGGAAACCTCGACCGGCAGCGCCGGAATAGCCTTGCTCGTGTGGTTGCTGAAAAGATCCGGGTCCCGGCAGGCGTCGAACACGGTCTCATAGGAGGTGAAGAGCCAGTAGCCGCCCCAGGCCGAGGACTTGGCCACCGGGCAACGGCTCTGCAGATCCGCCATGATTTCGGAGTTGTGTTCCCGGAACTTCGGGCCGTGGTGGTCCAGGTCGGTGTCGCTGAATCCTGCCTCGTCGACGGTCGTCACGGGCCGGCCTCCCATTTGCTCGATGATGACGATCGTCCGGATGATCGTCCGTCAGGTTCGACCGCATCTCCGGCACTACCTCTGCGGGCCGTCGATCGGTAGCCACGGCTGGTCGGTTGACCCATTCCTTCACCCCGTCGCAGGACCGCGGTCAGGGCGGACGATCGTGGGACGGATGTCCTTCGGCGCGCCAGGCCGCGTCACCGCGCCCGGGTCGCCAGCCTTTCTCCCGGACTGGCAGACGCCGGCCGCTGGCCGGTGTGCCGTGCTCGCACCTGAGCGTGGGCCCGCCGATACGGCGGTTGCTGGGACCGGCGACGGGCGACTGTGGGCTGCGACACGCTCGAAGGCTAAACTTATTGAGCTGATTAAGTCAATAAGGTTCTATTTGATCATTCGATGAGGATGTATGGTAGCCGTCCTGTCGCCTGTAGTGACATCCGAAGCCCCTGCTACCGGGAGCGGCTCCCGGACGATCACGGCTCGCGCATCCTGATCGCGACAGTCCTCCTACCATCGAAAAGGGGGCGCGCTCGTGCGGACGGGGCCGGGAGTGGATCGTCCCGCCGTCAGACTGGAGACTCGCGCAGTGGGGAACAGGTTCGAGACACCGGCGAAGATCCTCGATGCGGCACTGGGGTGCATCGCGGCTCACGGACCGGCCAAGATGTCGCTGCGGGACGTCTCCGCGGCGGCGGAGGTCTCTCGCGGCACGCTCTACCGGTACTTCAAGACCAAAGCCGAGCTGCTCACCGCCATCAGCGAACACGTCCGGCGGGGCGTCAGTGCCGCGCTCGACGAGGCGGTCGCCGAGCAGTCGGTCACCGCCGAGCGTCTCCGCGCGACCGCCGACGCGATCATGCACTACGGGGACGACCATCCCGAGGTCTCCAGAGTCATCGAAGCGGAGCCTGCCTTCGCCCTGCAGTTCATCCGTGATATTTTCCCGACCTTCGTGGCCCAGGTGACGGAACTCCTCGAGCCCGTACTCGACGATCTTGCCGTCGTCCAGGAGGGCAAGGTGAGGCGAGAAGTCCTCGCGGAGCTTCTGCTACGAGCCACGAGCTCGCTTTACCTAATCCCGACCCCCAATGTCGACGAGATCACCGACGCAGTCGTGACCCTGTGGGCTTCGGTCGCCGCGCCCGCGAAGGTTGGCGATCCCGCGAAGGTCGGCGATCCCGGGCCAGAAACCGTCGCCTGATTTGTCCCGGGGGTTTTGCGTTCAGGGTGCTGGAAATCTTCTCCGGGCCCGATCGGTCGTAACCGCGCGCGACGAGCTTTCCCGATAGAGAGGCCGATCGTCCCCGCGTCTGCGCCCGGGCCTGCACGTAGACACGGTGTCAGATGCGCTGTAGCTTTCCTCGACGCACCCGCCCCGTCAGGCGGGTCTTCGATGGCGAGGGAGTCTGATCGCGATGACGACGGCGTCTGAGGCGGTGTCCGTGCAGGGCGAACCGCGGCTACTGATCGACGGGAAACTCGGCGAGTCGGCGGCGGGCGGCCGCTACGACAACATCAACCCGGCGACCGAGGAGGTCCTCGGCCAGACGGCGGACGCCACGGCGGCGGACATGGACCGCGCCATCGCGGCGGCGCGCCGCGCGTTCGACGAGTCGTCGTGGTCGACGGACCGGGAGCTGCGCAAGCGGAGCCTGGCCCAGTTGCAGGCCGCGTTGGAGGACGAGAAGGAGGCGCTGCGCGCGGAGCTCGTCGCCGAGGCGGGCTCGCCGATCGCGGTGACGCACTTCGCGCAGCTCGACTGGCCGCTGGCCGACGGCCTGCGCGGGCCGCTGGAGCTGATCGACGAGTTCCCGTGGGAGCGCCCGCTGCCCGACACGAGCCTGTTCGGGCCCAGCCACCGCGCGGTCTGGAAGGAGCCGGTGGGGGTGGTCGCGGCGATCGTGCCGTGGAACTACCCGTTCGAGGTGACGATCAACAAGCTGGGTCCGATCCTGGCCACCGGAAACACCGTGGTGCTCAAGCCCGCGCCGGACACGCCGTGGAACGCCACCCGGATCGGTCGCATCATCGCCGAGCGGACGGACATCCCGGCGGGCGTCGTGAACGTGGTCCCGACCTCCGACAACGCGGTGGCCGAGCTGCTCGTGACCGATCCCCGGGTGGACATGGTGTCGTTCACCGGGTCGACCGGGATCGGCCGGCGCATCGTCGAACTGTCCGCCGGGACCATGAAGCGGACCCTGCTGGAGCTCGGCGGCAAGTCCGCGATGATCGTGCTCGACGACGCCGACCTCGCCTCGGTGCTCCCCGGGGCCGGCCTCGGGGCCTGCCTGCACGCCGGGCAGGGCTGCGCGATGACGACGCGGATCCTGCTGCCCCGCTCGGTCTACGACCAGGGCCTCGAGATCCTCACCGAGGTGTTCCGCCACCTTCCCTACGGCGACCCGAACGACCCGGCGAACCTCTCCGGTCCGCAGATCAACGCCCGCCAGCGCGACCGGGTGCTGGACTACATCGACATCGGTAAGGCCGAGGGTGCCCGAGTCGTCGCCGGCGGTGGCCGCCCGGCGCACCTGCCGGCCGGCTACTACGTCGAGCCGACGCTGCTCGCGGACGTGGACAACGGCATGCGGGTGGCCCGCGAGGAGATCTTCGGCCCGGTGGCGGCCGTGATCCCGTTCGACGACGAGGCGGACGCCGTGCGGATCGCCAACGACAGCCCGTACGGCCTGTCCGGCGGAGTGTTCTCCGCCTCGCTCGACCGCGGCCTGGCCGTCGCCCGCCGGATCCGCACGGGGAGCATCAACGTCAACGGGGGCAACTTCTACGGCTCGAACGGCCCCTACGGCGGCTACAAGCTGTCGGGCAACGGCCGCCAGGGCGGCATCGAGGGCTTCGAGCAGCACCTGGAGAGCAAGTCCGTCGGCTACGCCGGCTGAGCTGCCCACACCCGGGCCGCTGACGTCTCGGGCCGCCACACCCGGACCGGCGCTGTTCGGACCGTCGCTATCCGGACGGTCCACCACCTGATCGCACGCACGAGCAGAGGAGCAGACAATGTCAGGTCGCCTTGAGGGTAAGGTCGCCTTCATCACGGGTGCGGCGCGGGGGCAGGGCCGCAGCCACGCGGTTCGCCTGGCGCAGGAGGGCGCCGACATCATCGCCATCGACATCGTCGAGCAGATCGAGTCGAACCCCTACCCGTTGTCCACCCCGGAGGACCTTGCCGAGACCGTCACCCTGGTCGAGAAGCTCGGCCGGCGCATCATCGCCACCAAGGCCGACGTCCGCGAGCGCGACCAGCTTCGCGAGGCGGTCACCAAGGGCGTCGCCGAGCTCGGCCGCTTAGACATCGTCGTCGCGAACGCCGGCATCCTGCCGATGGCGATGGGCGACCCCCATGCCACCGACTTCATCGACGCCGTCGACGTTGACCTCATCGGCGTGATGAACGCCGTCGCGGTCAGCGTCCCGCACCTGCCGGACCACAGCTCCATCATCGTCACCGGCTCGACCGCGGCCATGATGCCCAACACCACGGGCAACCCCGCGATGGGCCCGGGCAGCGCCGGCTACGGCTGGGCGAAGAAGATCCTCATCGGCTATGTCGAGGAGATGGCGCTGCACCTGGCGTCGAAGTTCATCCGGGTCAACGCCGTCCACCCGACAAATGTCAACACCCACCTGCTCCACAACGACGGGCTGTACTCGCAGTTCCGGCCGGACCTGGAAAACCCGACCCGAGAGGACGTCGAGCCCGCGTTCATCACCTTCCAGGCGATGCCGATCCCCTACGTCGAGCCGGTCGACATCTCCAACCTGGTGCTGTTCCTCGCCTCCGACGAGGCTCGGTACATCACCGGTCAGCAGATCCGGGTCGACGCCGGCTCCCTGCTCAAGTTCCCGAACGGCCCCGCGGGCTGATCTCCGCCGAACCCGGTGGAAGGCAGTGCTCGGGGGCGTGTCGAAGCGCTCGCCGAGCACCGCCTCCCATGCGGCCACCGCCTCTGATGTCCCGGCCTTCGATGTTCCCGGCATTCGGCGTTCCAGGTTTGTTCAATGGTTTGACGTGGGGCTGAGAAGGGTTTCGAGGGGCTGGGTGTAGGGATTCCGCCGCGGTGTCTGGGTGGGGTCGGTCCAGAGAGGCGGGAGGAACTCGGGCCGGTGGTCGGCGCCGAGTCGGACGGTCCAGCCCTGGTGGTGGAGGAAGCGGTGGTGCCAGCCGCAGACGAGCACGAGATTGTCCAAGCAGGTGGTGCCGTCGTCGGTCCAATGCCGAATGTGGTGCGCCTGGCACCAACTGGAGGGCCTGCTACAACCCGGGAACGCACAGCAGCGGTCGCGGGCGACCAGAGCGCGGCGCAGGTGGGCCGGAACGGTGCGTTGCGTGCGGCCGACGTCCAGGGGGACGCTGTCCGGGTTGAGGACGATGCGGCTGACCTCGGCGTCGCAGGCCAGGCGGCGTAGCACGGAGCGGGAGATCGGCTGGCCCCAGCTGGTGGACGCGGCCGGGCCGCCGCGGCCGACCAGCGTCGCCCAGGCAACGGTGACGGTCAGGTGGGGGCGCACACCGCCCGAGACGGGTATCGACGAGGCGTCGAGGGCGCGGTGCAGAAGCTCGACAAGCGCGTCGGCCCGCCGACGGGCGGGGCTACGGGGGTCGGCCGTGCCGTCGACGGCGGGGCTGGGGGCGGCAAGGCTGTCGAGGGCGGTGCGCAGGAGCGCGGCGCCCTCGGCATCGAGTTCGCCGCTGATCCGGGTCATCCCGTCGGACAAGTCGGTGATCGACAGGCGGCGGCGCGACGCCGGATCGCCTTCCTCAGCAGCACCGTCGCCGCTGCCACCGTCGGGATTGCCACCGTCGAGGCCGCCCCCGTCGGCACTGCCACCGTCGGGATTGCCACCATCGGGGCCGCCCCCGTCGGCGTTGACGCCGTCGGGATTATGACCATCTCTGTCGCTGCTGTCGCTGCTGTCGCTGCTGTCGCTGCTGTCGCTGGCGGAGCCGCCGGGGCTGGTGTCGATGTCGGTGAGCCGCTCGCGGATGTGGCGGCCGAGGAGGGTGAGATCGGCAGGGTCGAAGGTGTCCGCGTACTGGAGCAGAAGTGCTTCGGCTTCACGTCGTCTGGTGAGGTCTACTCCTCGAGGGAGGGCGCGTAGCGCTGCGTGGATCGCGAAAGCCTGGTCGATACTGATGGTGCCGGCGGTCAGGGCGGCGCCGGTGGCGGTGAGATCGTCGTCGACTGCCAGGGCGAGACCGATCAGCCGCTGGGCCTCCCCCGGACGGATCCGTAGCCGGGCACGCAGGAGCGCGGCGGTGCTGGTGGCGCCCTCGCGCTGGGCGCTACCGCGGCCGTGCAGCTCACGGATCAACCCCAGGCGCAGCGAGGCGAACCGGGCCAGCAACGTCGAGCAGTCCAGCACTGCGCTGTCCAGGGCGCGATCAGACAGGGACCAGCCAGGCATGTCCACGGCCAGCCCGACCAGCTTGTCGAGCTCGGACAGCGCGGTAAGCAGCCGTGGACACCCCGTCCGGTCGGTGCCGAAGTCAAGGGTGGGAGCCGGGACGGTGTCGGAACCGGCGGTGTCGGAACCGGCAGCGGCGGAGTTGGCGTTGGCGCCTGGATCGGGGGTGGCGTCGGCCTCGGACCTGGGGCCGGGGATCGGGCTGGGAGCGGGGTCGCGGCCGGGGCTGGGGCCGGGTGTGGTCATGAGCCAACGGTAGATCCGCCGCTCTCGGATGTCGAACGTATGTTCGGATCTGTAGGCGATGTGAAGAAGGGGCTCGCCCCGCGCCTCCGGCCTGTCCACATCCCCGAAGGCTGCGGAGTGTCGGCGGCAGGAGAAGGGCCGCGGCGAGAGGTCGGGCGGGGCAGCGTGAGAGGTCGGGCGCAGGGGAGCGGCGCGAGGTCGGGCACGGGCGGCGCGAGGTCGGGCACGGTGCGGCGAGATGGCGGGCAGGGCGGTGGGGATCGGGCGGTGGGGATCGGGCGGTGCGGCGAGATGGCGGGCAGGGCGGGGCAGGATGGAGAGTGGTGGTCGGGGATCGCGGGCCGGGCCGGGGTGGGGGCCACGCTCGGCGGTGACGCACTCGGTCCGTGGTGCGCGGGTTCCGCGCGTTCGTCGGTAATTTGCCTACGGATATCCGACATCCGGCGGATATCCAGCAGAGTTGCGTGGGCGACAGAGCACGCCATCCGACTCCGCCCAAAAGGAACGTGACTGTCAAGAAGAGTGTTACCCCATGGTGGGGTGCCGCCTACGGTCGAAGTCCCGTAATGTCGGGTTCACAGCATCGTGAATGAGTGATTCCGGGAAAGCCCCGAAAGGTGTTCCGACGAAATGCCGGACCTTCTCGGGGTTTTCCGGCGGCAGCCCCGGTCGTGTGCACGATCGGGGCCGCGCGAGGCGATCGCTCGCGAAAGCCATCGATGCTGACATGTGTCGCGGCTCGGTAAGGCAGATCGGGTCGCGGCGTCCCTCGCCGTAAAGGACGTGACCATGACAGTGATGGCCAGATGGCGGACCCGCCGCCGACGGATCGCGACGACAACGGTGGCCGCGCTGCTGACCGTGACCGCCGCCGGGGTGGCCCAGCTCGCGACCGACTCGGCCGCCCAGGCCGCCACCCCCTCGGCAGCCAGCCCCACCGTGACCGGGCCCGTCACCGGCGGTAAGGGCGTCCCCGTGGTGGGAGCCACCGCCTTCGACTTAGGCAAGGTCGGGTATCGGCAGTCCGAATACTTCCTCGCCGGCTCCGCGACCGCCTACCAGGCGTCGGGCACGCTGGGGTCGGACGGCAAGTGGACCGTGACCCCGGCCGCCACGGCGCCCTACACGACCCGGATCGTGGTCAACCGCCCGGTCGACGCGAAGAAGTTCAACGGCACCGTCGTCGTGGAATGGCTCAACGTCTCCGCCGGCTACGACGGAGCCCCGGACTGGACCGCCGCCCACAACCAGCTCATCCGGGACGGCTACGCCTGGGTCGGGGTGTCCGCGCAGGCGGTCGGGCTCAACGCCACCAAGAACGCCGACCCCGACCGCTACCAGGCGTTGTCCCACCCCGGTGACAGCTACTCGTACGACATCTTTTCCCAGACCGGTCAGGCGGTGCGGAAGTCGGCCGCGACGGTCCTCGGCGGGCTGAAGCCGAAGAAGGTGCTCGGCGACGGCGAGTCGCAGTCGGCCTTCCGGTTGACGACCTACGTCAACGCTGTCGACCCGCTCGTCCACGTGTATGACGGGTACCTGCTGCACAGCCGCGCCGGCACCGCGAGCGCGCTGTCCCAGGCCCCGGAGCGTCCCGACATCGCCGCGCCGGCCGTCGTCCGGATCCGTCCCGATCTCGCCGTGCCGGTCCTGACCTTCCAGACGGAGACGGACCTGCCGACCGGCCTGCTCGGCTACGTCGACGCCCGCCAGGACGACACCAACCGGTTCCGGCTGTGGGAGGTTGCGGGGACCGCCCACGCCGATGCCTACACCATCGGTATCGGGGCCACGGACGTCGGTGACGGGCAGGGCAGCGTCGCCGCGTTCAACGCGCTGCGCAACCCGCCGACCGGGGGTGCCGGCTTCAGCTGCGCCAAGCCGATCAACGCCGGTGAGCAGCAGTACGTCCTGCAGACCGCGTTCTCGCAGCTCAACCGGTGGGTGACCACCGGGCAGGCGCCGGCGAGGGCACCGCGGCTGCAGATCGCGAACAACGCCTATGTTCTCGACGCCAACGGTAATGTGAAGGGCGGCATCCGCACCCCCGCGGTCGACGCCCCCGTGGCGAAGCTGTCCGGGCTCGGTCAGGACACCGGTTCCTCGCCGTTCTGCGCCCTGTTCGGCACCACGGTCCCGTTCACCCCGGCGCAGCTGCACGCCCTGTACCCGTCCCATGACGCCTTCGTCGCCGCCTGGACGAAGGCCACGACCAGCGCCGTGAACGCGGGCTTCATCCTGCCGGCCGACGCCAAGCCACTCGTGGCGGCCGCGGCGTCATCCACCGTGCCGGAATGAGAGATGTGCCCCCGTGCCAGGTGTTCCCGGTGACGTCGTCGCGCTGACCTCGGCCAACGCGCCGACGGGCGGCCGCTGCACCTGAGCACCGCCGACAGCCGACCGCCCATCCCCGGCGCCAGCGGGGATGGGCGGTTCGGCCATCCGGGATGGGGTCTCGCTCTCAGCCGAGGCGGTCCCACGCGGCGCGCTCGGTGCCGGCGGGGTCGTCCTCGACGCGCGTGGGGACGTCGAACAGCACGGTGGCGCGTGCGGGCAGGGAGTACGGCGGCCAGGGGAGATCCGGCCCGGCGGCGGGCCGGCCGTCGCGGGCGAAGGCGACCCACGCGTCGCCCATCCGCGTCGCGAGCGCGCGGCGGCCGTCGGCGTCCCCGGCGCCCGCGCCGAACGCGGCGGCCGTGGCGGTGTCCACCGTGTCGAAGAAGAACGGGACGTCGAGGCCGTGCGACGCCCGCAGTGACGGGTCGAGCGAGGTCTCCCAGTCGAACCGGTACATGTACACCGCCGCTTGACCCGCGGCCAGGCGGGCCTGCGCCAGCCGGATGGCGGGCAGCCGCACGTGACCGTCCGTCGCCACCGCCACCCGCACCAGCTCCGGGTTCAGCTCCGGCCGGGCGGCCTGGTACGCCTCGACGACCCCGACGACGTCGGGTCCGAACGCGTCGACCAGGTGAGCGAGCTCCGCCTGCGCCCGGGGCCCGGGCCGGCCCATCGTGGTCAGGGGCAGGAACATGCTGTACTCGTCGCGCGTCGTCCCGATGAGTAGCGGCACGTCGGGAGTCAGTCCCGCCCGGACCGCCGTGAGTGGCTGGGCAGTGATGATCTTTCCGTCGGAGACGGGGTAGAGGCCGTTGTCGATGCCGCCCATCGCGGCGGCGGCGTCCACCAGCCGCTGCGCCGGCAGCGTCAGCACCTGCGCGGCCTGGTCGGGACGCAGGCCCAGCAGGTCGAGCACCCGCGCGGTGACGGACCGGGCCTGGGCGGGGTCGGTGCCCCGCAGGCCGAACCAGCCGCTCATGATCACGGCGCGGTGGAACAGGCCGTGGGCGGACGGCATCGCCAGCAGGGTCGCGACCTTGGAACCGCCCCCGGACTCGCCGGAGATCGTGACGTTGCCGGGATCCCCACCGAAGGCGGCGATGTTGTCCCGGACCCACTCCAACGCCTGCACCAGGTCGAGCACCCCGGCCGCACCCGACGCCGCGAACTGTTCGCCCAGCAGGTCGGCCAGGTACAGGTAGCCCAGGATGCCGAGCCGATGGTTGACCGTGACCACGACGGCGTCCCGGCGGGCGAGGGCCGCGCCGTCGTAGACGGGCCAGGACGCCGAACCGGTTGCGTGCCCCCCGCCGTGGAAGTAGACGATCACTGGCCGGCGGGCGCCGTCGGCCGCCGGGGTCCACACGTTCAGCACCAGGCAGTCCTCGGACATCGAGGGCTCGGGGATGCCGCCGAAGACCGCCAGCGCCCCGGCCGCCTGGGCGGGCACCGCGGGCTGGGGGCTGGAGGGGCCGACGGTCAGCGCGTCGCGGACGCCGGTCCACGGCTGCACGGGCGCCGGCGGCCGCAAGCGGCGCTCGCCACCGGTCGGCGCACCGTACGGGATGCCGAGAAAGGCCAGCACACCCGCGTCCACGCGCCGACCGCGCAGCCGCCCGGC
>NZ_JAMQQF010000165.1 GCF_023716945.1 Frankia sp. AiPs1 | reverse complement strand
CCTCAGCGCCTCGATGGCCGCCGGCTACGCCGACCGGCTCACCGCCCGCACCGTCGACGACGTCGAGGCGCCCGCCCGGCTCGCCCTGATCTGGCGGGACGGGCACGGTCCGGCGGTGCGCGCGGCGCTCACGCACCTGCACCGCGCGTTCGCGGTTGCGTCGCCCGCCGTGTGATAGGTCTTGGCGCCGCCGGCGCAGTCGCCGCCGAGACCGGCCGGGACGGAGCGCACGGTGCGCGAGGAACTCGATCAGCGCAGAGAGCCCGGAGAGCCCGGAGAGTGCGGAGAGTGCGGGGAGCGCGGGGAGCGCGGGGAGCGCGGGGTGACCGACGCCGGTGGCGCGCGGCTGCACCGCCAGCTCGGCCTGGCCGGCCTGACCTTCATCTCGCTCGGCTCCGTCATCGGGTCCGGCTGGCTGCTCGGTGCGCTCACCGCCGCCGAGGCGGCCGGGCCCGCCTCGCTGCTGTCCTGGGCGATCGCCGGCGCGCTGGTCGGCCTGCTCGCCCTCGTCTACGCCGAACTCGGCGCGGCCTACCCGGTCGCCGGCGGCACGGCCCGCTATCCCCGCCTGGTCCTCGGGCCGCTGGGTGGGTTCGTCGCCGGCTGGGTGGCCTGGATTCCCGCGGTCGCCCTGGCTCCGCTCGAGGTCACCGCGGCGCTGTCCTACCTGGACCACCAGTTTCCCGGGCTGGTGGACGACGACGGCACCCTGACCGGCGGCGGTCTCGCCCTCGCCGCCGCCGCGCTGGTCGTCTTCACCGTCGTCAACCTGCTCGGCGTGCGCTGGCTGGCCCGGACCAACACCGTCACCGTCGGGTGGAAGGTACTCGTTCCCGCCGTCACCGTCGTCGCGCTGACGGCCACCGCATTCCATTCGGGGAATTTCCACGCGGGCGGCGGATTCGCCCCTTTCGGCGCGAAGGGCGTCTTCGCCGCGCTGCCCGCGGGGGTGGTGTTCTCGCTGCAGGGATTCGAGCAGGCGGTGCAGATGGGTGCCGAGGCGAAACGGCCGCACCGGGATCTTCCCCGGGCAATCATTGTGGCGACGCTGGTCGGCACGGCGCTCTATTTTCTGCTCCAGCTCGCCTTCATCGCCACCGTCGACCCGGCCCGGCTCGCCGCGGGCTGGAGCCGACCGCTCGGCGCGGGTGACTACGGGCCCTATGCGACGCTCGCCATCAATCTCGGCCTGGGTTGGCTGGCAATTCTGCTCTACATCGACGCGGTCGTCTCCCCGGGGGGTACCGCGCTGATCTATCTCGGTACCTCGGCCCGGCTGTCCTTCTCCCTGGCCCGGACCCAGGGCCTGCCGGCCGCGCTGGGCCGGCTCGACCGGCGCGGGGTGCCGGTCGGGTCGGTGCTGCTCGCGGCCGCCGTCGGCATGGTGGTGCTGCTGCCCTTTCCGAGCTGGCAGAACCTGGTCCGACTGGTCAGCTCGGCGACGTTCGTCATGTATGGATTCGCGCCCGTCTGCCTGGCCGTGCTGCGCCGCGCCGACCCCGACCGGCCCCGCCCCTACCGGCTGCCCGCCGCGCACATCCTCGCCCCGCTCGGTTTCGCCGCGGCCAACCTGGTCATCTACTGGGCCGGCTGGCGGACCAACCAGAGGCTGTTCGCCGCGATCGCCGTCGGACTGGTGGTGTTCGGGGGCTACCGGGCGACCCGGCCCGCCGAGCGACGGCCGGACCTGGAGTGGCGCGCCGCGTGGTGGATCGCCCCGTGGCTCGCTGGCCTGGCGGTCCTGTCCTGGCTGGGGCAGTTCGGGGGGCGGGGTGTCCTGCCGTTCTGGATCGACCTCGCGCTCGTGGCCGGTTTCAGCCTCGCCGTCTTCGCGGCGGCCGTGCGCGCCGCGGTGTCGACCGGGGCCGGGCGGCGGCGGGCGGAGATCGCGGAGATCCGGGCCGCGGGCCCCACGGCCTGACCGCCACCAAGGTGCCCCCGGACCGGTCCGGTCGCAGGGGCGGTGCCGGTGGCAGGGGCGGGTGCCGGTGGCGACATTCGCAGTTCACGACCGGTTCGCCGCACCCGTCCCACCGGCACAGACCGGTCCCGGAGACTCACCCCAACTAAGTGATAGCGAACTTTCACTTCGGTGGTAGCGTCATCGACGTCACGTTCAGCGCGATCGGTGAAGGGCGGAGAGGTGATGACCGAAGTATCGGAAATACCACTGCACATGCGGCGCGCGCAGTTCGATCCGATCTCCGAGCTCGGCGAGATCCGCGACGGCGCGGGTGTCTGCCCGGTGGTGACGCCGTTCGGCGTTCCCGCCCATCTCGTGAGCCGTTATGACGACGTTCGGGAGGTCCTTTCTGATTCGGCGCGGTTCAGTACCGCGGATCGGCGTGCGCTCACGCCCCCCGACGCCACCGAACTGACCGAACAGGAGTACGCCCGGGCCCGGGTCGGAAATCTCCTCTCCTACGACCCGCCGGAGCACACCCGGCTGCGCCGAATGCTCACGCCGGAATTCACCATGCGCCGGATGCGGGCGCTCGAGCCGCGGATCGTCGAGATCGTCGACGCGGCCCTCGACGACGTCGAGCGGGCCGGCAAGCCGGCCGATCTGGTCTCGACGTTCGCCCTGCCGGTGCCGTCCCTGGTCATCTGCGAGCTGCTCGGCGTCCCGTACGCCGACCGGGCCGACTTCCAGCGGCGCACCGTCGACCAGCTCGACGCCTCCCACCCGCCGCAGCGCCGCCTCGCCCTGCAGCAGGCCAGCCGCGCGTACATGGCCACCCTCGTCGCCCGCGCGCGCCGCGACCCCGGCGAGGACATCCTCGGTCTGCTCGTGCGCGAGCACGGCGAGGACATCAGCGCCGAGGAACTCGTCGGGATCGCCTCTCTGCTACTGCTCGCCGGCCACGAGACGACCGCGAACATGCTGGGCCTGGGCACCCTGGCGCTGCTGCGCCATCCCGACCAGCTCGCCCGGGTCCGTGACGACCCGGCCAGCGTCGAACCGGCCGTCGAGGAACTGCTGCGCTGGCTGTCCATCGTCCACACCGGCATCCCGCGCACGGCGACGACGGAGGTGACCATCGCCGGGAGCACCATCGCGGCCGGGGAACACGTCGTCCTCGCGCTGCCCGGGGCGAACCGCGACCCGGCCCTGGTCGACGATCCGGACCGGCTCGACATCACCCGCGAGCCCACCGGGCACGTCGCCTTCGGGCACGGCCTGCACCACTGTCTCGGCGCGCCGCTGGCCCGCCTGGAGCTGCGGATCGCCTACCCTGCCCTGCTGCGACGCTTCCCCGGCCTCGCCCTCGCCGTGCCGTACGAGCAGATCGCCTTCCGGCCCTACTCGGTGATCCACGGACTGCAGGCGCTGCCCGTCACCTGGTGACGACCGCGGTCCGCCCGGGCCGGGCCGGGCCGGGATGAGGATCGATGAGGACCATCCAGAGAGGAGCGCAGCCGTGCGGATCGTGGCCGAACGGGACCGGTGCATCGGCGCCGGAAACTGTGTGATGACGGCGCCCGAGGTCTTCGACCAGGACGATGACGGCCTCGTGGCGCCGTTGGTCGACGAGGCCGACCCGGTCGATCCGGCCAGCCTCGCCGCCGCGCGCCGGGCGGTGGAGCGCTGCCCGGCGACGGCGCTGCGCGCGGTGGAGGACTGACCGGATCCACGTCGCCGCCGAGCTACCCGTTGCCGCCGATGCGCTGCCCGCACAGCGGCTGCGGGTAGACGACCTCGAAGCGGTCGCCGGTGGGGGCGATGCGCACGAAGTCCGAGCAGCGGTCGAGCTGCCCGTGGTCGGCGGCGAGGTTGATCTTCTGCACCATCATGCCGTCGGCGTCGTAGTCGGTGATCGTCCGCAGGCCGCTCATGAACGATTCCCGGGTCGGGCAGCCGTGCTGGGTCGTCAGGCCGCGGATGAACATGTCCGCGTTGATGTAACCGGCGATCGCGCTGTTCTGGCCCGCCGGCTGGATCTCCGGCGAGTAGGCGGCCATCGCCTGCTGGAACCGGCGCTGCGCGGGCAGGTTGCGCTCCAGTGCCGCGAAGGTGAGCTGGGAGTAGCTGCCGGCGAGCTGCCGGCCGTAGGGCGCGAGCAGGCGCGGGTCGTAGCTGACCGCCGAGACGGCGACCTTGATGGGATGGCCGGCACCGATCGCCGCGGCGAGCGCGCCGGTGTAGAGGTCCAGCGGTGCGGCGGCGATGACCGTGTCGGCGCCGGCATCAATGATCTTCCTGGCGACGTCGGCGGCGTTGGTGGAGTCGATGTCGTCCTGGATGACCGGGATGCCGGCGTTCTCCAGGCTCTGCCGGACGCCCGCCGCATACAGCTTGGACGCCTCGGTCAGGTAGGTGACGACCAGCGCCGCCTTGGTGCCGCCCTGCTGGCGCACGAAGTCGGCGAGGGTCGTCGTGCTGCGCCCGGAGTCGGTGACGAAGGTGTAGGTGAACATGTTGTCGTGGTCACCCCACAGCGGCTGATCGGCCACCCCGACGACGGGAACGTGCTGGTCGTCGAGGTACTGGGCCGAGCCGTTGGAGGCCGCGGTGTACTGCAGGACGGCGAAGACCCCCTCGCTCACCAGGGTCCGCGCGCCCTGCAGGTTGCCCCGGGGATCGGACTCGTCGTCCTCCCAGACGTAGTCGATCTTCCGCCCGTTGACGCCGCCGGCGGCGTTCTGCGCCGAGAGCCGGGCGTTCACGCCGGCCCGGTAACCCGAGAACTGGGTGCCCATGACCCCGGTGTCGGGGTAGAGCAGCCCCACCTTGACGGAGCTGTCGGTCACCCCCGGAGCACAGGTACTGCCCGTCCGCGAAGCATCCGAGGTTCCGCCGGCGTTGCACGCCGTCAGCATCGTCGCTGCCGCCATCACCGCCACGGCCCACCTCGCCCGCAACACCCGCATGTGCCACCTCTCGATTGCTATCTGCTGTTATCTGCGACCCGACCGGACCCCCCGCGAGACGCCATGCCACTGCAATTCCGCCCGGCCGGACGGCAGCACAAATGACGCTCATCGCCTAGTTGACCGCAAACTTGGTCGCCGCCGGCATTCCGCGCCGACGGCCATTGGAAGCTGCCACTCCCGCACGACAGTTCGTATGCTGTCTATCTCCCGACCGAACCTTGCTGTTTCTTTCGGCGGAAGCCTAGCAGGGAAGGCATACAGGCCTAACAGCCAGGGACACTCCGTGGCTGTTCGACGCGCCATCCCTATCAGGCGTCACGCCGGCCGAACAGAATCATTGGCGCGTTGCCAGAATCGGGTCGGCGAGTGGACTCCGCTCCCCGCCGGGTTGAGGTGTAGTGCGGGAGGTGGGACACCCGCGCCAGGACGCTCCGCCGACGATCTGCCACACCGCCCCACGCGGGCCGGACGCAGGGCCGCCGCGGACCGGGCGCGGACCGGGCGCGGAGCCGGCCGATGACGCTCCGATGCCACTCGGGTCACCACGCAGCCCGATGCAGCCATCTGAAGCTGACCTGTCGCGATCAGTACCGATGTGGCGTTCGTCGCGTTGGAATGCTCCGCGAGCGGGACCGAAAGGCCGAACAGGACCGAAAGACGAGGCCACCGCTGGCGGGCAGGCGGCGGCATACCGTGATCCCGGGTCGCGCGCCGACGACGACTCGCTGCCAGCGCCACGCCCAGCGGCGGCGCCGACCGGCGGCTCGACGGGACGAGGGCCGCCTGGCCCGCCCCGAACCCTGACCTGCCCTGAACCCCGACCTGCCCTGAACCCTGACCTGCATCGGACCCTGACCTGCATCGGACCCTGACCTGCGCAGCCTCCACCGCGCCTTCACCCGAAGGTGACAGGGCCATCGGAAGAAACTTGACGAAACAGCCGGTCGACACCAGGATCGCTTCTCGCCAGAAAGATCAGACTAGCTAGACACATTTAATGCCGAGAATCTTGTGAGCAGCCATGAACGCAGTTCACAAAAAGATCTTTGCTCTTCTTCCGGTGACGTGGTGGCGTCTTTCTCCCGGGCGCCGACAGACCGTGGCGGCAGTGTTCCGAGGATGGTTTCGCGTGGACGGACCCGCCGGAATGCAGGCGACGGCCAGAAAATCCCCGCCGCCGAGCCGGTCCCTCCCGGCGGTGCTCGGGCGGCGAAGCATCGCCGGACAGGTGTTGATCCTCCAGGTGGTCGTGGTGGTGATCGTGGCCGCCGCGGCGGGCACGGCACTGGTTCTCATCGCCCGGCATACGGCGAGCCGCAGCACGGCCGACCGCGTCCTGGCCGTGGCCGAGACCTTTGCCGAGGCACCCGGGGTCGAGGCGGCACTGGCCGCGCCCGACCCGAGCGCCGAGCTGCAACCGACCGCAGAACGGGTCCGGCGGCGCAGCGGCGTCGACTTCCTGGTGGTCATGAATGTGCACGGCTTCCGCTACACCCATCCCAATCCGACGCTCATCGGGAAGCACTTCATCGGCCACATCGAGCCGGCCCTGCGGGGGCACGAGCTGACCGAGACCTTCACCGGCACGCTCGGCCCCTCGGTACGGGCCGTCGTGCCGGTGCTCGGCGCGGACGGCTCCGTCCGTGGGCTGGTCGCCGCCGGGATCACCCTGCGGGCGGTCGACGCGTCGGTGACCCGCCAGCTCCTCGTCGTCGGCAGCGCCAGCTTCGCCGTGGTCGTGCTGACCCTGAGCGGAGCGGTGCTGCTGAGCAGGCGGGTCCGTCGGCAGACCCACGGTCTCGGCTCGGCGGACCTCGCCCGCATGCACGAGCACCATGACACCGTGCTGCACGCGGTGCGGGAGGGCGTGCTCATCATCGACGACTCCCGACAGCTCCTGCTGGCCAATGACGAGGCCCGGCGCCTGCTGGGACTGCCCGCCGGCGGGGAGGGGCGTTCGGTCGACGAGGTCGGCCTGGATCCGGCCGTCGCCGGGCTGTTCGGTTCCGGTCGCCTGGTCGACGACGCCGTGCTCCCCGTCGGTGACCGGCTGGTGGCAGTGAACCAGCGGCCGACCGAGCATCACGACCGGGCCACCGGCAGCGTCGTGACGTTGCGCGACACCACCGAGCTGCGGGCACTGACCGGCGAGCTCGATGCGGTCCGCGGGTTCGCCGCCGCCCTGCGGGCCCAGGCGCACGAGGCCGCGAACCGGATGCACACCGTCGTCACCCTCGTGCAGCTCCAGCGCTACGCCCAGGCCGTCAGCTTCGCCACCGCCGGGCTCGAGGGCGCACAGCAGCTCACCGACCAGCTCCTGGCCGCCGTCGACGAGCCGGTTCTCGCCGCGCTGTTGCTCGGCAAGGTGGCGCAGGCCCACGAGCGGGGCGTGGAGCTCGTCGTCACCGAGGACACCCGGTTCGAGTCCTTCGGCATCGACGCCGCCGACCTCGTCACCGTCGTCGGCAATCTGATCGACAACGCCGTGGACGCGGCGCTGGCCGACGGCCCCGCGGGGCGTCCGGCGCGGCGGCCGCGACGCGTCACCGTCGCCGTCCAGGCCGACCGGGAGGCATGCCTGGTGCGGGTCACCGACACCGGTCCGGGGCTGACGCCCGACCAGATCGACGACGCGTTCCGGCTCGGCTGGACAACCAAGTCCGACCCGGCGGGACCGGTGCCGGGCCGCGGGATCGGGCTCGCACTCGTGCGGCAGGTGGTCCGCCGCCATGCCGGCAGCGTGACCGTGCGGCGGGACGGCGAGACCGCGGGGCGCGACGGCGAGACGGTGGAGCGGGACGGCGAGACGGTGTTCACCGTGCGACTGCCGGCACGACCCGCGACCTGCTCGGAGCGGGGAGCGTGACGGCATGGTGGACGAGCCGATCCGTACCCTGATCGTCGAGGACGACGCGCTGCTGGCCGACGCCCACCGGCTCTACGTCGAACGGGTGCCGGGATTCACCGTGTGCGGCGTCGCCCGCAGCGGGACGCAGGCGTTGCGGATGGCCCTCGCCGACCGACCCGATCTGCTGCTTCTCGACTTCTACCTGCCCGGGATGACCGGCCTGGAGGTCTGCCGCGCCCTGCGCGCGCACGGGGCGACCGCCGACATCATCGCCGTCACCTCGGCCCGGGACCTGGCGACGGTGCGCGCGGCGGTGTCCTACGGCGTCGTGCAGTACCTGGTCAAGCCGTTCAGCTTCGCCGCCTTCCGGCAACGCCTGGAGCGGTACGCGGTGTTTCACCGGCGGACCACGGCCGACCCTGCCGGACCGGTCGGCCAGGACGAGGTCGACTCCGCCCTCGCCGTGCTGCGGCCCGACACCGCCCGGTCCGCCCACCAGCCCAAGGGCCTGTCCACCGCGACCCTCGACACGGTCGTCGCCTATCTGCGGTCCGCACCGAACCCCGTCTCCGCGGACGACGTCGCCGAGGAACTCGGCATGGCCAGGGTGACCGCCCGCCGCTACCTGGAGCGTCTGACCGGGCAGCGGCTGGCCACCAGGACGCAGCGCTACGGCCGGTCCGGGCGCCCGGGAAACCTGTACCGCTGGAACGGAGCCTGACCCGGGGGATAACCCGGAGGTCGAACCGAACGACGAGGACCAATACGACCGAAAAGACGACATGTCACCTTCAGCGGGCAATCGTGGCGACGACGGTGTCGAGACCACGGAATGGTGATCATGATGATTGGATCAGCTGCGCACACCTCGGGACCTGACGCGCGGGACGTGCTGGTGACCGGACTGGGATTCTGCCTGCCCGGTGGGGACGACCCCGTGTTCACCGCCGAACAGGTATGGGATGTCGCCGCACACGGACGGTCCTGTCTGGTCAGCGACGGCATTTACCACGGCCGGGTGAATCTGACGACGGCGGCGTTCGAAACGCGCCTGCCGGAGTTTCCCGCCCTGTACTCGCGCCAGTTCACCTCGTCGCACCGTTTCGGGCTGGTGTCGTTCGTCGAGGCCTGCGTGGACGGGAAGCTGGACTTCCGGGCGGGGGATCTCACCGACGCCGCGATCCTGACCGGCCGCGGCGGCCTCGACGACAACGTCGACCCCTACCTCGCCCTGCGCGAGGCGAATCCGGCGGAGCTGTCCGCCGACGAGGCGACGGCGCTGTTCATCCGGGCCCAGCTCGGCATCACCTCCTACGACGTGGCGCTGCTGCAGGCGTCCCTCGCCCGGTCCACCGGGCCGAGCTTCACCGTGTCGTGCGGCTGCTCGTCGTCGACCGTCCAGCTCGGCAACGCCCTGCGCATGATCGCCGCCGGCGAGGTGGACATCGCGGTCGTCACCGGCGTCGACGCGTTCAACATGGACATCATGCGCAACGCGCAGCGGCTGCTGTTCGCCGCGCAGCGCGGCGCCGCGCCGGAGGCAACCACGATGCCGCAGACCCTGCCGTCGATGGACCGCCCGATGCGTCCGTACGACACCCGCGCGGACTGCGTGAACTTCGGCGAGGGCTCGGTGACGGTGGTGCTGGAGAGCCGCCGGCACGCCGAGGCCCGCGGCGCCCACATCTACGGGCAGATCCTGGCCCAGGCCACCACCCGCGACGGCCTGGCCAGCCCGCTGTCACTGGACGACTCCGGCGCCGCCCTGGTCTCCGCGGTGCGCCGCTGCCTGGGCGACCGCGTCGGCATCGACCAGATCCCCTACATCAACGGGGGCAGCGACGGCGACCTGAACGTGACGACCACGGAGGCCAACGCGGTCCGCGAACTGTACGGGCCGGCCGTGCCGGCGGTCCTGCTCAGCTCGCAGGAGGCCTGCTTCGGGCACAGCGGCGCCCAGTCCGGTGCCCTCGGCGCGGCCCTGACCCTGCTGATGATGGAGAAGGGCGCGGTGTGCCCCACCGCGAACTGCGAGCAGCCGGCGGACTTCCTCACCTTCGATCCCATCGTCGGAACGGCTCCCCGCCCGCTCGACTTCGACCACGCGCTCAGCTTCACCTACCAGATCGGCGGGACGAAGAGCGTGCTCCTGCTCGCCGCGGCCGACGCCCGCTGAGCGGACACCGCCGCGGCAACCCTGCGGCGTCCACCCCCTCAGGACGCCCAGCCCTGACTACCCCAGCCCTGACTACCCCAGCCCTAAGACGCCTCGCCCCCGCCCCGCTGCGAAGGGGTCGCGCAGGCACCCAGCGGAGGAACCGATGAGCGGACACGACCAGGCCGACTCCGGCGGCCGAGCCGTCGACCCCGTCCCCGGCGTCGACGTGGATCCCGGCACCGAACGCGACGACATCGCCATCGTGGGCATGGGCTGCCGGCTACCGGGGGGCGCGGACTCCCCGGCGGCCCTGTGGGACCTGCTGGTCGAGGGCCGGGACGCCGTCACCGCGCCGCCTGCCGGCCGGTGGGACGAGGGGGCGTTCCTCGATCCCGTCCTCGCGGCCGCGGGCCGCAGCGTGCCGAACTGGGGCGGCTACCTCGACGACGTGGCCGGCTTCGACGCGGACTTCTTCGGGGTGTCGTCCCGGGAGGCGGACGTGCTCGATCCCCAGCACCGCCTGCTGCTGGAAGTCGCCTGGGAGGCGTTGAACCACGCCGGGATGCCACCGGAGCGGCTGGCCGACACCAGCACGGGCGTCTTCACCGGGCTGAGCTACACCGACTACATGGAGCGGCTCGCCGGCGGCCCCGAGGAGCTGGAGGGCTCCGTGCTCACCAACGGGGTCTGCGTCGCCGGCGGGCGGATCTCCTACCTGCTGGGGCTGCACGGCCCCTGCCTCACGGTCGACACCGCCTGCTCGTCGTCCCTGGTCGCCGTGCACCTGGCCAGCCAGAGTCTGCGGGCGGGTGAGTGCAGCGTGGCGCTGGCCGGGGGCGTCACGCTGATGCTGTGGCCGCGGGTGACGAAGTCCTTCGTCCGGATGGGCATGCTCTCCCCCACCGGCCGCTGCCACGCGTTCGACGCGGCCGCCGACGGCTTCGTCCGCGGGGAGGGCTGCGGCGTCGTCGTGCTCAGGCGGCTCGCGGACGCCCGGCGCGACGGCGACCGGATCCTCGCGGTGATCCGCGGCTCGGCGGTCAACCAGGACGGCCGGACCGACGGGTTGACCGTGCCGTCGGAGAACGCCCAGCACGACGTCGCCCTCGCCGCCCTGCGCGGCGCAGGGGTCGACCCGACGCAGGTCGGGCTGGTCGAGGCGCACGGCACCGGAACCCCGGTCGGGGATCCGATCGAGTTCGCCGCGCTCGACCGCGCGTACGGCTCCGGCGCGGACCCCTGCGCCCTGGGCTCGGTGAAGACGAACGTGGGCCACCTCGAACCCGCCGCCGGCGTGACCGGACTGATGAAGGCGGTGCTGTGCCTGCAGCACGGTCAGATCCCCCCCAACCTGCACTTCCAGGAGTGGAACCCGGCGATCGCCGCGGCCGACTCGCGGTTCTTCGTGCCCACCGACCTCGTGCCGTGGCCGGGCCGGGCGGCCAGCCGGCTCGCGGCCGTGTCGTCCTTCGGGTTCTCCGGCACCAACGCCCACGTGGTGCTCGAACAGGCCCCCGATGTTCCGGGGACGGCCGACGTTCCGGGGACGGCCGCTGTTCCGGGGACGACCGGCGATCCGGCGATGACCGGCGTCCGGGCGACGGCCGGCGCACCCGAGGACCGGGGGCCCGACGTCGTCGTGGTCCCCGCCGGCTCGGCCGGGGTGCTGCCCGCGGCCGCCACCCGCCTCGCCGACTGGCTGGAGG
>NZ_JAMQQF010000164.1 GCF_023716945.1 Frankia sp. AiPs1 | reverse complement strand
GGTGAAGCCGGCCGCCCAGGCACGCGCGGCCGCGCGCAGCCGGGCCGCGGCAGGCGGATCGGCCAGCGTTTGCAGCGCTTTGCCGATCGTTCCCGCCAGCGGCACGCCCTCGTCGACGAGCCAGCCCGTCGTGCCGTCGCGGACCGCGTCGCGCAGCCCCGGCACCCGAAACGCCACCGCCGGCACCCCGAGGGCGGCCGCCTCCAGCACCGACAGCCCCCAACCCTCCCCATGGGAGGGGTTCACCGTCAGCCAGGCCGAGGCGAGCAGCCGGTCACGGGTGGCCGCATCGGTGTAGCCATGCCACCGAACCACGTCCCCGCCACGGTAGCCCCTGCCACCGGAGTTCCCGCCACGGGAGTCCGCGCCAGGGGAGTCGCCGTTGCGGGCGTCACCCACTCCGAGGGCACCGTTCCCGAGGGCACCGTTCGCGGCGGCACCGTTCCCGAGGGCACCGTTCGTGGGGCGGGTCGTCAGGCCGAGCGCGACCGCGCGGGCGACCAGCCGCTGCCGGTCGGGGCCGTCGCCGACGACGTGGACGGTGAGACCCGGATGAGCGGCGACCAGCGTCGGCAGCGCGTCGAGGAGCAGGTGCAGCCGCTTGTGCGGCACGAGCCGGCCAACGCACACGATCGTCGGCGCCGCGGCGGGACGTCCCGCCGCCGGATCCGCCGCATCCCCCGAGGACGCCATGCCGGCGGTGGTCTTGAGGGACGGGTCGGTGGCGGTCACGGGGGAGGGGACGGTGGCGGTCATGGGGTAGGGGACGGTGGCGGTCATGGGGGAGGGGACGGAGGCGGTCACGCCGTTGGGGACGAGGAAGCGCGGGCCGGGCAGGCTCAGCACCTCGCGCGCCTCAGCCCGGGTCGAGGGGGAGACGACGACCACCGGGCGGCGCCGGTAGACCAGCCGGCTGCCCGGTGCCTCGAGCAACTGCCCGACCCTGGCCACCGGACCCGGGAAGTACAGCGGGAACTGCTTCTGGTGGACATGGTGCAGCACCTGGACGATCGGCGTGGCCGCCGGCAGCGCCAGCGGGCTGAAGAACGGGATCCCGTTCTGGCAGTCGACGACCGCGTCGACGCGATGTCCGCCCCGGCCGAGGCTCGCCAGCCGGCCCAGCACGGACGGATAGACCCCGAAGGTGCCACCGCCACGGCGGATGTCCACCCCGGCCACGTGCTCGGCCACCGGGAGCGACTCGCCTCCGGTCCCGGCCGGCCGGGAGGTCAGCAGTGTCACTCGGGCGCCGGCCGCGGCGAACCGTTCGGCGATCGACTGGCAGAACAGCTCGGCTCCGCCGGCCTGCGGGTGGTCCTGATCACGCCAGTTCAGGAACACCACATGCCGGCCGGCGAGGGTGGGCAGGTACCGGTGCCCCCCGAGCCCGGCGAATTGCGGCGTGCTGGGGCTTCCGATCACCGGTGGCGTTCCTCTCGGTCCGATCGACAGGGCTTAGCATGTTTGCCTGCAACCTACAGAAGTCGGAAAAATCGGCGGGCATACCATGGCCGATGTTCCGCCACGGGTGATCGACGTGTTCCGTTCCCGATGGGGAGACTGATGGCGAAGCCCTCGCGAGAGGCTGTGTCCGGCCTGCTGGCCGGCCCGGCAGCCCTGGCGGTCGCCGGCATGCTCGTCAACGGCTGCAACCTGCTGATGAACCTGATCGTCGCGCGCGCGCTGGATTCCGATTCCTACGGCGCCGTGTCGGTTCAGGTGAGCATCTTCCTGATCCTGTCGGTCGCCGGAAACGCCCTGCTCATCGCCGTCGTGCAGCACGAGACGTCCGGGACCGGGGACACCCGTCGGGAGCAGTGGTCCTGGATCCGCCGGCTGCGCGGGGCCTGCGGGGTCGGAATCGTCGTCGCCACCGTCGCCGCCCTGGCGCTGTCCCGCCCGGCGGCGGCGCTGATGTCCTACCCCCACCCGGTGGCGATCGCCGAGGCCACCATCGGCGCCGCGCTGTGGACGCTGCTGTGCGTCGAGCGCGGCCTGATGCAGGCCCGCGGTGCCTATCAGCGGCTGGCCGTGAACTTCGTGGTCGAGGGCTTCGTCCGGATCGGCCTGGTGATCATTTTTGTGGTCGCGGGCATGGGGGTCAACGGTGCCGGGCTCGGCATCGTCATCGGCGTGATCGTGGGCGCCGAGCATGCCCGGTGGGCGGTCGCCCGCACCCCGCGGCTACCTCGTCCGGCCACCGTCCGCACCTGGTCGGCGCCGCTGCCGGACGACGGCACCCCGCCCGCCACCGGCCCGATCCCGATGCCGATTCCGGCCCCGCGGGCCAGCGCCCGCCAGAGTGTCATCGCCGACACCACCGTGGCGCTCGGCGCACTCATCCCGCTGGCCCTGCTGCAGAACATGGACGTCGTCATCGTCGGCTGGCTGGGCACGGACGGGGTGGGCGGCTACGCGGCGATCTCGACGGCCTGCAAGGTGCCGGTCTTCATCGGGCTGGCGGTGGCCAACTTCCTGCTGCCCGAGGCGGCCCGGCGGCGCAAGGAGGGCCGTGCGGCCGGGGCGACCCTGGCAGTGGCCCTCGCGTTCGTCGTGGCGCCCGGCCTGTTTCTCGCCGCGATCGGCCTGGTCGGGGCTAAGTGGCTGCTGGGTCTGGTTTTCGGGCCGCACCTGACCGGCGCCGCGCCCGCCCTGTGGGTGCTGGCGCTGAGCATGACGCTGCTGGCCGTCACGCTCATGTTCACCACCTACCTGCTGGGCGCGGGGGTGCGCCGGGTGGTCGCGGTGCTGGCGGTGGCCACGGTGGCGACGGCGGGGGCGCTGGTGTCGGCCGGCGGCGGCGCGATGGCGACGGCCACGGCAGCGCTCGCTGCCGAGTCGGTCACCGCGCTCGCGGTCGGGCTGCTCGTGGTTCAGCTCCACTTCGCCGACCGGGAGGCAGCGGCCAGGAGGATCAGCGACGACGGGCGCGGCGGCGAGGATGCGCCGCGCGGCGCCGCCTCGATCAGCGACGCGCGGCCCGAGGAGGGCTTCCCCGCGCCGGTCTAGGTTTGCCGCGCCGGGTCTGGGTTTCCCGCGCCGGTCCGAGTTTCCCGCGCCGGTCCGAGTTTCCTGCGCCGGTCCGAGTTTCCTGCGCCGGTCTGGGTTTCCCGCGCCGGTCCAGGTTTCCCCGCGCCGGTCTGGGCGCCCCCGGACGGGCGTGGTCCAAAGGCCTTGTCCGATATGTCGTTCTAATCCGTCGGGTACGGTCGTCCTACTCGGCCGGGGCCCCCACCCTCCGGCCTCGAGAGGGCCCACCGGCGTTGAGAGGCGAGGCCACCGTACATGCCATCCAAGATCCAGTCGGATGCCGACGGCGGTGAGCGCGGGCGCACCACAGTCGGCAGATATGGCCGTCGTCGCGGCAGGGACACCCCCGACGGCCAGGACCGACCAAGCCACCCCGACGCCGCTTCGCCGGCCGCCCCCGACCCGGCCGCCCCTGACCCGGCCACCGCCGTTTCGGCCGCCCCCGGCCCGGGTGTACCTGACTCGGGTGTATCTGACTCGGCGGCCCCTGACCTGGGCGCCCTGGACCCCGTGGCCCCTGACGGTGCGGCCGGGGATCGTGACCCCACCGGCCGGGGCGGTACCCCCGGCGACGAGCATGATGATCACGACACCCTGCCCGGCCGCGGCAAGCAGGTCCGGATCGGCAGGCAGGTCCGCTTCGGGAAGGGCCATGCGCCCGACAGCGGCCAACCCGCCAACGACCGCCATACCTCCAGCCAGGTCTCCGACACTCGGACCGCCAGCCATGCCGCCAACGGCGGCCATGTGCGCAAAGGCGGCCACGCCGACCACGGTGACGATGGCGGCGCCAGCACCGACGACCACGACACCCTGCCGGGCCGTGCCGGCGCCTTCGTCGGCGGGGACACCGACCAGACCGAACGCGGTCGCCGGGCCGGTCGGCGGGATCGTGCCGGTCGGCGGAACAGTGCCGGTCGGCGGGATCGTGCCGGCCGGCGGAACCGTACAACCGAGGCCACCTGGATCGGGGCCGCGGACCTGCCCGGCGCCGACCAGTCGGAGAACTCCCCCGAGCCGGTCGCGGTCACGCAGAGCGACACGTCTGCGGGTGCCGAGCACACCCGGCTCAGCCGCCGCCGGCTGCTCGTGACCGCCGTGGGGCTCGGCGCGGCCGCGGGTGGCGGGCTCGTCGCCGGGCGGCTGCTGTCGTCGGAGGGATCGGTGGCTGGCGGTTTGCCCCAGGGCCGGCCATCCGCCCCGGTCGGCGGGGTCACCGCCGGCCCCTCGGTGCAGGCCGGCTCGGTGACGAAGCTGCCGGAGAACCTGCTGACCATCTACGGCGCGCCCGGCAGCTTTGGGGAGTTCGACGGCGGCCAGACGACGGTCCGGGTCACCGAGGTGCCCGGGTGGGGCTTCGGACCCGGGCAGGCCGCGTTCAATTCCGCCGTGTCGGCCGAGGGCACCGTCTTCCTGACGACCACGCCGTTCTCCGACGACCAGTCGAAGCTGACCGGCACCGACATGGAAATCGAGATCTTCGAGCCGGACATCGAGCGGTTCACCCGGCTGGTGATCCCGTCGACGAAGGGCCGCCTGAGCCTGCCCCGGCTCGATCCGAACTACCGCGGCGTCGGCGGCGGAGACACCTCCGACGTGATCGTCGTGCCCGGCCCGGACGGTGCCCAGCGGGTGCTGTTCACCTCGCTGATGCCGTACTACGGCTGGAACACGGCCGTGGACGGGGAGCTGCCGAGCGTGGGCCAGCTCCGCCGGGACCAGCCGACCGCCCGGTGGGTCTATGACCCGCAGGAGTCCTGGACGGCGCAGCAGCTCGCCACGATGGCCGCGCCGTCCCTCGCCGGCCGGGCCTTCCCGGTGCTCGGCCCGCTGCAGCCGCGTTCCTCGCGCGGACCGGCGTCCATCGCCCGCCTGCCGCGCAGCGGCCACCTGGTCATCGCCCAGTACCTGGGCGCCGGCGGCGGCGGGACCGACAACGGGGCGCTGCTCGTCGTCGACCCGGCCGGCCGAGTCCTGGCCCACTGGCAGTATCCGCAGGTCCGGCCGCTGGGCATCGCGCTGGTCGTCAACCCACGGGAGGTCGTCGCCGATCCGACCAGCGAACCGGACGACGAGCGGTTCGTCCTGATCAGCGACGTGCGTGGCCTGGACTACAGCACCCAGCCGTTCCCGATCCAGGAGTTCTCCTACTCGGCGTCCCGCGGCACCATCACCCCGTGCAGTACGGCGGTGCGCGCCGTGCAGGACGGCTCCCGGATGGAATCCGCCGTGTTCGGCGCCGACGGCACGCTCTACGTGGCGCGGACGAAGCGCGACGGCCTGCGTGCCGAGACCGTGGCCGTCTACCCGAAGCTCGGACGCGAACGCGGCCTGGTGACCCGGGCGCCGGCGATCGGCAACTGGCCGACGGACACCTGGGGCATCGCGAACCAGCCCGACTATCTGGTGGCCGGTACCGACCAGGGCGGGCTGGTCCGCAGCGTCACCCTCGACCCGCGGACCGGCGCGATCCTGCTCGCCGGCCTCGACGGCCTGGTGCAGGTCGTGCGACCGGCGGGGCGCGGCGCGCGGATGACCTTCCGCACCGATCCGCCCGTCGACGTGGGGCTGGACATGCTGCGCGGCCCGTCGACCCGCTACGTCGGGGTGCGCCGCGGCGCGGTCGACCCGTTGCGGCGCAGCCTGTGGCTGCCGGTCAACCAGATGGTGCTCGACGGCCTGCCCTGGCCGTACCCGCCGTTCAAGCTCGACCAGTGGCTGATGCGGATCGACCTCGACGTGCTACTGGGTGACGACTGAGGGTAACCGACCGAGGGCGACCGGCGGTGGGTGACGGCTCTTGGGGGTTCAGCCTCCGGCCGCGGCGCGCAGCGGCAGCGCCAGCAGGTAGGGATCGAACCGGGCGTCGTGGAAGCCGACATGGCGATAGAAGGCGCGCCCGGGTTCCCGCATCGCGTGGGCGAGCAGCAGGGGTAGCCCGACCATCCGATGCACGGTGAGTGAGCGCATCACCGCGTCGCGAACGAGTCGGCCGCCGATCCCACGGCCCTGGTAGCGCAGATCGACGGCGAGCCGGCCGACGAACATGGCCGCAACCGGCTCGGTCGGCCGCCGTGAGCGTCGGCGCGAGCCGGGAATGCGTTCCACGGCCGCCGTCGCCAGGCAGTAGTAGCCGGCGATCCGGTCGGCATCGAGGATCACGAACGTGTTCGTGGTCCGATCCTGCTGGTGTTCGAGGGCGCGGTGCCGCAGCCAACCGTCGAGCAGGTCTTCCCCGCTGTTGAAGGTCGCGCGATCCATGGCGTCGGTCAGGGCCGCAGGTTTGGTCAGGGGCACTGCGTGACATCCTTCTTGCCGTATCTGGGACGCGGTCGGGAGGCGGTGGGCAGTGGCGGACTACTCCGCGCCCGGCTCGTCGTCCAGCAGCCGGCGCAGCCGCGGGGTGTCCGCCGACGGCCCGTCGAGCAGTGCCTCGAAAGCGCTCCAGTCCGTGTCCGGCACGCGGAACAGCCGCCGGTCGGCCAGCACCTCCTGGGCGTACCGCTTCATCGCCTCGACAGCGAAGTCCTCAAGGGACAGGCCCTCACCCTCCGCGGCGGAACGGATGACGCCCGCCGAGTCCGCAGGTAGCTGCATGGCGAGTCTGTCGTCCCTGGCGGCACTCATGCTGGCAGTCTGCTCCCCGCGCGTCCGGGCCCGCTCGCTGGGTCTGCCTCATCGTGACAGAAAGGTCTGCGAGCCGTGCCACCTTCGCCCGTTCCCACCGTCCCCCTCGCGCACGGCGCCCGGATGCCCCAGCTCGGGCTCGGGACCTGGCCGCTCGACGACCGCGCGGTCCAGGGCGTCGTGGAGCAGGCGATCGGCCTGGGCTACCGGCTGATCGACACCGCCCACAACTACGGCAACGAGAAGGGGGTCGGCGCCGGTATCCGCGCCGCCGGGGTGGCCCGCGAGGAGCTGTTCGTCACCACGAAGTTCAACAAGCGCTCACACAGCGTGCGGGGCGTGCGTCGGGCAGCCGCGGAGAGCACCCGGCGGATGGGCCTCGACTACGTCGACCTGTTGCTCATCCACTGGCCCAATCCGGGGCGGGACCGGTACGTCGCCGCCTGGAAGGGCCTCGTCGACCTGGTGAAGGACGGTCAGGTGCGGGCCATCGGCGTGTCGAACTTCAAGACGACCCACCTGGACCGGCTGCTGGCCGAGACCGGGGTGGCCCCGGATGTCAACCAGATCCAGCTCGATCCGCGGCTCGGCCGGGGCGCGGTCCGCGGCTACCACGCCGAGCACGGCATCGTCACCGAGGCATGGAGCCCGCTGGGTGCCGGCACCGGCCTTCTCGACGAACCCGTCATCACCCGGATCGCCGCCGCGCACGGCCGCACCCCCGCACAGATCGTGCTGCGGTGGCACGTCGAGCTGGGCGTGGTGGCGGTGCCGAAGTCGGCCAGCCCGGCCCGGCTGGCCGAGAACATCGATGTGTTCGGCTTCAGCCTGACCGCGCAGGAGGTCGCGGCCATCTCCGGCCTGGACCGCGGGGCCGCCGGCGAGGCCGACGCCCTGGACTCCGACGTCTTCGGGCACTGACGTCCTTCGGGCACTGACGTCCTCCGGCACTGACCGCTTCGGGCACTCACCTCTTCGGACACTGACGACCTCCGGGCACTGACGTCGGCCCGGGTCGGTCAGGCGGTCATGTCCCGGCGCCGGAAGACCAGCAGAGCGAGCAGCACCATGACACCGGCGTAGACCACCCCGCGCAGCAGGGCGTCCGCGTAGGGCATGGGGGCGGCGGCGCCGCCGGTGGCGATCTCCTGCATGAGCTGCACCGGCAGCCAGGAGCGGGCCGGGTGGTAGATGCGGGCGATCAGCATCTCCACCGGAAGCGCGTAGGCGAGCGCGACGGCGATCGCCGCCGCCGGCCCGCGCAACAGGATCGCGGCCAACGCCCCGATCGCCGCGTACCCCAGCGAGCCCAGGCACAGGTTGACGAAGCCGGTGCCGAGATCGGCCAGTCCCGCCCCACTGCTCCAGGCGGCGGTGGACACCCCCCGGGTCGGCGCGAGCAGGAACGACAGCCCCACCGAGACGGCCGTGGCCGCCGCGACGATGAGGACGACGAAGGCCGCCAGGGCGAGCAGCTTCCCGGCGAGCAGCTGGGCCCGGTGGGGTCGGGCGACGAGCTGGTTGCGCAGAGTGCCATGACTGTGGTCACCGGCCAGGGCGGCGGCGACGATCGACAGCGCCACCACCCCCAGCAGGATGCTGACGGCCTGCACGCCCTGGATCAGGCCGTCCGACCGGGACAGGGCGGCGGCGGTGACCGGATCGCCGTCGAAGTCCCGGTGCCCGACCGAGAAGAAGGTCAGCACGGTGCCGAGGACGGCACACCCGACCACGGCGCCGAGCGTGCCCAGCAGGAACCGGGGCCGCAGCATGGGTACCCATTCGGCCCGGAACGTCGCGATCACGTGGCACCCCCGCGGCTGTGGGCCGGGTCGAGCCCGGCGCCCGCGGGCGACGGCACGCTTCCGTCCGGCTCCTGGCCGGCCTGGACGGTCCGGACCAGGTCGCCGTCGATCTCTCCGGTGACGCGCAGGAAGGTCTCCTCCAGGTTGGGTCGGTGGGTGCGCAGCGAGCGCAGGGTGATGCCGGCGTGCATCGCGAGCCGGTTGAGGTGAGCGGCCAGTCCCTCCGGGGCGTGCGCAGTCACGACCGGCCGGCGACCCCGGGTGGCCGAGGCGTCCGGGGGACCGTTGCGCAGGTCGATCTCGACGCGCAGGCCCTCGTCGCCGAGCAGCCCGGCGAGCCGGCGCGCGTCGGCATCGTGCTCGGGGATCATCAGGATGCGGGGGTCCTCGGCCGCGAGCAGGTCGGTGACGTGGCCCTGGAACAGCATCCGCCCGCCGTTGATCATGACGAGGTGGTCACAGATCTGCTCGACCTCGGTGAGCAGGTGGCTCGAGACGAAGACGGTCATCCCCCCGCCGGCAAGCTGGCCGAGCAGCGCCCGGATCTCCCGGATCCCCGCCGGGTCCAGACCGTTGGTCGGTTCGTCCAGGATGAGCAGGCACGGATCGGGCAGCAGGGCGGCGGCGATGCCCAGGCGCTGCTTCATGCCGAGCGAGTACGTGCTGAACCGGTCGTCGGCCCGTTCGCCCAGGCCCACCTGCCCCAGCACCTCCTCGACGCGGCGCTGCCGGCGGGCCCGCCGCCAACCCCCGATCCCGCGCAGGATCGCGAGTTGATCGAGGTTGCGCCGGCCCGACAGGCCCGGGTGGAAGGTCGGGCCCTCGATCATCGCGCCGACCCGGTGCAGGTAGCGGTCCGGCTCGGTGATCGGCTCGCCAAGAACGTGGCCGTGGCCGGCCGAGGGTCGGATGAGGCCCAGCAGCATCCGCAGGGTGGTGGACTTGCCGGCGCCGTTCGGCCCGACGAAGCCGGACAGCGCCCCGCGGGGCACCTGAAGGTCGAGATGGTCCACGGCGCGCCGGGCGCCGTAGCGCTTGGTCAGGCCACGGGTCCAGATCGCCGTGTCGGCGCGGGCCAGGCCCGCGGTACCGTCCATGACGGCCGCCGACGTGACCGTCCCCTGGGCCGGGTCATGCCCCGCAGGGGCCCGGTCGTGGTTTGCGTGGGCCGGGTCGTGGTTTGCGTGGGCCGGGTCGGTGGCCGAACCGGAAGTCATCGTGGCGCTGCTCCCACCCTGTGTGTCGCGGACCCTGTGTGTCGGACCCTGTGTGTCGGACCCGGAGCGTCGGATGCCCGCCGCAGGGGGCGCCCCGCATCGGCGAGCGTCGGGGCAATGCGGAACGTCGGGGCATTGGCGAGCGTCGGGGCAATGGCGAGCGTCGGGGCATTGGCGAGTGCCGGTGAGTGCGACCGGGGCGGTCCGTGAGCGCTCGCGGCCCGGTCGGTGACGCGCCCCCGCGGAAGTCAGGGGGCGGCACGTCCACGGATGTCAACGACCAGCCCGCGAGCCGAGTTCCGACTCCGCGCCTTCAACCTGTGTTTTCCCGCCGGTTGAGCGCGGCACGCGCCGGGGCTCGGCGTGAACCAAAAAATCATCGATTTCGGCTGAATTGCCAGACTGCTTCGTTTTTCGTACATCCGCGACGTGGTCCCATTTTCTGGCCGCGAGGTACCGGTACCACCGGCCGTGTCTCCGGTTGCTCGGTGCGCCTGCTTCGGCCGGCGGGTGTGCCGGACCGGCGGGCTGCAGGTCGTGGCTGCCCGCCGGACGACCGGCCGAACACCCGGTACGGCGGGGCGCCCGTCACCCGGCACAACCCGCCCCCGACGGGTGGACGACAATCCTGGCGTGAGCGAAACGGCTGGCCTCCGGCGCGGCATCCGGACGCTGACGCTGCTCGCCAGCATCGCGATCATCCTGATGCTGGTGCTGGCCGTGGCCTCCGCCCTGCGGTCGCGGCACGCCGCCGCCGAGCGGGGAAAGCACCTGGACCCCGCGGCCACGACCACCGCGATGCTCCTCGCCGACTTCGTCGATCAGGAAAGCGCGCTGCGCGGCTACATCGTCACCCGCGACCGCGGCTTCCTGGCGCCGTTCGACGATTCCCGGCGTTCGATCCCCGCGCTCAACGCGCGCCTGAACGACCTGATGGCCGACTTCCCCGATCTGCGGGCGCAGCGGACCCGGGTGGACGTCGCCTACGGGACCTGGCGGCGCGAGGTCGTCGAGCCGGAGCTGGCCGCGATGGCCCGCGGCGACGTCGCCGGGGCCGCCGGCATCGTGCGCGCCAACGCCCGCCGCGACTTCGACGAGCTGCGCCGCCAGACCGCGCGACTCGCCGAACAGATCGACCGCGAGCAGGTCGAGGCGTCCGGCCGGGTCGAGAGCTCCTCGGTGCTGCTGCTGAGCTCGCTGGCCAGCGCGATGTTCGTCATCCTCGGCGTCCTGGTGACGATCATGATCGTGCTGCGGCGCTGGCTGCTGCGTCCGATCGGCGCCCTGCAACGCTCGGTGAACTCCGTGGCAGCCGGGCGCTACGACACGCAGATCCCCCTGGTGGGCCCGGCGGAGATCGTGGCGCTGGCGGCCGACGTCGAGACGATGCGCGCCCAGCTCGTACGCCTCGTGCGGCAGAACGAGCGGTCCTGGGAGGCCCTGGCGCAGCAGGGGCCCGCGGTCATCGCCCTGCGTGACGCGCTCACCCCCTCACTGCTGCGAGCCCGCGGGCTGATGTTGCACGGGCGCGTCGACCCGGCTCAGGGGGAGCTCGCGGGGGACTGGTACGACGCCTTCGAACTGCCCGACGGACGCGTCGCCGTGGTCGTGGGCGACGTCTCGGGCCACGGCGCCGCGGCAGGCGTCTTCGCCCTGCGACTCAAGCAGCTCCTCGACGCCGCGCTGTCCACCGGTGCCGGGCCGGCCGCCGCGGTGGAGTGGGCGGTGGAGAACCTCGGCGAGACCGAGGAGATGTTCGCCACCGCCATCATCGCCGTCGTCGATCCACGCAGCGGGGAGCTGCACTACGTCAATGCCGGCCATCCGGACGCGCTGCTGCTGCGCCGGACCGGGTCGGCCTGGGCGCTGGCCGCGCCGCCCACCACCGCGCCGCCGCCCACCACCGCGC
>NZ_JAMQQF010000163.1:3784-11589 GCF_023716945.1 Frankia sp. AiPs1 | reverse complement strand
GGCAGCTCGGGCAGCTCGGACGGCCGCCGGCACGGTCGGTGCGGCTACCCGGGTGGGCAGGGCAGCAGGCCCTGCCGGCGTGGTCCGAATCGGCGGTGGCGTTGGGTGCGCCGGCCAGGGGGTCGCGGACGATGGTGGACCCCGCACCGCCCAGGCCGGGTCGGAGGGCGGGCGCGGCGCACCCCTATCGCGGGATCGGTCGGGTCGGCGCGGTGGTCACCGGGTGGCTGGCGCTGTCCGCCGTCGCCAGCCTGGGCCAGGCGGTGATCACCGCGCGGATGCTGCCCCTGAGCGGGCGCGGGGCGCTGGTGGTCCTGCTGACGGTCTCCGCGCTCGGCTCGCTCGTCGGCGGGCTCGGTACCAACGTCGCGTTCCGGCATTACTTCGGCCGGGGCGACCCCCGCGTGTCCCTCGGTGACTACCTGGGACTGTCCCTCGCCGCGACCCCACCTGCCACCGTCCTGATCACCGCGGCGTCGCTGCAGGTGATCCACCTGTCCGGCGGGGCGCGGACAGACACCGGTCTGACGCTCGCGATCGCCGTCCTCGCCGCCGCGAACCTGCTCGCCGTGCAGGTGCTCGACGCCCTCAACGCCGCCGGTTCGATCGTGCTGGCCGCCGGGCTCGTCGCTGCCACCGGGCTCGCCCAGCTCGGGCTGCTGCTCGCCGGCCCGCACCAGCCATCCCTGCAGCACATCCTGATGATCCTCGCGCTGTGTTGGGCCGCGCAGGCGGTGACGGGGGTGGCGGCGCTGGCCCGGCTGGGGCTGTCGGTGCGGCCGCGGGCCGACCCGTGGGCCTGGCGGCTGCTGGTCGTCAAGGGTGTCCCCGCGCTCGGCCTCAACGTGGGCGCGACGATGGCGTTCCGGTTCGACCGGCTGCTGGTCGCGGCCTTCGGCGGCGCCGGCGCTGCCGCCGTGTACTCGATCGCCGCCGCCAGCGGCGAGGCGCTGCGCCTGCTGCCCGGTTCGGTCGGCCAGGTGGTCTTCCACCGTGCCGCGAGGGGTGTTCTGTCCCGCGCGGCGCTGCGGACGGTGACCCGCGGCCTGCTGGCCATCCTGCTGGTCGCCGCGGGCGCCCTCGCGGTCGTCGCGCCGTGGCTGGTGCGAACCCTGTTCGGGTCTGGTTATGCCGCGGCGGTCACCCCGATGCGCCTGCTGCTGCTCGCCGAGCTCCTGCTGGCCCCGTTCCTGGTCGAGTGCCGGGCGCTGACCGGCCTCGGCCGGACCCGCGCGGCCGGTGGCGCCGGGCTGCTCGGCCTGGCCGTGTCGCTGGCGACCTACCCGGTGCTCGTGCCCTGGCGGGGCGCCGTCGGCGCCGCGATCGGCAGCATGCTCGCCTACGCGGTCATGACGGCGCTGGCCCGCCGCGCGTTGCGGGGGGAGCTCGACGCCCCACCGGCCTTTCCCGGCCCGCTGCCAGCCGGGCGGCCGGCCGCGCTGCCAACTGCCTTGGCAACCGCGTTGCCGGCCGTGCTGCCAACCGTGCGGCCGACCGCGCGGCCGACCGCGCCAAGTCCGTCCGGACCAGGCCAACCGCGCGAGCCCGGCGGTGACGAGCCGCTGACAGTCCTCGGAAAGGGGATGCCCTGATGGCACCACAGCCGGCGCGCGACACTCTCGTCGTCGAGCCGACCGCCCACGGCGGGCGGCTGGTGTTCTACCGACAGGCAGCCGACGCCGCCTACTGGGACGAGCGGTGGGACGCCCAGCCCGCGGACTACCGCCGTGCCCGCGCCGGCCATCTCCCGCTCCATCAGCGCCGGGCGGTCCGCCGCCACCTGCGGCCGGGCGGCCGGGTCCTGGAGGCCGGGTGCGGGCCCGGGCACTTCAGCGTCGCGATGGCGGCGCGGGGATTCGTCGCCGAGGCGGTGGACTGGGCACCGCGGACAGTCGAGCGGCTGCGCGCGGCCGCTCCCGAGATCCGCGTCTGGCGGGGGGATGTCCGCTGGCTCGACGTGCCCGACGGCCGGTACGACGCCGTCTACTCGCCCGGCGTGTGCGAGCACTTCGAGGACGGCCCGCAGGAGGTGCTGCGCGAGACCCTGCGGGTGCTGCGACCGGGCGGGATCGCGCTGGTCTCCACGCCGTGCTTCAGCCCGTTGCTGCGCACCCTGGGCCGTGGCGCCGGGGTCGGTGGCGCCGGGGTCGGTGGCGCGGGGGTCGGTGGCGCGGGCGAGGGGCCGGTCTGGCTGCCACTGCCACCTGCGGGGGTGGGGGCTGGGGCGTTCTACCAGTACGCCTTCACCCCGGCGGAGCTGTCCGCGGTGCTGCGCGCCGTCGGCTTCGAGCAGGTGCGGGCGCATCCCTACGGCGCGCTGGCCACGGTGCTGGAGTTCACCGCCGCCGGCCGGGCCGTGTCCGCCCGCGTTCCCCGCCCGCGCCTGCGGCCGCTGGAGGCCGCCCTCGACCTGTCCGGCGCGGCTTACCTGTCCGGCCGGGCCTGCCTGTGGGTGGCCCGCCGGCCGGCCACGCCTCGCGTCCCGAGACCTGCGGCGGCGCCCGCCGCCGAGCTGTCCACGACCCGGAAGGACCGTTCCGCATGAAGATCGCCACATTGGTCAAGACCGGGGACGGGCCGTTGTGGCTCATTCCGCATGTGCTCGCCGCGCGGGAGTCCGGCGACCAGGTGGTCGTGCTGCTGCCCGCGCCCGACCACACCGACAGCCGGGTGGCGCGGGAGCTGACGGCGCTGGGGATCGAGGTCGTCGAGAGCCCGGCTCCCCGTCGCGGCGCGTCGCCGGCTGCACAGCTCGTCGGGATCGTCCGCCTGCGGGCGAGGCTGCGCGAGCTCGGCGTCGACGTCGTGCACTATCACCTGTACGCGTCGGCACTGGTGGTCCGGCTCGCCACGCTGGGTACCCGGATCACCCGGGTGTACATGGTCGCGGGCCCGCTTTACCTGGACAACACGCTGATCCGGTGGGTCGAGCGGGTGCTGTGCCGGCTCGACCACCTGCTCATCGCGTCCAGCGCGGACATCCGCCGGCGGTACGCCGCCCTCGGACTGCCGGCGCACCGGATGCGCACCCTGTCCTACGGCGTCGACCTGGAGCGCTTCAGTCCGGCCGACGACGAGCGGCGGCGGGCGGCGCGGGCGGAGCTCGGCCTCGGCGGCGACGAGTTCGTCGCGGTCTGCGTGGCGTACTTCTACCCACCGAAGCGGCTGGTCCATCCGGGCCAGGGCGTGAAGGGGCACGAGGTGCTCCTCGCGGCGTGGGCCCGTTTCGCCGAGCGGGGCGGCCGCGGGACGCTGATCCTGCTCGGCGGGGGCTACGGCGAGGCCGGCGAAAGCTACCGCGAGCAGATCCGGGCGTGGGCCGCCCGACTGCCCGGAGCCGACGGGGTCCGCTGGGTCGACAGCGTCACCGACGTCCGGCCGTTCTACGCCGCCGCGGACGTCAACGTCGTGTCGTCGTGGTCGGAAAGCTATGGTGCCGGTGCCGAGGCGTCCGCGTGCGGGGTGCCCTCGATCGCCACCGCGGCCGGCGGGCTGCCGGAACTGGTCGACGAGGAGACCGGTTGGCTCGTCGGGCTCGGCGACGCCGTGGCGATGGGCGCCGCCCTGCAGGAGGCTGCTGCCAGCCGGCGCACGCCCGCGGCCCGCCGCCGCGGTGAGGCGGCCCGGCTGCGGGCGGAGAAGCTGCTCGACCGCCGGGCGCTCAGTCAGGACGTGGTGGCGGCGCTGCACCACGCCGACCGGGTGCGGCACACGCCGCGCCGGGGGCTGCATCGGGCTCCGTCCCCGTCGTCCCCGAAGCCCTTCTCGGTCCAGCCGGCGTCGTCGCAGCCGTCCCACCCGGCGCAGTCGTCGCAGCCGTCGCAGTTGTCGCACCCGGCGCAGTCGTCTTCGTCGTCCGCTGCGCGCCGGTCGATCCGTCGTCCCGGGACGGGCCGGCCGGGCGGGGAGGCACTGGCCGGCCGGGTCCGCCTGTCGCCGTTGGCGGCGCTGCCCGGCCGGGCGGCACGGGCGGGGTTGCGTACCTATCTGCTGCGAACCGACCCGGTGGGCTATGCCCGCAGCCTCGGGGTGCGGCTCGGCGCGGACTGCCGGTTCATCGGGGTCACCGCCGCCACCTTTGGCACCGAGCCCTACCTGATCAGGCTGGGCGATCGGGTGGCCATCGCGGACGGCGTCCGGTTCATCACGCATGACGGCGCCGCCACCCGGCTGCGCCGTGAACATCCCGACATCGACGTGGTCGCGCCCATCAGGGTCGGCAACGACACGGCGATCGGGATGAACACGATCATCATGCCGGGCGTCACGATCGGCTCCGATGTGGTGATCGCCGCCGGCTCCGTGGTGATGCGCGACCTGCCGGCGCGGTCCCTGGTCGCGGGGGCGCCGGCCCGGGTGGTGACCGATGTCGAGGAGTGGGAGCGGCGGATGCTCGCCCGTTCGGTGGGCACCGGGGCGATGAGCCCGCAGCGTAAGCGGGAGGTGTTCCTCGACCGGTTTGCCGCGGAGCTCGCGGCGGATCCGTCTGATATCGTTAGCACGGCTAATTAAATGGTCGCACGTCCCCCCGGGTCGCCGTACGGTGGGATCCGGCAACCCCGCCGCGACGGGCGGGACCGATCGAGCCTCGGTGGCTGCGGTCGCGTCGGCTGTGTCACAACCCCTCGGGCGCGATCCCGTAAGGCGGGAAATGCCAGGATGGACACGAGCCGGCCGAGGATGGCCGACGCCGCGGGCGGCCCTGCGCGTACGCCAGCCGCCGTCGGCGGCGTCGTCAAGGCGTAGCCGCAGGGGCGCGACCATGGTGGCAAGCCCCGCTGTCCGCGGGTGACGGACGGCGGGTCACGAGGAGGAGAACGATGGACAGCTTCGGCAGTACCGGATCGCTCGCGGTGGGTGATCGCACCTACACGATCAGGCGGCTGGACGCGGTGCCCGGGGCCGATCGACTCCCCTACAGCCTGAAGGTGCTGCTGGAGAACCTTCTGCGCACCGAAGACGGCGCCAACATCACCGCGGACCACGTCCGGGCGCTGGCGAACTGGGACCCGGCGGCAGCACCGAGCCAGGAGATCCAGTTCACCCCCGCCCGCGTGATCATGCAGGACTTCACCGGCGTTCCCTGTGTGGTCGACCTCGCCGCCATGCGCGAGGCGATGGCCGCCCTCGGGGGCGACCCGGCGAAGATCAACCCGCTGGCGCCGGCCGAGCTGGTGATCGACCACTCGATCATCGCCGACCACTTCGGCCGGCCGGACGCGTTCGAGCTCAACGCCGCGCTGGAGTTCGACCGCAACCGGGAGCGCTACCAGTTCCTGCGCTGGGGCCAGGAGGCGTTCGACAACTTCACCGTCGTCCCGCCGAACACCGGCATCGTGCACCAGGTCAACCTGGAGCACCTGGCCCGGGTGGTGTTCACCAAGGACACTCCCGAGGGCACGCTGGCCTACCCGGACACCCTGGTGGGCACGGACAGCCACACCACGATGATCAACGGCCTGGGCGTGCTCGGCTGGGGCGTCGGCGGCATCGAGGCCGAGGCCGCGATGCTCGGCCAGCCCGTGAGCATGCTGATCCCGACCGTCGTCGGCTTCAAGCTGACGGGCGAGCTGCCCGCCGGCACGACGGCCACCGACATGGTCCTCGTCATCACCGAGCAGCTGCGCCGGCACGGCGTCGTCGGCCGGTTCGTCGAGTTCTACGGCGAGGGCATCGGCAACGTGCCGCTGGCCAACCGGGCGACCATCGGCAACATGAGCCCCGAGTACGGCTCCACCTGCGCGATCTTCCCGATCGACGACGAGACGCTGAACTACCTGCGGCTGACCGGTCGCTCGGCGGAGCAGGTGGCGCTGGTCGAGGCGTACGCCAAGGAGCAGGGGCTCTGGCACGACCCGAGCCGCGAGGCCGCCTACACGACCACCCTCGAGCTCGACCTGTCGACGGTCGTGCCGTCGCTGGCCGGGCCGAAGCGGCCGCAGGACCGCGTGCCGCTGTCGAACGCGAAGCAGGCGTTCCGCGCTGCGCTGGTCAACTACGCTCAGCCCTCGGTGTTCACCAACGGGGGCGCGGACGAGGCCGACGCCGAGTCGTTCCCCGCCTCCGACCCGGCGGCGGCGTTCGAGGACAAGCCGTCGGACGCGCCGATCTCGGTGAACGCCGTCGCCGGCGACATCACCAGCCGTCCGGCCAACCCGACGTCGGTCACCCTCGCCGACGGCACCACGGTGGAGATCGACCACGGGGCCGTCGCGGTCGCCGCGATCACCTCCTGCACCAACACCTCCAACCCGCAGGTCATGATCGGCGCGGCGTTGCTGGCCCGCAATGCCGTGGAGAAGGGGCTGACCCGCAAGCCGTGGGTCAAGACGACGCTGGCCCCCGGCTCCAAGGTGGTCATGGACTACTACGAGCGGGCCGGGCTCGTGCCGTACCTGGACAAGGTCGGCTTCAACCTGGTCGGGTTCGGCTGCACCACCTGTATCGGCAACTCCGGCCCGCTGCCGGAGGAGATCAGCGCGGCGGTGACCGACGCCGACCTCGCGGTGGTCAGCGTGCTGTCCGGCAACCGTAACTTCGAGGGCCGGATCAACCCCGACGTCAAGATGAACTACCTGGCGTCCCCGCCGCTGGTCGTCGCCTACGCGCTGGCCGGCACGATGGACATCAACCTCGACACCGACCCGCTCGGCCACGGCAGCGACGGCCAGCCGGTGTACCTGCGCGACATCTGGCCGAGTGAGGCCGAGGTGTCCGCGGTCGTCGCCGACGCGATTCAGTCGGAGATGTTCGAGGCGGACTACGCCGACCTGTCCGGCGACGAGCGCTGGCGCTCGCTGCCGGTCGGCGACGGCGGCGAGGTGTCGCGGACGTTCGCCTGGGCCGACGACTCGACCTACGTCCGTCACCCTCCGTACTTCGAGGGCATGGCGACCAAGCCCGAGGCGCGTACCGACATCATCGACGCCCGCGTGCTCGCGGTGCTGGGGGACTCGGTCACCACCGACCACATCTCCCCGGCCAGTTCGATCAAGAAGGACTCGCCCGCCGGCCGCTACCTCGCCGAGCACGGCGTCGCCCCCGGCGACTTCAACTCCTACGGGTCGCGGCGCGGCAACCACGAGGTCATGATCCGTGGCACGTTCGCCAACATCCGGCTGCGCAACCGGCTGGCGCCGGGCACCGAGGGCGGCGTCACCCGGCACCTGCCCGACGGCGAGCAGCTGGCGATCTACGACGCGGCGCAGAAGTACGCCGCCGAGGGCGTGCCGCTGGTCGTGCTCGCCGGCAAGGAGTACGGCTCGGGCTCGTCGCGTGACTGGGCCGCCAAGGGCACCGCGCTGCTCGGCGTGCGCGCGGTGATCGCGGAGTCCTACGAGCGGATCCACCGGTCCAACCTGATCGGCATGGGCGTGCTGCCCCTGCAGTTCCCGGTGGGTGCGTCGGTCGAGTCGCTCGGCCTGACCGGCGAGGAGACGTTCACGATCACCGGTCTGGCCAGCGTCGACGAGAAGACGCCGTCGCTCACCGTCCGCGCGGGGGACAAGTCCTTCGACGCGGTCGTGCGCATCGACACCCCCGGCGAGGCGGAGTACTACCGCCACGGCGGCATCCTGCTCTACGTCCTGCGCTCGCTGCTCTAGCCCCCTGCGCGCCCTGCGCTGGCCCCCTGCGTCGTGCGCTAGCCCCCTGCGTCCTGCGCTGGCCCCCTGCGTCGGACCGAGGGGCGTCCGGCCCAGGCGGCGCGGGGGCTTCCGCCGCCCCGCCAGCCCGGGCCGGCCGCGGGGGGGGGCCACGCGGGGCGCGCGGATCTTACTTTCTGCGGCCGAAAAGCGCGGCCCAAC
>NZ_JAMQQF010000163.1:0-3774 GCF_023716945.1 Frankia sp. AiPs1 | reverse complement strand
GTCCGGCCGGGGCGCGGCGGCGGCAGCGGCCGCCGCGAACGCCTGGGCCGGCGAGGTGGGGTGCAAGGGGGCGGCGCGGTCTGTCTCTTCTGTGGGGACGAATCGGGCGCCGAACCCTACAGAGGAACCATGGAGGCGCTCTCCCCCGCATCCGCCGCCGCCGAGCTCGCGCCGACGCTCTGCCGCGGACGAAGTGGCGTCGCTGGGTTATCTGAAAACTACAGACGGTGATACGTTCCCCCTGTGAGGCAGCCCCGGGCCGCCCGGCGATCGTCCGGGCGGGCCCCCGGCCGCTGGTGACGACGCGTCGCGCTAGGGGGAATCCGAATGCCGCGTGGTACTCCGGAGCAGAGCGGGCCCTCCGTACCGACGGTTCCGTCGGGGCTGCCAGGCGAGCGGGTCAAGCCGCTGGTGCCGCAGCCCAGCGGGCCGCAGCCGCGCCGCTCCTCGCTGACCGCCGCCCGGCAGGCATCCGCGGTGTCGCGGGCGGGCGGACCGGCCGAGCGCCGCCTGCGGGTGCTGGTGGTCGCGGGCACCCGGCCGGAGGTGGTCAAGCTCAGCCGGGTCGTCGCCGCCCTCGACCGGGCCGTCGACCTGCGCTTGGTCCACACCGGGCAGAACTACGACCACGAGCTCAACCAGGTCTTCTTCGACGAACTCGGCCTCCGCCGGCCGGACCACGTGCTCGACGCCGCCGGGCCCACCCCCGCCGAGACGATCAGCCGGCTGATCTCGCGGCTCGACCCGGTTCTCGCCGCCGAGGCCCCCGACGCCATGCTCTTCTACGGCGACACGAACACCTGCTACGCCGCGATCGCCGCCAAGCGCCGCCGCATCCCGGTGTTCCACCTGGAGGCCGGCAACCGCTGCTTCGACCAGCGGGTCCCGGAGGAGATCAACCGGCGGGTCGCCGACCAGCTCAGTGACGTCCACCTGGCCCTGACCGAACGGGCTCGCGGGCATCTGCTCGCCGAGGGGCTGCCCGCCCAGCGGATCTTCGTGGTCGGCTCCCCGGTCAAGGAGGTGCTCACCCACTACGCCCCGCTCATCGACACCTCATCGGCACTGTCCACCCTCGGTGTGCAGGCGGGACGCTACCTGCTCGCCAGCGTCCACCGGGAGGAGAACGTCGACCGGCCCGAGGCGCTGTCGGCCCTGCTGGAGACCCTCAACCGGCTGGCGGTCCGGTACCGGCTGCCGGTGATCGTGTCGACCCATCCGCGGACCCGGGACCGGCTCGGCGCGCTGCGCCGCTCCGGGCGGGCGCCCATGCTCGACGAGCGGGTCCGCTTCTGCCGGCCGTTCGGCTTCGCCGACTACATCGCGCTGCAACGGGCCGCCCTGTGCGTGCTCTCCGACAGCGCCACCCTGACCGAGGAAGCCTCCCTCGTCGGCTTCCCCGCCGTGCTCGTCCGGGAGGCACACGAACGGCCGGAGGGCATGGACCGCGGGGTGCTCGTCGCCAGCGTGCTGCGCCCGGAGCGGATCCTCGACGCCGTCGAGCTGATGGTGCGGGAGGCCGAAAGCGACCGCCGAGCACGAGTCGTCCCCGACTACGACGCCGACGACGTCTCCCGCCGGGTCGTGCACATCATCGTCAGCTACGTCGACCACGTCCGGCGGACCGTCTGGTACGGCGACACCGGCTCCAGCGCCGGACCGAACCCCGCCGCCCCCGCCGCGACCGCGGACCTCCGCTGATCCGGCAGCCGCTGATCGGGCCTCCGCGCATCGGGCCTCCGCTGACCGGGCCTCCGCTGATCGGTCAGTTGCTGATCGGGCAGTCGGCGGCGGGCCGGGATCCCCGCATTCGCGCAGGTCAGCAGGAGCGGACGGTATCCTCGTCCGGTGGATCGGCGCTCCCTTGCCAACCTCGCGCACCTGCGCCGGGCGCGGGATCTGGTCGACCGGGAGTACGCGCGTCCGCTCGACGTGCCGACCATGGCCCGCCGCGCGCTGATGTCGCCGGGGCACTTCTCCCGGGCGTTCCGGGCGGCCTACGGCGAGACGCCGTACAGCTACCTGATGACCCGGCGAGTGGAGCGGGCGATGGCGCTGCTGCGCGCGGGCATGAGCGTGACCGATACGTGTATGGCGGTCGGCTGCACCTCCCTCGGCTCGTTCAGCTCTCGGTTCACCGAGCTCGTGGGGATGACGCCGAGCGCCTACCGGGCCCGGGAGCACCGTGCCGTGCAGGCGATGCCCGCCTGCGTCGCCAGGGCGCGCACCCGTCCGACCAGAGACCAGGCGGTTACCGGCCAGCCGGCCAGGACGGGAGAACCGGTCAGGATTGGAGAAGCGGTCCGCGCGGCCGGCCCCTAGCGTTGGCCGCATGACCGTCTCACTGCAGTACTGCCACATCACCGTCAACGATCTGGACGACTCGCTGGCCTTCTACCGCGACGCCCTCGGCCTGGCGGTGCGCAACGACGTCGCCTCGGACGGCTTCCGGTGGGTCACCCTCGCCAGCACGTCCCAGCCGGACCTTGAGATCGTCCTCTCCGAGCCGCACGCCGGCCGACCCCAGGCCGACGGGGACGCCCTGCAGGAGCTGCTCACCAAGGGCGTGCTGCCGGTGATCGTGTTCCGCGCCGACGATCTCGACGCGACCTTCGAGACGGTACGGGCCTTCGGCGCAGAGGTGCTGCAGGAGCCCATCGACCAGCCCTGGGGCCCGCGCGACTGCGCGTTCCGGGACCCCTCGGGCAACACGGTGCGCATCTCGCAGGCGCCCAAGGCCTGAGGATCTGAAGGGCTGACGAATCGTGACGCCTGACGCCTGACGCCTGACGCCTGACGGCCTGACCGGACGGCCTGACCGGACGGCCCGCTGGGCGCGGCCGGCGAGCCGGGTTAGTCCCGGTCGGCCGGAGGGTCCTCGGCGAGCAGGTCGGTGAGCGGGCCGAACAGCGCCGGCGGGGCGGCGACGGTGAGGTCCTCGCTCGCCGGTCGGCCGTGCAGCCCACCGACCCGCAGGCCCGCCTCCGCCGCCACCAGTCCGCCGGCGGCATGGTCCCAGGGCTTGAGGCCGCGCTCGTAGTAGGCGTCGACGATGCCGCCGGCGGCGGCGCACAGATCCAGCGACGCCGCGCCCATCCGGCGGATGTCGCGGACTCGGGGTACCACCCTGGTGAGTACCGCGGCCTGAGCGGCGCGGCGGGACTCCAGGTAGCCGAAACCGGTCGCGACGAGGGCGCCGGCCAGGGTCGTCACCGTCGACCCGGTCAGCGCCGTGCCGTCCCGGAAGGCGCCGCCGCCGCGGACGGCGGTGTAGGTCGTGCCCATCGCCGGGGCGTGCACCACGCCGGCGACGACCTCGCCGTCGACCTCCGCGGCGATCGACACCGCCCAGTTCGGCAGCCGGTAGAGGAAGTTCACCGTGCCGTCGAGCGGATCGACGATCCAGCGCACGCCGGTCGACCCGGCGGAGTCGGATCCCTCCTCGCCGAGCAGGCCGTCGCCCGGACGCAGCTCACCGAGCCGGCGGGCCACCAGCGCCTCGGAGGCGCGGTCCAGGGCGGTGACCACGTCAGTGGGGGAGGATTTCGTCGTCTCCGCGGCGACCGCGCCCTCGCGGCCCCGGGCGAGCAGCGCACCGGCTTCGCGGGCGATCGTCAGCGCGACGTCGAGCAGGATGTCCGGGTCTGGCAGGTCGCTCATCGGTCGGCGCTCCGGGGCTCGGGCTCTGGTTCGGCTTCGGGACGGCTGCCGGCGTCGGCGGGGCGGCCGGCTTCGGGACGGCTGCCGGCGTCGGCGGGGCGGCCGGCTTCGGGA
>NZ_JAMQQF010000162.1 GCF_023716945.1 Frankia sp. AiPs1 | reverse complement strand
CGCCGCGCGCGTGGCCGCGGCGCCGTCAGCCGGGCGCGCGGCCGTACTGCTGGAGGCGCTGGGCGCCGAAGCTGGCGCCGTCCTGGGTCATGCGGGACCCCTCGAGCTGGATGAGGAGCTGGCCTTCCTACAGGTCGGCTTCGATTCACTGCTGGGTGTCGAGCTGAGGAGCCGGTTGGCCGCGGCCACGGGCCTGGAGCTTCCCGCCACATTGATCTACGACCACCCGACGCCGGCCGCGCTCGTCGCGCACCTGTTGGAGCGCCTCGGCGGTACCGACGACGAACAGCCATCCGGCGGGGTCCTGGCGTCGCTGCGGGCGCTGGAGGAGGCACTGGGCCGCGCGCCGGACGACGAGGCGGTACGCGAGGAGATCACCGGCAGGCTGGAGACCCTGCTGTGGCGGTGGCGGGAGTCCGCCGCGGGTGCCGTCGACGGCGCGGCGGCGAGCGACGGTGATGACCTCGACACGGTCACCGACGACGAGATCTTCGAACTGCTCGACCGGGAGCTGTGAGAAACGCCGGACGATGAGGCTGTCCACGTCACGCGGGCGGGCGTCGAACGGTTGGCGCCGTCCGCGCGGCCGGTGGAGACCTTGTCCCTGGCCGGACGGCCGGTGGAGGGCCGGCTACGCTGCGCGGATAATCTGCAAGTGCACCATCAGTTCAGAGCGCACTGTACTCTGCCGATGGGCAACTACCCAAGGTCGGAATGACCGCGTGGCCGGACGTTCGACCACCCGGCGCACGGAAGGGACCTCCCACGATGGGCCTTGTGAAGGAGCAGCGTCCGCCGGCACCGGTCGAGGGGTCTGGTACCGGCCTGCGGGAGCGCAAGAAGGCCAAGACGCGGGCCGCGATCCAGCAGGAGGCGTTGCGCCTGTTCCGCGAGCAGGGCTACGAGGCGACCACCATGGAGCAGATCGCCGAGGCCGCCGAGGTGTCCCAGAGCACGGTCTTCCGCTACTTCCCGACCAAGGACGAGCTGGTCGTCTCCGACGAGCAGGACGCGTTCTTCCTCGAGGCGTGGCGCGCCCAACCGACCGACTTGCCCGTCCTGTTGGCGCTGCGCCGTGCGATCCAGGAGACGCTGGCCGGCCTGTCGCCCGAGGAGTTCCGCGCGCAGCGCGACCGTGACGTCCTGATGGTGACGGTGCCCGGCCTGTGGGCGGCCAGCCTGGGCAACGTCACCCAGACGACCCAGATGATCACTTCGCTGGTCGCCGAGCGGGAGGGCCGCGCGGAGAGCGACCCCGGCGTCCGGGCACTCAGCGCAGCGATCTTCGGTGTCATCCTGAGTACTATGATCCGCTGGGCCCAGGATCCGGACCACGACGTCGCACGGGACCTCGACCAGATGCTCGCCCACCTGGACAACGACCTCCGCGTGGGGTCTGCGCCCGACTGAGCCGGGCACGGCCGGGACCGGGGCGTGGCCCCGGCCCGGGTGCCGACCGAGCCGGGCACCACCAGGCAGCGGAGGAGGAACGTCGTGCGCAGACGGCGCCGCGCGGCCGGTTCCATCATCGTGCGGGTGCTCGACGCGCAGGGCCGTCCGGTGCCGCCGGGTACATCCCCGCGGCCGAGGACATCGACGTGACCGCGTCGGCGCTGGCCGTCGAGACCGTCCTCGAGCAGCGCGAGACGGCAATGGCGCGGGGGAGGGCCAGCGAGCAGGCGCTGTACCTGCCGGTGCCCGACGCCCTGGCCGTCTTCCTGGACGAGCGCGGCGTGGTGGTGGGCTCCACCGTGACGTCCGACAACGGCGACTTCGAGGCCGGCGGGCTTCCGCCCGGCGGCTACACCCTAATGGTGATCCATCGCGAGTACCAGCAGTGGCGGCGGCAGGTGTGCGTGGGCGACGGCGAGTCGCTGGTGGCGGACGCCATCCTGACGCGTCGGCTGCTGTCCTGCGCGGGAACGGCCCGTGACGCGCGGGGATGCCCCGTCCCGGCCGTGGTCGTTCGCCGTACCGACGGGTCGGGCCTCGAGCTGCGTACGCGTACCGATGCGAGCGGGGCCTTCGCCTTCCGAGCCGTCCCCTGGGGGGCCTACCTGCTCGGCGTCGTCGGTCAGGCCGCCGGACTGCGCCTGCTCGTCGACAAGAACCTGCGGGACGTCCGGATCCCCCTGTCCGGCGTCTGACCGCCCGTCGGTCGAGGGCTTACCCGACGGGCTCCAGGGCCGCCGCGACCCCTTCTCGCGCGCCGTGCGGTCGTCGGTATCTCCGTTGGAGCAGCGCGTCCCTCCACCAGTCGTCGGGCGCGGCGAACCCGTCGCCGACGGTCGACCACTCATTGATGTTGGTGTACTCTCATTTTGAGGTGACACCTATTAGAAGGAGACTGTTGGATGGACGGATCCACGTCGCGGCGGTGGTGGGCGCTGGGGGCGGTCAATCTCAGCGTGCTCGCCGTCAGCCTGGACGGGACGGTGCTGTCGGTGGCCCAGCCGACACTGTCAGAGGCCCTCAACGCGTCGCAGTCCGATCTCGTCTGGTTCTCCTCCGGCTACCTGCTAGTGCTGGCGGCGACGGTGCTGCCGGTCGGGCTGATCGGAGACCGCTACGGGCGTCGCGCCGTGCTGTTGTCGTCCCTGGTCCTGTTCGGCCTCGGCTCGGCGCTGTGCGCCTACGCCGGATCGGTGGCGATGTTCCTGGGCGGTCGGCTGCTGCAGGGCCTCGCCGGCGCCGGCATCACGGTGATGGCGCTGTCGGCGCTGGTCGTCCTGTTCAACGAGGAGGAACGGCCCAAAGCCGTCGGGATCTACCAGGCGGCGTCCTTCATCGCGCTGCCGCTCGGCCCGATCCTCGGCGGCTGGATGCTGTCCCGGTTCTGGTGGGGATGGGTCTTCCTGATCAACGTGCCGATCGTCGTGGTCGCGCTGGTCATCGGGTTCGTGCTGATCCCGGAGTCCCGCTCGGCGCAGCGCCCGGGCCTGGACCCGGTCGGCACGGCGGCCTCCGCCCTCGGACTGGCGGTCATGACCTACGGGTTGGTCCGCGCCGGCGATCACGGCTGGGGCAGCCCGGACGCGCTGGTGGCGACCACGGCCGGCGTGCTCGTGCTGGCCGGGTTCGTCTGGTGGGAGCACCGGCTCGGCGGGCGGCCCGGCGGCCAGCCGCTGGTCGATCCCCGGCTGCTGCGGCCGAGCCCGTTCCTGTGGGGCTCGGCGCTGGCGGCGCTCGCGGGCCTCGTGATGATCGGTGTGCTGTTCACGTTGCCGCAGTACTTCCAGGGCGTCCAGGGAACCGGCACGCTCGGCAGCGGCCTGCGCCTTCTTCCGCTGATCGCGGGGATGGTCGTCGGCGCGGGCCTGGCCAGCCGGATGGCGGTCGGGATCGGCGCGCGCCTGACCATCATGCTGGGATTCCTCGTCCTCGCCACCGGCGTGGCGGTGGGCGCCGCCGCCTCTCCCGGCTCGGGGATCGGTTTCACCGCCGCGTGGACGGCGCTTGTCGGCGCGGGCAGCGGCCTGGCGCTGTCGGCGGCGACGGCCGCGGCGCTGGCCGGGCTCTCGGTCGAACGCAGCGGCACCGAGTCCGCCCTGGTGCAGGCGTTCAACAAGACGGGCGCACCGCTCGGAACGGCGATCACCGGCAGCGTGCTGGTCGCCGCGTACCACTCCCACCTGGGTGGCGCCCATCTGCCGGCCACCGTCGCCGCGGACGCGCGTACGAGCCTTTACGAGGGAACGAGCGCTGCGCGCGGCGCCGGTCTGCCGGGACTGGTACACACAATCCAGTCGGCGTTCGTCGACGGGATGGGCGTCGCATTCCTGACGGGGGCCGCGATCGCGCTGGCCGGTGCCCTGGTCGCCCTGGTCGCCCTGCGCGAGCGGAGCTCTCGTGACTCGGACGAGCGGCCGCTCGTCGAGGGAGGGGCTGTGGATGCCGTCGCACACTGACCGGGTAACGCCTGGGCTGCGGGAACGTAAGAAGGCACGCACGCGTGCCGCCATCCAGACCCATGCCCTGCGGCTGTTCCGTGAGCAGGGATACCAGGCCACCACCGTCGAGCAGATCATCGCGGCGGCCGAGGTCTCGGAGACGACCTTCTTTCGCTACTTTCCTTCGAAGGACGAGGTCGTCCTGCAGGACGACCTCGACCCCGCAATCATCGCGGCGTTCCACAACCAGCCCACGGCCGTCCCGCCGATCCCGGCGATCCGGGCCGCGATCCGTGAGCAGTTCGACGTGCTGACCCCGGAGCAGGCTGCGGCGATCCGCGAGCGCACCGCGCTCATCGTCGCCGAGCCCGCGCTGCGTGCCGCGATGCTCGACCAGATCTCGCAGACAATGCTCCTGCTGGCCGACGCGATCGCGGAGCGGTCCGAACGTCCGAAGGACGACCTGGCGGTCCGGACGGTGGCCGGCAGCGTGATCGGGGCGCTGCTGGCGACGCTGCCCGCCCTGGCCGAGGATCCCCAGGCGGACCTGCCCGCGCTCATCGATCGGGCCCTCGGCTATCTGGAGGACGGGCTGCAGGTGTGACGGGCCGAGCGGCCCGTGACCCCGGCCGCTCGCTCAGCCGCTGCCGAGCAGACAGGCGCGAAGATCGCTGCGCTGCTTGATGCCCAGTTTCCGGTAGATCCGGGTCAGATGCTGCTCGACGGTGCTGATTGTGATGTACAGCTCGCTTGCCGCCTCGCTATTCGTGCGTCCGCGCCCCACGAGCAGCGCGACCCGACGCTCGGCTGCGGTCAGCTCGGCGATGGCACCGGAACCGTCCTGCGGCGCCCTGTCGGGTCTGGTGGCGCCGTCCGATCCAGTCGTGCTGGCGGGTCTGGTCGTGCCGGCGTCGTCGCCGGCCGGCGGCAGTCTGCTGCCAGTGCCGGCTGGGGTGCGCTCGGCCTCAACGAGCAGGCCGTGAATCCTGCCCAGCTCGACCTGGTCGGGTGCCGCGGTCATGACGGCCTGCGCCTCGCGCAGCAGGACCGAGCGGTAGCCGGGCTCCATCGTCTCGGCGAGCACGCGCAGCGTCATCGCCCTCGTGCGGCCCTGCAGCGGATGGAGGCCGGCGAGCTGGTCGCCGGCCAGGTCCCGAGCCTCCTCCCGTCGGTGCAGCGCGAGTAGCGCCTGCGCCCGGTCGGTGCGCCACGGGATGAAGGACGCCGAGACCAGCCCCCAGGCCAGCATGCGCTGGCCGCAGACGTCGAAGTCCCGCAGCGCCAGATCGGGCTGCTGGTTCGCGAGGTGGTAATGGCCCCGCGCATGCAGGAGGTAGAGGCCGTCCCGGCCGTCGCGCGGCGCGTCGGCCGTCAGCTGCGGCAGCAGCTGGCGCGCACCGGTGAGGTCCCCCGACTTGACCAGCGCCAGCACGAGCAGCGCCAGCGGCTGACCCGACGCCTTCAGCCCGGCGAGATCCGCCCGGCAGGTCAGAGCCGTGCGCGCGTATTCGACCGCCGCCGCCAGCTCGCCCCGGCCCAGCGCCACCTCGGCCATGATCGTGGCGAGCAGATAGCGCCAGCTCGGTCTGTTCCGGTGGTTCACCGCGCTGAACAACGTCTCGCCCCAGTCGGAGGCCGTGCCGTACTGGTCGGCGTACACGAGCGCCCGCAGCGTGATGCCCAGGGGCTGCAGCGTCTTCTCGCTGAGTGGCAGGCGGCGCAGCCGGTCCTCGGCGAGATCCAGGGCCGCCCCGGCCAGATCGCCCCGCAGCACGCACCCGAGCAGGTGGACGGAACTGGCCAGCTCGCCGGCGGGCGGCCTGCTCCCGGACGGCCCGCCCACCGCTCGCGGCGCGGCAGCGGACAGGTGGGGGGCCAACGGGGGGTACGTGTACCCCAGCCAGGTCCTGAAGGCGACCCAGTCGTCGCTGTCCGCGTGCTCGGTGTCGAACCCCGACTCGCTGATCCACCGCAGCGCCTCGCTGGCCTGGTCCACCAGCCCCTGGCTGAGCAGGCTGCCGATCATCCGCGCCGCCTGCTGGGACGGGTCCGCGGCGAGGCCCGTGCGGGAGCCGAGGTGGCGGGCCACCGCCGCCGGGTTGAAAGGCCACTCCGTGCGGGCCAGCATCAGGCTCACTGCGGCCTGGTCCTGCTCGCTCGCGGCCTCCCGCTGCGCCAGCCGGATGTACGGGGTGGCGCGGTCGACCCGCTGCTCGCGAAGGTGCTGCTCGGCCGCCTCGATGAGCAGCGGGACGGCCCACGGGTCCGCGGCACGGTCGGCGGCGAGCAGATGGGTGCCGACCTCCGCCGCCTGCGCACCGTCCTGGAAGAGCAGGCGGGCCGCCTCTGTGTGCATCCGCGCGCGCTGCTCGGGCGCCAGATACTCGTCACGCACGGCCGCCCGCGCCTCGCCGTGTCGGTAGCCCTGTCGCCCGAGCAGCCCGCTGCGCCGCAGGATGTGTTCGGAGCGGCGCACCAGCGCGCGGTCGAGGTGCAGCAGCCTGTCGATCAGGTGCCTGGACTCGGTCTCGTCCAGTACCGAGAGCGCCTGGGCCACCTTGCCCGAGACCTGGTCCATGCGGTGCAGGCAGGTCAGCACCGCACGCCGGTAGTGGGTCAGCCCGTCGGTGCCGGGCCCGTCGGCGGTGCCCATCCGGTCGGCGACCAGCGCCTTGACGAGGCGCGGGTTCCCGCCGGTCAGATCGTGGTATAGCGGCGCCAGCCGGGCCGCGTCGGCGAGTTCGGAGGTCTGCCGGAGGAGCTCGCCGACCTGCCCGACGGACAACGGCTGCAGCATGACCCGCCGGAAGTTCGGGTGGGAGGACATCTCGGTCTGGAACAACGGCAGTGTCGGCACCGCTCCGGGCAGCAGGCTGAACACGAGCAGCACCTGTTTGTTCGCGATCCGTCTGCTCAGGTAGGACAGGAACTGCAACGAGATCGGGTCCGCGTGGTGCAGGTCGTCCACCGCGATCACCAGCGGGGCTTGCTCGGCCAGGCGCATCGCGGCACCGTGCAGCCGGGCGAAAAGACGGCCGCGGGCGGGGTCCAAGAATTCCGAATCAATTCTGCCGGTCGACGTGGCGCTGGCCCCGGCCTCGACGGTATCCCGCAACTCGACGACCTCGTCGAGCTGCGCCGACGCATTGTGCGTGAGCTGGTCGACGACGCCGAGCGGGATTTCGTTCTCCGCTCGTCCGCCGACCGCCGAGAGTACGACGGCGCCACGCTCCAGGGCGCTGTTGGTCATTTTCCGAAGCAGCTCGGTCTTCCCGCTGGCGACCGTGCCGTCGACAAGGAAGGCGCCGCCTTCGCGACCTGCCAGGCAGGAGCCCAGCATCTTCTCGGCGGTGCCGAGTTGCCGGTCAGAACGCGAAAAGTGCATGACATGACCCTTCGCAACGGGTAGTAGTCCGCTGTGTCTACCGCTCGAGTGAGATCGTCATCGCGTGTGCGGTCGCCCGCTCGGGTGGGAACAGCTCCGAGGGTGGCGGGCGCCAAGTCCTCCTCCGCCGTGGCCCTGACGCTGCGCACACGAGGTCATGACACCCCCTGATCAAATGGATGTTCCCCCCTTTTTGAAGGTTACATGTCTTATGAGGGGCACGCCAGAGGGATCGGCCGGCGCGGACGGCGGCCAATGGAGCGCGGCCGACACGCGGAACGCGTCGGGTAATGTAAACGCAAAGTTACCGACAATAGGGGCCGCCCCGGCCCGAATGAGTGAACCGTACGAGCGTTTTTCCTGGTAGGGCACATTCCAGCGGGTGAGGTTCCGGCCGCGCCCGAGCTACACAGCGCAGCGGGCGCCAAGCCGGAGTGATCATCGGCTATACCTCGCCGTACCGGATCTGTCGCGGTATGACGGCCAGTTGACAGTGTGAGATGAGACGGGCACCGGGCGGTGCGTTGCCGTGGGGCGTGCCCCGGCCGCGTCGCGCCCGGACGGCGGTGTTGCGCTCAGGTCAGGGACGCGGTGGGCCGACCAGGCGATACCGCCGATTTTCTCCGTTTCCGCGTGGCGATACTCCGCCAGGCATACGCCTGACATGCAAGCGAACGAAACGGGACCGAGGCGTGGACAAAGCCGCACCACCGCGTCGAACGCCGCCAGCGGGGCGGCGCCGTCCAGCGGCCGGCAGGCACGGGCACCTGCGGCCTGGACGCACCAGCGGACGGCCTCGGCGCGCATCGCCTCGAGCGAGGCGAAGTCCCGTCCCCGCCAGAAACTGTCACGGACATAGGGCATCTGCCGCTCGCTGCTTTGCCGTAGTGGCCGGTGAGGAGGGGTTCGGCGATGTTCAGCGCGAGGGTGACCAAGCTGGCGAAGATGAGCAGCCGCCGTGCGGAGCGGATCGCCTCGACGGGTCTGTCGTGCAGGGCGAGATGTCTTGTGCCGAGGAGGGCGACGACGGACAGGTCGACCGCGGGTGCGACGAGGACGGCGACGTAGGCGGGGACGCCGAGGTGGATGCCGAGGGTGGCGACGTTGCCGAGGCCGAACAGGAACGTCAGTCCGACCGCGACCCCTGCGATCGTGGTGACGAGGCGTACGGGCGTTGCGGGAACCGCCAGGTATGCGGAACACTCGTTCGATTCGGTAGATGATGTCTCGGTTGGTGTGGTCACCGGGCATCGCCCCGGGCCACCGGCCGTGTGGAGACCGGACGGATGGTGATTTCCGGCCCCTTGACCAAAATCGTGCGGTTCTTATTGTGGTGCGTTAGGTCCACCCCGCAGCGTGACGAACCGCCTGACCTGCAGAAACAGGTTGGTTCGCACGTTGTGGACGTGCTCGTGCCCGCCGAAACTGCAGGTCGGCGGGCCGGGCAGGTGGTTCGAGCCTCCTTTGGCTCTGTAGCAGTCGACTCCTGTCGGTAGTCACCGCTGCTGGGACTGGGTCAGCATGCGGGTCGTTCGCGGCCTTTGATCCGGACTGGAGACCGCCGGAGTCGGACACACCACCCGCGCTCCGCGTTTCCCTCGTCCACGAAGGCCGGTACCAGCAGGCGCTGGCCGACTACGACCGCCAGGTCGACGAATGGCGCCGGCGTGCCGGTGGCACGGCCTCCGATCCGGTGACCGTCGGGCGGGCCAGGCTCGTCACGTGCCCGAAGTGCGGCGCCCCCGAAGCAAGCCCGTGCACAGACGCTGCGAAGCCCCGGAAGGCGAATCACCAGGAGCGGCTCCGACGGTTCCGTGCGTGGATGCGGGAGACCCATCCCTGGCACTCTCGGCGCGAGAGGCCCTGATCTTGTCGGCGTGACCGGCCCGGCCGAAGGGCGCCGGCGGGCGGACACCGAGGGCGCGATGTCGCTGAGGGCGATGCGGAACGTCAGCCGCGGCGGCGGCCGGGTCTCGGGCGCCCTACCGGTGTTCCTCCGCGTTGGCGGCGGCGGTGGTGTGCTCCCAGTGCAGGATCAGCTCGGCGAGCGCCTCGACTGCTCTTCGCCGTTCCTCGGCCGTCATGGGTATGGTCTCGACCCGCTCGATGACCATGTGGCGGGCGACGGGTTGTCGTCGTGTTTTCCGGGACGGTCCCGCGCCAGCTTGGTTGCCGGCTTCCGTGTTCTCCGTGCAGGGATCGTCCTGGGCGTGGTCGGGACCGGCCATCGGTAGGGTGCCCCCTTGCGGCTCGCTGGCCTGTATCGGCTGCGGGGCACTCTATTGCTGCTGGGAACGGTTCCTGGGCGACCACGGCGTCGCCCTTCGTCGCCTCCGATGGCTTGTTCTGGTGTCGGGTCGTCCCGGCGCTGGCGCGGTTCGTCCGCGTTTGCCTGTTCCCGGCCCGGGTAAGCGCGTTTCCGGTTCGGCCGGTTGGAGGCCGCGGTTGTCGAGACCCACCAGCTGCCTCCGCTGGCTGTTGGCGCATGAGGTCGATCGCCCGACAGGCAGTTCTCCCGCAGTCAGGTTTGGAGCCAGGTGAGGACGGCCAGGACGCGTCGGTTGTCGTCGGGTTCGGGGAGCAATCCGAGTTTGGTGAGGATGCTGGCGATGTGGCTTTCGATGGTTTTGGGTCCGAGGACGAGGTGGCGGGAGATGGCCATGTTCGATCTGCCTTGGGCCATGAGTGCGAGCACGTCGCGTTCGCGTTCGCTGAGGGCGGTGAGGCGGTCCCGGTTGGCGTGTCGGCGTAGGAGGTAGCTGACGACGTCGGGGTCGAGGACGGTGTCGCCGGAGGCGACTCGTTCGATCGCGTCGACGAGGGTGGCGACGTCGAGGACGCGGTCTTTGAGTAGGTAGCCGAAGCCTTTGGGGTGGGCTTGCGCGAGAGTCGCGGCGTACCGGCTTTCCAGGGACTGGGACAGCAACAGGATGCCGAGGCTCGCTGACCGTTCGCGGAGGCGGACGGCGGCTTGCGCGCCTTCGTGGGTGTAGGTCGGCGGCATGCGGATGTCTACGAGCGCGACGTCTGGGCGGTGTTCGGCGACTGCGGCTTCGAGGCTGTCGGCGTCGCCGGCCATCGCGCAGGTGTGAATCCCGGCTTCGGCGAGTAGGCGGGCGAGTCCTTCGCGCAGGAGCACGGAATCGTCGGCGATCACGACTCGCATGGCAGCTCCGCGCGGATGGTTGTTCCGGTGCCGGGGTCGGTGTGGACGGTCAGCGACCCGCCGAAGGCTTCGGCTCGGTCGGCGATGCCTCGCAGCCCGGGTCCACTGGGCTGAGCGCCGCCGATGCCGTCGTCGCGGACCTCGACGATCAGCTGCCCGTCTGGGGCTGAGACGTCCACGGCGATGGTGGTCGGGTGGGCGTGTTTGACCGCGTTCGCCATCGCCTCGCAGGCGATGAACCAGGCGGCTGCCTCCAGATCGGGCGGATATCGCCGGTCCGGAGCAGAGATCTTGATGGGTACGGGGGTGCGGGCGGCGACGTCGTCGAGCGCGGCGGCGAGCCCGCCGTCGGCGAGGACCGCGGGGTGCAGGCCGTTGGCCAGTTCGCGGAGCTCGACCACGGCGGCCTGCAGCTGATCGATGCCCGTACTGATGGCTTGGCGTAGCGAGGCTTCGTCGCCGCCCAACTGCGCGGCTCGTAGCTGAAGGGCGAGTGCGAGCAGGCGTTGCTGCGCGCCGTCGTGCAGGTTGCGTTCGATGGTGCGGCGCTCGGCGAACTGGGCCGCGGCGATCCGGGTGCGGGACTGGCGTACCTCGACGAGCTGGAGTGCGACCGCGGCGCGCAGGCCTGCGTTGTCGAGTTCGGCGGTGGCCGCCGTTGCCGCGGCGCGGACGAGGCCGGGTTGAGCCCTGCCACGGTCGAACGTCACCCGGGCGATGGGTCGGCCGCGCCGGTATACCTCGACGGCCGCCATAAAACTGTTGCCGGGGTTGGCTGGCTGTCCGTCTGCGCTGACCCATTGGCGACGGTCGTCGACCAGGTAGGCCACCGCTAGCGTGGGGTCACCCAGTGCACGGCGCAACACCTCCTCAACGGCGACGTCGGGGTCGGGGTCCCGTAGATAGCGTCGGATCACCTGCAAGGTCTCGAACCGCCGCCGGCTAAACCGCCGGTCGACCCCTTCCTGGATCTTCCGGTAGGCCGGGGCGGTGACCGCGACAGCGGCGAGCGTCGCGAGCACCGCGGAGATCTGTGAACGCCCGGTCCGGCCGGCGAGCGACTGCCCGACGACGATCACGACCGTCGCGTAGGACGCCGCGAGCAGCCCGGAGACGAGCAGGTACGTGACGGCCCGGCTGAGGATCTCCTCGACGTCGTAGAGGTGGTACTGGCCGATCGCCAGTCCGGCACCGATCGCCAGCAGGCCGATCAACGTCGCCGCGGCGAGGCCGGCGGCGGTGTTGTTGCCCGCGTACGAGGCGGCGAACGGGCGTGTCATTCCATCCGTGTAAGCCGGAGGTGGACCATGATCGATCTACCTTAGATCGGGTAGGTCGGAAAAGG
>NZ_JAMQQF010000161.1 GCF_023716945.1 Frankia sp. AiPs1 | reverse complement strand
GGGGGCCGCCCCGGGGGCGGGCGCGGCCCCCCCCCCCCGCCGGGCGGGCGCTGCCCGCATGCACCGCGAAGACCCGCTCCAGCCAGCCCACCCGGCCGCCTGCGCCGGCGGCCGGGTCAGGCACCGACGTAGCCGACGGTCTTGGCTTCGGTGTAGGAGGCGAAGCCTTCCAGGCCGCCCTGGCGGCCCAGGCCGCTCATCTTGTATCCCCCGTACGGCCCGTCGGAGCCGTAGAACATCCCGCCGTTGACGTTGATGCTGCCGGTGCGGATGCGCCGGGCGACGCCGAGGCCCCGCTCGACCGACGCCGAGTACACCCCGCCGGACAGCCCGTACGGGCTGTCGTTGGCGATGCGCACCGCGTCGGCCTCGCCGTCGAACGGGATCGCGCACACCACCGGCCCGAAGATCTCCTCCCGGGCGACGGTCATCGAGTTGTCCACGTCGGCGAGCAGCGTCGGCTGCACGTAGTAGCCGCGCGGCAGGTGCTCGGGCCGCCCACCGCCGACGACGACCCGCGCCCCCTGCGCCCGGCCGGCCTCGATGTAGCCGAGGACCCGCTCGCGCTGGCGGGCGTTGATGAGCGGGCCGGCGAGGTTCGCGGGATCGGTCGGGTCGCCGTAGGGCAGGGCGCCGATCACCCCGGCGAGGATCTCCACGCCCTCGGCGTAGCGTTCGCGCGGCAGCAGCACCCGGGTGAGCAGCGCGCAGCCCTGCCCGGAGTGCAGGCAGGCGCCGAACCCGGCCAGCGGCAGCACCGCGGCGAGGTCGGCGTCGTCGAGGACGATCATCGCCGACTTGCCGCCGAGTTCGAGCAGGGTGCGCTTCATCGTCGCCGCGGACTTCTCCACGACCAGGCGGCCCACGCCCGTCGACCCGGTGAACGACACCATGTCGACCCGCGGGTCGACGAGGAGCTGGCCGGCCACGGCGTTGTCCGAGCAGGGCACCACGTTGACCACACCCGGCGGGATGTCGGTCTGCTCGGCGATGAGCCGGCCGATGCGGGTGGCGTTCCACGGCGTGTCCGGCGCGGGCTTGAGCACCACCGTGTTCCCGGTCGCCAGCGCCGGGCCCAGCTTGTTGATCGTGACCTCGAACGGGAAGTTCCACGGCACGATCGCCGCGACCACGCCGACCGGCTCCCGCCACACCGCCCGGTGGCTGGGGCCCATGAGCTGGGTGTCCGGCAGGGACCGCTCCCAGGGGAAGCTGTCCATCAGCTCCAGCGGGCCGCGCAGCCCGTCGGCCAGCGGCCAGTCGAGCTGGGCGATACCGGTGACGGCGACGGGCGCCCCGGCCTCGGCGACGAGCTCGGCGCGCAGCTGCTCACGCTCGCCCTCCAGCGCCTGCTGGAGCTGCGCCAGGCAGCGGCGACGCAGGTCCCGGTCGGTCGACCAGGCCGACTCGTCGAAGGCCCGGCGGGCCGCGGCGATCGCGGCGTCCAGGTCGACGGCCGCGGCGTCGCTGGTCTGGCCCAGTACCTGTTCGGTGGCCGGGTTGATGTTGTCGTAGACGGCGCCGCCGGTGGCCTCGACCAGCCGGCCGTCGATGAGCATCCGGGCCTCGCCGACCACGGCGGGGGTGGTGGGGGTGGTGGGGGTCGCGCTCGTCATGGAGACTCCTTGGTCCTCCGCCGCCACCACGCCGGGGGGCGGTGATCCGATCGGGTGAGCGGGCTGCCGGGCCTGGCCGTCGCCGTGCTAGCGGCGGACGTCCATGCCGGCGTCGACCTTGAGCAGGCTGCCGGTGAAGGAGCGCGCGGCGTCGGAGATGAGGAACAGGATGGCCTGGCTGACGTCGCCGGGTTCGATCATGGGGAGGTCGGGCAGCATCGTCTGCATCGCGTTGACGAGGTTGGGGTTGGCCTCGATCACGCCGAACAGCGCCGGGTTCTCGGTGACCATCGGCGTCGCGCAGTTCGTCGGCGCCACCGCGTTGACCCGGATGCGGTGCGGGGCCAGCCAGTTCGCGTACGAGCGGACCAGCGCGATGACGGCGTTCTTGGCCATCCCGTAGGCGTCGGAGCCGCCGCGGCCGTCGGTGAGCGGCAGCAGCGCCGCCATGGAGCTGGTGGCGACGAGGTTGCCGCCCTGGCCGCGGTCGATCAGGTGCGGGATCGCGACCTGGAAGGTGTTCCACACGCCGATCTGCATGATGTCGATGCCCAGGCGCAGCGCGGCGTCGGCGTCGCGCTCGTCGCTGTTGCTGAGGATGACCCCGGCGTTGGCGAGGACCGTGTCGATGTGGCCGAAGCGTGCGACCCCGGCGTCGAAGGCGGCCTGCAGCGCAGCCTTGTCGCGCACGTCGGCCTCGGCGGTGAGCATCTGCCCGCCGGCCTTCTCCACCAGCCGGGCGGTCTCGGCCAGGTCCTCGGCGGTGCCCAGCTTGTAGGGCACGGCTTCGAGGTCGCGACAGATGTCGATGCCGACGATGTTCGCCCCCTGCTCGGCGAACGTCACCGCGTGCGAGCGCCCCTGACCGCGCGCCGCTCCGGTGATGAACACGACCCGGTCGTCCAACAAGCCCATGGATGCTCTCTTCTCGCCTCGGTCGGTCGCGGACCAGTGGCCCGCAGGGGCGGGTTCCGGTCGCTCCCCCGAGCGCCGGCCGCCTGTGAGCCACCACACTAGTAAGACACCTGTCATATTGAAACCCCGGGGTCGAACCCGATCGCCGCACGCCGCCGTGGACCCCTCTCCACCTGGCGCGATGCCCGCCCGCATACACTCGTTGGATACGCAATGCGATGCCGGAATCACCGTCCGGGAACCGCTCGTTGCGACGAGGCCCGAGGGAGGCCGGGTTGTTGATGCCCGATCCGCTTCCCACCCTCCGCCCGTACCAGGACGCCCCGGGCGCCGCCTCCCCCGGCGAGGGCACGTGGCTGCCGCGGCACCGGCGGGCCCCGTATCCGGCCAGCCAGGCGATCGGTGCGGAGGGCGCCCGCGCCTGCCAGGAGATCATCGCCGCGGCGCGGCGGCTGTTCGTCGAACGCGGCTACCACGGCACCAGCGTCCAGGCGGTGGCCGAGGCCACCGGCCGTTCCGACGCCGCCTTCTACCAGTACTTTCATGGCAAGCTGGAGGTCTTCCGGATCTTCTTCGAGGAACTCGGCGTCGACCTGGTCGACCACTTCCAGCGGCTGCCGGTGCTCAGCGAGGGGCCGGCGGGATTGGCGGTGTTCCGGGCCTGGCTGGGCGAACTCGGCGCCGTGCTGCGCCGGCACTCACCGGTGTTCGCGGAATGGCCGCTGTCCACCGCGGAACCAGCCGTAGTCGACAACTCGGCCCTCGACAGTGCGGCTCTCGACAGTGCGGCCGTTGACAGTGCGGTTGTCGACAACCCGTCCGAGGAGTACCTGCAGGTGCTCGCCGCGAGCCTGCCCCCGCGGCTGGCCCGCGCCGACACCGGCGGGGTGGACACCCGGGTGCTCTCCGTCGCCGTGATCTGCATCGTGGAGTGGACGCACATCGTCTCCGACGCCCGCGGCAAGATCGCGCGGGGCCCCGACGAGGACGACGCGCTGCACGACGCCCTCGCCAGCATGATCCACCGCGCGCTCTTCCCGGCTCCCGAATTGACCCCGCACTCCCCCGAACCAACCCCGCGCCTCGCCGAACCAACCCCGCGCCTCCCCGGTCCGACCGTGCGCTCCCCCGGATCGTCCCTCGCCAGCCCCCGCCCCCGCCCCCGCCCGGATCTCGCCGCTCTGGCCCGCGCCGCCGGCATCGCCGGGACCACCGGCACGGCTCGCACCGCCGCCCCGGCACCCGGCGAGGTTCCCGCGCAGCGGGACGCGTCGCTGCCGCCGGGGCTGCGCAGATCCGTCACCGGTCGGGGGCGCTCCACCGTGGAGACGATCATCGAGGCGGCGGTCGCGGCCTTCGAGCACCGCGGGCTCGCCGGCACCAGCGTCAACGACATCATCGCCCGCTCCGGCGTCGCGCACGGCACCTTCTACCGCTACTGGACCGACCGCACGGCCATCTTCACGACGCTGGCGCACCGCGCCGCGGTGCACATCTGCGACCACTTCGACGCGCTGCCCGCCGTGGGCACCGCCGACGAGCTGGCAGGCTGGGTCGACGACTGGCTGCGCATCGTCGAGCGGCACGGCACCGTGTTCCACATCTGGACCTGCGAGATCCTGGACAACCCGCCGCTGTGGCCGCTGGCCCGCGCGGTGCGCCTCCACCTTGAGGACGTCGCCGCCCGCCTGCCGCCCCCCCGGCCCACCGCGACGACGCCGGCCACCATGACGATCGTGTTGTGGACGGTGCTCACCGAGTTCCCCTACAACGCCTGGCTGCGCCACCCGGTGCTCACCCGCGAGCAGGTGCTGCACTGCCTGACCCTGCTGATGGCCCGCGGCGTCCTCGGCCTGCGGACCGCGACGGCCACCGACGGACGGACGGGATCCACCTGCACTGGCTGATCCCCCATCTCGCCCCGGGACCGCTTGATCACCCAGGTATCCATGGCATCGGGTCCTGACGACCCACCAGATCACCCGGCTCGGCCGGACATCCCAGCGATCAACGAACATCCTCTGATCCGCCCCGTTAAGTCCGGACAGACTCTATTAGGCTGATCTACACGGCGGACTGCTTTTTCAGGTATTCGTCGTGGACCTGTCGTGGGGTGCGGTAGCCGAGTGCCGAGTGGCGAGTGGCGAGTGGCGGCATGTCGTATTGTAACGGAGTTCGATGTACCGGGTGATATAGCGGCGGGCGTGCTCACGGGTGGGGTAGGCGGTGCGGTGGACCCGTTCGTTTTTGAGGGCGGCGAAGAATGATTCGGCCATGGCGTTGTCGTAGCAGATGCCGGTCCGTCCGACGGACTGGCGGATCCCGAGTCTGTTCAACGTAGCAGCGAACTGCGTAGATGTGTAGTTACTTCCGCGGTCCGAGTGGAAAACAGCTCCGTCGGTGAGCTGGTAGTTGCGGGCGGCCATGGTGATGGCGGTGTCGATGAGCCCGGTCTTGTAGTTGTCGTCATCGCCTAGCCGATGACGGCTTTCGTGTGGCAGTCGAGGACGGTCGCGGGGTACAGCCATCCTTCCCAGGTGGGGATGTAGGTGATGTCGCCGACCATCTTCGTGCCTGGGGCGTCGGCGGTGAAGTCGCGGTCCAGCAGGTCAGGGATCGCGGCCGGGGTCTGGCCGGGTTCGGTCAGAGCATGGCGCCAGGGGCGTGGCTGGCACAGCTCCAGGCCCTGCTCGCGCATGAGCGCACGGACGAGCTCGAGACCGCAGGGACGGCCCCAGGCGGCCAGGTCAGCGTGCACGCGCCGGTAGCCGTAGGTGCCGTCGGAAGCGGTGAACGACCGGACGACCAGCGTCGCGAGCTCCCCGCGGCGGGTCGCGGTCGCGGAGGCGGGCCGGTCACGCCATTCGTAGAAGCCCGAACGGGAGACGTCGAGCCAGACGCACACCTGGATGACAGACGGCACCGGTGTGACCGTATTCGTGGTGGTGCGGGTGGCGTACTCCGCGTCGATGAACTCGAACGTGTCGCTCACCGATGATCCCTGGCGAAGTACGCTGCGGCTTTTTTCAGGAACTCGTTTTCCATGCGCAGCTCACGGTTCTGCCGTTCAAGTTCACGTAGCCGGGCGCTTTCATCCGCGGTCGGCGGGGGTGCCTCGCCGGCGTGGGCCCGCCGGTAGGTCGCGACCCAGTTTCCGAGGGTTCCTTCCAGAATGCCGAGTTCCCGTGCGACATCGGAGATCGGACGAGGCGTCTCGATCACCATCTTCACGGCTTCTTCCTTGAACTCGGCCGAGAATTTCCCGCGCTTACGTGTCAACTATCCCTCCTTCCGTGATGCCCCTATTCTAGTAGGGGACACTTTCCGGAAGAAAAATGGCACCTCACGTTCTCGGCCTGGAGCCTGTCTACGACTGGCTGGTCGTCGACGACAACTCCGCACTGGCCGTTTGGGGGAACGTTAAGGGCACGTTCGGCTGAAGATCGGACAATGGGGGTGTCTCACGCGTTACCCGGGGTCCACTGCATCGACATGCGCGGATCCTCGATCCGCACGACTTCGAACCCGAGGCGGGTATAGAGGGCCTGTGCGGGATTGTTGACGAAGACGCTGAGCCGGACCGGAACGCCGCGCCGCTGAGCAGCCCGAAGGATGCCCCGTAACAGATGGGTGCCAATGCCACGACCTTGCGCCTCGGGGAGCAGCGCGATCTCCTCGACGAAGTCGTACTCACTCTGGTGGATGACACACACGTAGCCGACGGGTCGCCCGCTCTCTTCGACCACGGCAAATGGCAGATCGGCGAACTCCTTATCAGCGGTTATGCGCTGTTCCGCATCATCCCACCCCGACGTCTGTTCGACGTATGCCCGCAGGGCGGCTCGCCTCACCTCGAAGAAGAACTCTCGATCGCTGCTCAGAGCGGGCCGAACCCGAAGGTCATAGGAACGGGTCATTGTGTGAGGATACGACTTCGATCACTTCGCCATCAGTCGGGCTCGTTCCCCAGCCGTGAAGGTTTGCCCGTTGCGAGGACGCGCCGTGTCACTTGCCGTGGCGATCCGGGCGTCGGGCTGATGATCGATGGTGTGGCGGAACGGGTGCGGGTTCGGGAGATCGATCCGGATGAGGGGCAGCGGCTGTTACGGATCGTGCGACGCTCCAGCCGGGTCGGTGGTGACGTGGCGGCGGGCGCAGATGGTTCTGCTCTCCACACAGGCCATGACCCCAGCGAAGATCGCCGAGATGACGTTCACGTCGTAGGACCAGGTCCGCGATGTGATCCACAATTTCAACGCTGACGGGTCTACCTCGCTCTACCCGAAGTACGCCGGTGGGCGGCCGCTGAATTTCACCCTCCCGGAACGGCGTGAGATTAAGAAGATCGCGAAGTCCCGGCCCTCGGAACATCAGCGCATTCGAGTGTGACGAAGAAGGACTCCGTGACCGCATTATCATAGCAATCACCGGCAGATCCGGCGGAGCGTCGTACCTCATGTCGACGGCAGAGCGTGGTGAAGCCCCGAGATAGGTATTGACTTCCGTGGTCGGAATGATGAATGACACCGGGGGCGGGCCGGCGGTGCTGGAGCACCATGGTGAGGGCATCGGCAACGAGGGGGGTCTTCTGTTCGTCGGACATGGACCATCCGACGATCTTGTGGGCGTACAGGTCGAGGACGACCGCGAGGTACAGCCAGCCCTGCCCGGTCGGGACGAGGGAGACCGATCCTCAGTCTCGGCGGCGAGGGCGCGGGGACTACCGGCGAACGGGCCGGGTCATAGGCGGCCTTCGCGGCGCAGGTCGGGGTGCACCCAGGCCGGGGATCGGCGTTCGGCGAAGGCGCGTAGGCCTTCGCGAGCCTCCTCGCCGGGCACGCGGTCGCGCAGGGCGATGTGGTCGTAGAGGCCGATCTGGGCGTCCAGGGCGCGCTCGATGTCACCGCGGGCGCCCGGCACGGTGTGGCAGATCGCCGCCAGAGCGGCGCTCGCCTCGTCGAGGACCGCCTCGTGCGCCACGACCCGGCTGACCAGCCCCCATTCGAGGGCCTCGGCCGCCGTCGGGGTCCGCCCGGTGAACAGCAGGTCGCGGGCGCGCACCGCCGACCACGGCGAACAGCATCCGCGCGTAGCGCGTAGTAGGTGTCGGCGAAGCCGCGAAGCAGTTCCGGGACGCGGAACGTCGCCGCGCTCCTGCGAGCCGTGCCGCCGGTGCGTGGCAAGCGCGGCCGGCCCCGGCGCCGTTCGGACATCGTGCTGCCGACCGCGGCTACAACCACGACAAGTACCGCCGCCTGGTCCTGGGCCTCGGCGTCAAACCACTGATCGCCCGTCGCGACGCCGAGAACGGCTCCGGGCCCGGTACCCAACGCCGGGTGGTGACTGGCGACGCCGAAGGCATCCCGGTGGGAGTTCCTAGGTGATGTCGTCGACGAGAGCCTCAAGGCGGCGCTCTCCGGCGCGGGTGTGCGCGCCGGCGGCCAGGGCAGCCTTGGCGAGACGGGCTGCGGCGGGTTCGTCGAACAGTCCACCGAGGAGCTCGTTGGCCTTCCGCAGGCCGTGCGTGGTCGACTCGACCGCGGTGTCGACCGCTTCGGTCGCGGCGCGGGCGACGCCGGGAGGAAGAGCGGCGATGCGGGCGGCGAGGGTGTCGACGACGTGGTCGAGCTCGGTGTCCGGCACGGCCCGGTTCACCCATCCGATCCGTTCCGCGGTCGCGGCATCGATCAGCTGCCCGCCAAGGATGATCTCCAGGGCGCGTGCGCGACCCACCAGACCGGGCAGGTAGGCAGTGCCTCCCGCGCCCGGGATGATTCCCAGCCGACACTCCATCTGGGCCATGGCGGCGCGCTCGAGCGAGGCGAACCGCATGTCCATCGCGGACAGCAGTTCCGCACCGCCGCCGCGGGCCAGTCCGCGCAGCTTGGCGATGGTGATCTGCGGCAGCGACCGGATGCGTTCGTGCAGACGCATCATCGGGTTGAGGGACTGGTCCTGTTCGGGCGCGATGGGGAGGGCAACGAACGTCGCGGGGTCGTCGGCGGCCGTCATGTCGCCGTGCGCGACGAAGAAGTCCGGATCCGCGCTGTCGAAAACGATGACCCGGATGTCGTGGGCGCCGGACATGGCGGCCGCGAACCGGTCCAGGTCCGTCATCAGGGCGGCGTCGAGCAGATTGAGGGGGGGATTGTCGATCACGACGTGCGCCACGCCGCCGGTAAGAGAGATCTTGAGGGTCGAGTATGCGTCGGTCATGATTCCCGTTTCGCTGTCAGGCCGTTAGGTATCTGATGTATATCTAGTAGCGCGGATATACTTCAACGAAACCAGGTATCGCGAGGGAGACCGACGTGCCCGACGTGAAGCTCGACGGCGACGGCCGGGATCTGCTCGACCAACTCTTCGACAAGTGGTCCCTGCTGGTCCTGGCGGCACTGTGCGACCGCCCCCGACGCTTCAACGAACTCCGGCAGTACATGCCCGCCGTCACCCCGAAGTCCCTGACCGCCTGCCTGCGACGACTGGAGCGCAACGGCATGGTCGAGCGAGCGGTCGTGTCCACGGATCCGGTGGCGATCGAATACCGGATCACCCCCCTGGGCCGGACCCTTCGGTCCCCTGTGCACGCCATCCTGGAGTGGGCCGTCGATCATCTCGACGTGGTCGAGGCCGCCCGCTGTCACTACGACGAGCGACGGGTGGACACGTGACATCCCGGCATGTCTCGCGGCATTCCGGCAGGAGTTCCGAGGGCTACGCGGGCCGGGTCGGCGCGGCTGCGGCGGCGCGTTCGGTGAGGCGGCGGGTCAGGGGGCGGTCGGCGGCGCCGAGGTCGGGGACGGTGACCTCGCCGGCGGTCAGCAGGGCCGCGCCGGCGCGGACGTCCTCGGGGGTCAGCGCACCGTCGACGGTGAGGACGTCGCCGGTGGCGACGGCGATCCGGCCGACCGCGTCGACGCCGGCCTCGAAGGCCATGCCGGTGATGGTCGTCGACTCGTGCGCGAGCCACAGCGCCACCGCGGCCACCGACGCCGGCGGGGCGACCCGCTCGATCGCCTCGTACATCTCGGGCCGGGAGCGGGTGCGGTCGGCGGCCAGCCGGGACGCCGCGAACGGCGCGACCGCGTTGACGGTGATGCCGCGCCGGGCGCCTTCCAGGGCAAGCGTCTGGGTCAGGCCGTGCAGGGCGCCCTTCGCGACCGTGTACGGCAGCGCGGCGGCCAGGCCGAAGTAGCCGGCGGCCGACGTCGTCGTCACGATCCGCCCGTAACCCCGTTGCACCAGATGCGGCCAGGCGGCGGAGCACAGCGCCCAGGTGCCCAGCACGTGCACCCGGAAGAACTCGCTCAGCACGTCGGCGGTGACCTCGCGCAGCCGCACGATCCGGTCGATGCCGGCGTTGGCCACGACGACGTCCACGCCGCCGAACTCGGCGAGCGCGCGCTCGACCAGCGCCTCGGCGACCCCCGGCGCGGCGACGTCGCCGAGGTGCGCGACGGCCCTGCCCCCGGCCCGGCGGATCTCGGCGACGACGGCCTCGGCCCCCTCGGCCTGATCGCCGGCAGGCTCGGGCAGGTCGTTGACGACGACGGCGGCCCCGCGGGCGGCGAAGGCGAGCGCGTGCGCCCGGCCGACACCGCGCCCCGCACCCGTCACGAGCACGGTGCGCCCCACGAACGACAACTCCCCCGCCGCCGACGACGCCGGATCGGGATCCGCCGCGGTCACAGTTCGGCCGTCGGGGCGACGAGCTCGTCGCCGAGGCGGGCTACGTCGTCGAGCATCTCGGCGATGGTGCGCCCGCGCACGGCGACGGTGAGCCGGTGGACGCCGAAGTCGGCGTACACCTTCGCCTCCTCGACGTTGCGCGCCCCGCCCGCGGTGATCTCCAACGCGTCGGGGTCGCGCCCGGCGGCCCTGGTCTGCTCGCGGACCCGGGCGAGCAGCTTCGGCAGCTCGACGAGCGGGTCCTGGCCGGGGAAGACGAACGGGAAGTAGCCGTCGCCGCGGGTCGCCGCGCGGCGGATCGCGGCCTCCGACGCCCCGCCGACGAACAGCGGGATCGCCCGGCGCACCGGCCACGGCCGGCACTCGACCTGGTCGAAGGCGACGTACTCGCCGGCGAAGGTCGCCGTGTCGTCGCGCCACAGCACCCGCATGGCGTCGATGTACTCGTCCATCCGCCGGCCCCGGTTGCGGAACTCCATGCCGACGGCGGCGTACTCCTCGGGCAGCTCGCCGACGCCGATGCCGAGCATCAGCCGGCCCCCGGACAGATGGTCCAGGGTGGCCGCGGTCTTGGCGAGCACCGTCGGCTGGTGCTCGGGCAGGATGAGCACGCCGGTGCCGAAGCGGATGCGGGTGGTCACGGCGGCGACGTAGGTCAGCCAGATCAGCGGGTCGGGCATGCCGCCGCGCCGCGACAGCCGGTCCATGCTGCCGCTGGTGACACCGCGGTACGGGGTGGCGTCGGTGCGACGCGACTGCACGACGTGCTCCGGCGCCCACAGCGACTCGAACCCGGCCTGCTCGGCCGCGACGGCGAGCGCCACGGCGTCGTCGGGGTCGGGGAACCCGGTGCTGGCGAAGACGATGCCCCACTTCATGGCGACTCCTCAGAGGTTCACGGTCGGGGCGTCCTCGACCGCGCCGTGGCGGCCGAGCAGGTCGGCGAGGTAGGGCTGGGCGGCACCCATGCCGCCGTCGACGCGCAGCACGACCCCGTTGACGTAGCGGGCGGCGTCGGAGGCGAGGAACGCCACGACCCGGGCGACCTCGTCGGGCGTGCCCAGCGGCGACGGGGTGTGCGCGGCGAACACGGCGCGCATCCGGCGCAGCCCGCGGCCGGGCCCGCGCACGGTGTCGGTGAGCACGAGTCCGGGGGCGATGGCGTTGCAGCGCACCCCGACCGGGCCGTAGCGGGTGGCGATGCTGCGGGTCAGCGACTCCAGCGCCGCCTTCGACGCGCCGTAGGCCGGACGCAGGTGCTCGGCGGCCGCCGCGGCCCCCGACGAGGTGTTGACGATGGACCCGCGGCCGGCGGCGATCATCGCGGGCAGCACGGCGCGCGCCAGCAGCATCGGCCCACGCACGTTGACGGCCATCGTCGCGTCCCAGAGTTCCGCGGTCATGGTCAGCACCTCGGCGTCGCCGCCGCCGCCGGACAGCGCGGTCGCGGCGGCGTTGTTGTGCAGGATGCCGATCGGACCGAGTTCGGCGGCGACCCGTTCGACGCAGTCGCGCACGGCGGCCTCGTCGGCGACGTCGAGGGCGAGCGCGACGGCCCGCCCGCCGGCCGCGACGATCTCGTCGCGGACCCGTGC
>NZ_JAMQQF010000160.1 GCF_023716945.1 Frankia sp. AiPs1 | reverse complement strand
GCCCAGGCGGGCCAGGCAGGGCAGGGGGGTCCGCGCTCGCGGCGCGCCGAAGCCGACGAGCTGGTCGTCGGCCGCAACTCGGTGGTCGAAGCGCTGCGGGCCGGGGTGCCGGCGTCGAGTCTCTACGTCGCCGGCGGCCTGGACTTCGACGAGCGGCTCGCCGACGCCCGCCGCCTCGCCACTCGGGCCGGCATCGCGGTGGTCGACGTCGCTCGTCCGGACCTCGACCGCATGTGCGGCACGGCGCCGCATCAGGGGCTCGCCCTGGCGGTCCCGCCGTTCCGCTACACCCATCCCGACGACCTGCTCGCCCGGGCGCGCGCCGCGGCTCCCGGCCTGGTGGTCGCGCTCGACGGGGTCACCGATCCCCGCAACCTCGGTGCGGTGGTGCGCTCCGCGGCGGCCTTCGGCGCCCACGGCGTCGTGCTACCCGAGCGTCGCGCCGCCGGGATAACCGCCGCCGCCTGGAAGACGTCGGCGGGTGCCGCCGCCCGGCTGCCGGTCGCCCGGGCCACCAACCTCGCCAGGACCCTCGTGTCCTATGCCGAGGCCGGCCTGTTCGTCGTCGGGCTGGCCGCGGACGCCGACACGACGATCGACGAGCTCGAGATGGCCACCGATCCGATCGTCCTGGTGATCGGGTCCGAGGGGCGCGGGCTGTCCCGGCTGGTCGAGGAGCGCTGCGACGTGACGGTCCGCATCCCGATGGCGGGGGCGGTCGAGTCCCTCAACGCCGGGGTCGCCGCCGGCATCGCGCTGGCCGAGATCGCCCGCCGCCGCCGCGGCGCCTGAGCACCGCGGCGCCTGAGCACCGCGGCGCCTGATCGCTGCGGCGGTCCCTGGCCGGTGGCCGGCCGAACGGTGACGCAGCCGAGTCTTGCGCGGCGGAACGCTGAGCCCGCCGCGGTGCCCTTGTAGCCTCATGCCCTACTTGGGCGTCGGGCCATCTCGGGGGAACGGACGACGGTGCGGGGCAGGCGGGAACCGTCGGCGCGGCTGTTCGCGCTACCGCGGTTCCTCCTGCCCGAACCGCAGCCGCGGCTGACTCTGCTGCCCACCGTCGCGCTGCGGCTGGTGCTGGCCGCGGTCTTCGCGGCGTTGCGGCTGTACGCGGCGCTCTTCGGCGTCGGATTCGTGCTGCTGTGGCACGACTGGTACGCGGGCCATCCGCTCGGCCTGCTGGTCGCGGCGCTGGCCGCCGGCTGGTCGCTGATGTTCGCCCTGGTCGCGCTGCATCGCGGTATCGGGTGGGCGTTGGCCACCGGCAACGTGGTCGTCGCGCTCGTCCTGGCCCTGGGGGCGCGCCTGTGGCTGCCGCCGGAATCAGTCGGCGACTCGGCCTCGTTCGTGCTGCTCGCGGCGACGCACGCGACGGCGGTGGCCGCCTGGGCCTTCCCCACCGGCCCGTTCCTGGCCGTGACGGCGCTGACGGCCGGTGCCTTCGTGGCCGGGGCGGCCGGCACCGGGCCGCCGTCCCCGAGGTCGCTCGCCGCGATCGTCTGCACGGCCCTGCTTGTCCGATATATCCGTCCGCAGGTGCGCGCGCTGGCGGGCGGGGCCCAGGCGCGGCTGGCCGAGGTGGCCAAGCGGCGCGCCGGCGAGGACGACGTGCTCACCCTGCTGCGCGAGCAGCGGGAACACGAGCTGACGATCCACAACGCGGTGCTCAACACCCTCACCGGCATCGCCTGGGGCGGCGGCGGCGACGGACATCTCACCCGCCGCCGCTGCGCCGACGGCGCGACGGCCCTGGACGAGCTGGTCGGTCAGCCCGAGCAGCAGCCGCGCCGAGCCGGCCCGGTGCACCGGCCGTCGGCCGGCGAGATCCCGGCGGCGGCACGCGGACCGACGTCCGATGAGGGCGCGGCCGGCGATGTGCTGGTCGAATCCGGGTCGGCCGGCGATGTGCTGGTCGAATCCGGGTCGGCCGGCGGGGCTGGCCGTCCGGACCCCTGGGCGACGGTGGCGCCTGCAGCCGGCTCACTGCGCGCCATCTACACCGCGCAGTTACGTCACGTGACCAGTCGATTCGCCGCACTCTGGTTGATCCTGCTGGTTCTGCCCGCCGGCCGTGCCCTGCCCCATGTCCGCTCGGTCCCGCTGGCGCTGGCGATGCTGCTCGCGCCGCTCGTCGCGGTGGCCGTGGCCCGCCGCCGTTTCCGAACCGGGCCGTTGACGCAGGCGGAGGCGGCCGCGGTGGTGCTGCTCTGCCTGGGGATCGCGGTGGGCGGCGGGTGGAACGCCGGCGACGCCGACGAGGTGCGGACCATGGCGTGGCCGATGGTCAGCGTGCCGCCGTTGTTGATGCTGGTGACGGTGTCCCGCCCGGTGTGGCGATGGGTGCTCGCGTCGGTCACCGTCGGCGCCACCATGATCGCGGTGTGCCTGCTGACCAACCCGCGGGACCCGTTCGCGCTGTCCCACCTGCTCATGCTGCTCTATTACTTGTGGATCATGCAGATCTGTCTGGTCATGGTCGGACCGTTGCTGTGGAGCACGGCCGATGTCCGGGCCTGGGCCAGTCACTGCGAGCGGGAGCTCGGCCGGCGAGCCGGGAACCGGGACCGGATGCGCGAGCGTCGCAGAGTGCTGCTGCGGGCCGTCGAACGGGACGTGGCGCCCCTGCTGGCCGGCGTCGCGGCGGGCCGGCTCGACCCGCAGGCCGACGTCGTGCGGTCGGAATGTGCCCGGCGCGCGGTCGCCGTGCGGCGGCTGCTGTTCGACGACGAGGCCGTGCACACCGCGATCGGGGCGGCCATCAACGCCGCCGAACGGCACGGCACGGTCGTTTCCAGCCAGATCTCCGGTGGTCTCGACCAGCTTCCCGCCTCGGTGCGCGGCGAGTTCGTCGAGCAGTTGCACCACGCGCTGCGGGTGATGCCAAGCCGCCGGGTTCTGCTCACCGTCACCGCGCAGTCGCATACGGCCAGCCTGTTCCTGTCGTGTTCCTGGCCGGCGGGCCAGTTGCCGCCGGCACCATCGGGTCGGGCCATCGACATGATCGTCGATGTTGACGACGGGCAGCTCTGCATGGAGCTGCGCTGGCCGCCCGCGGGGGTGCCGCTCGGGCCGCGACCGCAGGCGGGGATGCTGGCCGGCGGCCGGTCCGGGGACGTGACGGAGCCCCGCCCCCCGCAGGGGGGACGGGGCTCCTGACCCGCGCTGGGTCGCGTCGCCTCGCGCCGGCGACGGCTCACGATCTGTCGAGCACGATCCGATCGATCATGTGCGGATCAGAGTCGGCCGAGTGCGGATGTCGGCGCGGTGTATCGGGGCCTCAGATCCGGTGACCCCAGCAGGGCTTCGACGCGTACCAGGGGCTGGTGCCGGCCTGCGCGTAGAGCTGGCGGGCACGCTGCCACTGCTCCCCGACGCTGGCGTGCTGCGGCAGACCCCTGCCGCCCAGACCGTGCCAGGTGCTGGGCAGGAACTGGAACAGGCCGCCGGCTCCGATGGAGTTGACCGCGTGCGGGTTCCCGCCGGATTCGCAGGGAATCACGGCGCTCAGGAAGTGGTCGGCGTTGGTCCCTGCGCTGGCCGGCTGGGACAGCGCGAGGCCGCCGCCGACGGAGGCGGCGAGAGTGGTGGCGATGACTGCGGCTCGGGTGCCAAGCTTGATCCGGTTGAGGCCCCGACCGAGCGAACGAGCGTTGGACATTGAATTGCCCTTCCCCACGCCTGCGAGGTGAGCTGTCGGGTTCGGGCTGGGAATGCCCGGCCGCGGTTCGCGGCTTCACCCCTAGGACGCCTGACATCGGCGCCCGGAATTGGTTCCCCCGTCCCTGCCGCAGGTTTGATTCTCATCGGGTGGGGGCAGGATTCGGCGTGCCACCCGACGTCTGCCATCAGTTGACGGCATGGCAACGAACATAGCTGAGCGTGACCCCGGGAAATCAAGGGTACGTGAAAATAGGCACAGTACGTTCGAACGTCTTCCATTGATCTTCTTCTGGCAGTTTCGCGCCCGCGTGCGCGCTCGATTCTAACGGATTTCCGAGCTCCGCGGAATGCCTGTTCTGCGGTTGGTCGGCCACGCTGACCGTAAACCCTTCGCGGTCCGTGGCCGATTCTCTCCCGGGCGTGGCGGGGCGCGGTTTCTACCCGCGTCGATGGTGTCGGTAACGAAGTCGAGAAAAATTCCGCAGCGGCTTCGCTGGCAACCGGCTCTTCCGCGCTTTTGCGAACTATACGGCACGCCGCGAGTCATCCCGCCTAAAGAGGATGTGTCCGGCAGGCGGACGGCAGAGTCGGTGACCGGCGCCCGGCCGGGCGGCGCGACCGGCCGGCGGGCTGGGGGTGCGGCCGGCGGGCTGAGGCCGGGATCGGCCGGCCGGCGGGGGCGGGTCTTGGCGGGTGCTGCGGGCTCAGGGGGTGTAGGTCCAGGCCGAACCCGTGCCGCGGTACTGCTCGACGGGGATGGGCACGACCCCGGGCCGCATCCGGTCGGTGTAGAGGCGCCCGTGCAGGTGGTCGATCTCGTGGGCGACCAGGCGGGCGAGGCCCTGCCGATACACCGTGATGTGCCGGCGGCCCGAGGTGTCGGTGTGCTCCACGTGCAGCTCCAGGGACCGCGGGACGATCCCGCGGGCGTCGAAGAAGCTCAGGCACCCCTCGTACTGCTCGTCGCTCTCGGGGACGGACTCGATGACGCGCGGGTTGAGCAGGGTGAGGATGTCGCCGTCTGCGGAGCGCACGATGGCCGCCGCCCGGTTGATCCCGATCTGGGGCGCGGCGATGCCCATCCCCTTCCCGAAGGTGTGCAGCGCGGACACCCGCTCCATGGCCGAGGACAGCTCGGCGACGACGCGGCGGGCGTCCTCGGCCTCGGCGGGCAGCTCGAACGGCCGGGCGGGCTGGTGGAGCATGGGATCGCCCACCTGGACGATGCCCGCCGCGGCCATCTGCTCGCTGGGCCGGGCGATGCTTCGGCCGGCGGGATCCCGATTCGGCGCCCCGGCCCGAAAGTTCCATTCCAGCCGATACCGGGCGTGCAGCGAAGGATTGTTGGTGGACCAGGTGAAAACGCGCCTCTTGGCATCATCCGTGCGGGCGATCGCGGTGCGGAACGGGAAGGCATCCGCCGTCATCGACGTCTCCATGCCCCAGACCACGGGATCGACCTCGGCAGGGAAGTCCAGCACGACCGACAGGAAGCTGGTCGGTACCCGGACGGCCCGCTGGAACCACGGGCCCCACTTCTCCTCGCCGACCCGGTAGCTGTACTCGATCCAGGCTGATTCGCCCGGGTAGAGGGGGAATCGGCCGCGATTGTTCTCGAACAGCAGCCAGACCTCCTTCAACGCGTCCCAGTCGGTCTTGACCTGCCAGGACATCTGCTCGCTGCCGCAGTGCGCGCTGAGCTGCAGCTCCTCCCACCGCAGCGGATTGCTGCGGTAGAGCCTGGCGGCGCGTTCCTGGTCCCCGGGAAAGCGGTCGACGGAGATCCGCATCAGATAGCGGGTCACCGGTTCGACGCCGGTGTTGAGTACGAGCCGGCGCTGATGGGCGACGTACATGCCGTCCTCGTACCGCAGCTCGGCGCGATCCTCCTCGACGACGAGCCCACCCGGATCGGGGCCGGCCCGGGTGGCCCGGGCGGCTGCGACCGGCTCGGCTGCCGTGCTGGCTGCCAACGAGCTCGGTGGCGGCGGGGCCACCCGGCCATCGGGTTCGGTCGACCGGGCGCCCGGCGAACGGGAGGCGACGACGTCGCCCGCCTCGTGCGCCGCCTCCCACGGGCGAGCGGCGAGCTGGAAATAGGCGCCCGGGATGCGCAGCGCGTCGGCGATGCGCTCGATCAGGGAGAGCCGGGCGATGTGGTCCTCGCCCTGCATGATCCGGCTGACCCGGCTCTGGCTGAGGCCCTCGACCGGCGACGCGATGCGATTCTGGCTCGCGCCGTCATACTTCTTCATCAGCCGGAAGGCCATCCGGAAGTCCCGGGTCTCGCACGCGGTCCGGAAGTCGGACCGGGCGAGCAGGGTGCGGGAGACCCGGTAGGGACCGGATTCGTAGGACATCGACCGGCCTTCCGTCGGGCTCCGACCTGCGCCGATCGCCCTGCCGGGACAGCGGAAAGTCCGATGCGTCAGGCCGTGGCTGAGACGTCAGGATCACGACGCTATGCCAAACCGGCATAGTTTGCCGGCGCTTGCCGCGACTGCGAGGTTGTCGTGGATCCGACATCCGGTCCGGCCGGATGGGCGGGCGGCACCGCGGCGGATCTGGTAGGCGACCGGCCGGCCGGCCCCCGGCCGGCCCGGCTGGGTCATCCGCCCATGCCCCTTCTGGGGGAGGCGGCGAGGTTGTCCATGCACCGCCGGTGCGGGGGGGCGCGCAACGGTGCGGATGCGGGCGTGGTCCGGTCCGGACCAGCCGAGCCCATACGAGAAGAGCATGCCTGACTGACGTTTCCCGGCCACCCCGGCTCGGACGACTCTGGATGCAGGCCGGCCCCGCCCCGCGTCGAGCCGCGACCTCCGCCGGGCGGGGCCGGCGCACCCGGCGGGCCGGTTGGTCACCGCCGGCCCGGACGGGAGGGGCGGACCGACGGCCACCGACCCTGGTGGCCGGCACCAGCGTCGGTGGCGGCCACCAGGGTCGGCCGGTCGGGCGTCGGCGCAGGGATTGAGGGCGCAGGCAGTGCGGGCGCAGGGGGTGTAGGTCCGGAAGGGCGGTGCCGATCGTGACAGAGCCGAGGAGAGATCATGATCGACCTGCGGTCGTCTACGGCGTCGTCCGGTTCGCGCCGGGCGGCAGCCGGCAGGTTGCCGACGTGGTGATCACCTTCGTCTCCGCGTCGGCGGCGGACGACTTCGCGGCCGAGCAGGGCTGGCCGGAGTACGAGGTGGCGCCGGTGCGCTTCTTCGTCCACGAGCGGCAGTCCGCCGTCGCCGAGGTATCCCCGCCGATCCGGCCCGCTGCCTCCCCGGCCTCGTCCCCCGCCGCTCCCGGGCAGTCGCCGACCGGTGCCGGCCCGGGGGAGCCGGCCGTCGCCGCCGACCGGCGGCCGTGGACAGGTGACCCTGCCCTGCCCAAGCAGGGTCACCGAGCCGCCGCCGATCCGGCCGGACCCCCCGGATCGGCGGCGCCATCCCTCGCTGGCCAGGCGGAGACGGCGGCGGCCGGAACACAGCACGCGAGCGCCGCCCAAGCGGGGGACCGCGAGGAGGCCGGGCTGGTCTCCGTCGAGCCGTGGGGGCTGGACCGGTGGGCGGTCGCGCTGTGCGCGGGGTCCGATCCGGTGGAGGCGTTCCGAGCCGTCGGCCGGTTGCCGGCCGGCCTGGTCCTCACCGCCGCCTACGGCGACGTCGACGTGGTGCTGGTGTACGGCCGGGTTCCTGACGGCGACGCGCCGCCGGACCGGCCGCCGACGGTCGTGGAGACGGCGCTCGCAGCCGAGCCGGCGGAAGTGGCGACGGCGCGCTGGATGACGGCGGGCGAGCGGGAGGCGTTCCGGGCGGGGTACGCGGCCGCCGTGGACGGCGTTCGGCGCGCCCTGGGGTAAGCCACGGGTCGGGCCGCGGTGCTCGTCCCTCAGCCGTCGTCCCTCAGCCGTCGTCGCGCAGGTGCAGCGTGACGCGGTCGGTGTCGGATGGCCAGGCGGGTACCCGCAGCACCGAACGGTGCGCCGCCTGCCCTCGAGGGGTCACTGCGACCTCGATCGAGCGGTCACCCGCCGGGATGTGCAGATCCGCACCGGTGATGAAGCCGATCCCGAAATAGTCGGGGATCGGGGCCAGGACGTTGGAGGCACCGTCGGCATCGTGATCGAAGAGGTACACGGCGAGGGCCAGCTTGGACCGCGGGGCCACCGCCGGGCTCAGGACATTCGTCCCGTCGACGGTGAGGACGTCGCTGTTCCGGCCCTGGTCTCCCCACCATTCCAGGGCGCGGCTCACGACGAGATCAGTTTGTTTCGGGTCGGTCTTCATACCGCCGCCGATCTCCTGGCCCGGCCGGCTGGTCAGGAGACGGACGAGTCGATCGCTGCGGCGGAAGGGCTGGTAGTAGAAATGGTGGACGGGTTCCCCGGCCCGGACAACGGCGAACTCGTAGGTGGCGGTGCCATCCGCCCGGAACGGGCCCCAGGAGCCGTCGGCGGCCAGGGTGAAAAGGCCGCCGAGTCCCTTCGGCAGGCGCTTACCCGTCTTCGGGTCTAGCCGGTAGACCTCCAGCCGGGCCTTGGCGACCCCCGTGTTCTCGGGATAGAGCAGCGCGCGGCCGGAGATGTCGATCTGACCTTTCGCCGCGACGATGTCGGTGGTGAACGGCTCGGTCCCGGTGAGGAAGCGGAACATCTCCCGGAAGGTGCCCGTCGACGTCAGCAGGCTGTTGCGCTCCTGGGCGGGGAAGCGGACATTGCTCGCGCCGGGCACCCGGAAGGTTGGATCCCCGGTGCCCCAGACGGCGAGCATCGGCACTCCCCTGGGCGGTCCGCCTGCCAGGGAGCCCTCCACGCTGATCAGATGCGCGACCCGATCCGCCCGTGCTGCGGAGCTTGCCAGGTACCGCTCGGTGAGCGCAGCGCCCTCCGCCTGCCCGACCAGATCGACCTTCTTGGCCCTGGTCGCCCGGAGCAGATCCTGGATCGCCGTGTCAAGTTGCGGAAAGACCTTGTCCGGCGGACCGCCCCAGGACGACGCGTCGTAGTCGACGGCGGATATCCGGTCGGCGGGATATCCGTTGCTGGTGAACCGCTGCGCCTGCGATTCGAACTGGTCGCCCGAGCCGAGGCTGCCGTGAACGAACAGCAGCGGCAGGCGCGCGGTGTCCGGCGGTCCCACGGGGCCCGCCACCTCCCGGGCGAGCGCCGCGGAGCGGGCCTGGGCGGAGGCGGAGCCCTCGCTGGTGGAACACGCGGCCGTCACCGCGGCGAGAAGCACCGTGGCCGCCAAGCCGAACCAGCGTCCGCGAGGCATGCGACGCACCTTTCCCTGCGGGATGTTCGGCGGCCGCGGCCGGCCGCCACCGGGAATGCTCCACCCATTACGCTACAGAAGGGCGAGAACCCGCCGGAGCGGGGCGCAATCGCGTGGTCGAGTCGGCAAAAGCCATCGTTTTCAGCCGTCGCCCCCGGCCACTCGCGGCAGGGTGTGGCGTCCGTTGGGGTGGCGGTGAGAAGACTCGGACGGACGGCCGTGACTGCCGATAGCCGGTCGGGTCTCCGTACACGTCGTCCGGCGTGTCGGTGGGGTGAGTCGTCGCGGCGTGCGGTTCGCGGAGATGCCGCCCCACCGGCCGCCCGATCCGCCTGGTGCCGGACCCTGCGGCGACCCGGCCCGACCCGACTTCCGACCCGGCCCAGCCCGACCCGACCCAGCCCGGCCCAGCCCGGCCCAGTGCGATCCGGCCTGATCCGACCCGATTTGCTCCGAGGCAGGAGGGTCCGCGGCGCCGGCGGGGCCGCGGCCGGAAAATGGGATGCGGATACCGCCCCGTGCCTGTCATGATTTCCGGGTGGACGCTGCGGGCGACGAGATTCCCTGGCAACGAATACGATCCGCCGATTCCTCGGCCGGCGATATCGGGAGCGCCGCTCGGGGTGAGCCGGGGCGGCACGCGGGGCTGCGTTCCTACCTGGGTTTCGTCGGTACCTTCAAGGGCTCCCTGCTGGTCGTGGTCGCCTGTTTCGCGGTCTCGAACGTGGCGCTCGCGATCCTGCCCGTCTTCATCGGGAGGTTCGTCCAGGCGCTGGCCCATACCACCGATTCCGCCGGCGGGTTGTACCGATATGCGGCCATCCTCATCGGCTGCAACATCCTCCATGACCTGACCTGGCGTACCGGCGAGCTCACCTATCTCCGCCTGCTGAACGATCGGGGCTACGAGTACGAGAACATCCTTTTCCGCAGCGTCATCAACGAGCGGTACCCGTACTTCGTCGGAAAGTTCACCGGCAAGATCAGTAGCTACATCGCATCGCTGGGCCGGGAGTTCCGGGAGATCCTGGAAACCACCTGCTTCACCTATGTGGAGCAGGTTATCCGAGTGCCGTCGATCATCATAATCATGTTTTCCGTCAACGTCTACTCGGGACTAACATTCCTGGTGGCCGTGCTGCTCATGGTGGCGGTCGGCCGGCATACCGTGAGCCGTTCGTCGCGGGCGGAGAAGCGCCTCGCGGACGAGGTCTCCGAGATGGACGGGTACGTGATCGACGTCATCGCGAACTTCGTCAGCGTGAAGTCGTTCCGCCAGGAGGCGGCCGAGTACGAGGAGGTGATCCGCCGCCGCCGCACCGTGATCGCGGCCGCCCGCAGCTCGTACTACTGGACGATCGTGTTCTGGGCCTCGATGTCCCTCGTGGTGCGCTATCTGGTCTGGCCGGTCTCGATCCTGCTCAACCTCCACCTGTACCTGACGGGTGAGCTGAGTCTGGCGCAGTTCACGACGTTCCTTTCGGTGCTGGTGATGTTCTCGGACTTCATCTGGGGCACGGTCTGGGAGATCGCGGAGCTGAACCTCCGCCTGGCCCGGGTGGAGGAGGCCTACCGCTACCTTTTCGCCGGCCGACCCGTCACCGCGGACCGGCCGGCCGCGCTGGCCGGGACGCCCCCGGCGGCCGTACCGGAAGCGCCGGGGCGGTTGGAGTTCCGTGGCCTGTCGTTCGCCTATCCCGAGAACGACGGCAGGCCGGTACTAGCCGGCATCGATCTGACGATCGAACCGGGCGAGAAGATCGGCGTGGTGGGCCGCAGCGGAAGCGGCAAGACGACGCTCGTCAAGCTGCTGCTCGGTTATTACCCGCTGCCGGTGGACATCGTCCGGTTGGATGGGCGCCCGACGTCGAACTATGCGCTCGCCGCGGGAATCTCCTACGTCCCGCAGGACACCACGCTGTTTCACCGATCCATCCGGGACAACATCACCTACGGGACGGCTGCCGTGGCCACCCAGGAACAGGTCGAGTCGGCGGCGCGGCGGGCCCATGCGCACGATTTCATCAGCCAGGCCCCCGAGGGCTACGACACCGTCGTCGGCGAGCGCGGCATCAAGCTGTCGACCGGGCAACGGCAGCGGATCGCGATCGCCCGCGCCTTCCTCGACGACAAACCCATGCTCGTTCTCGACGAGGCGACGAGCGCCCTGGACAGCGAGAGCGAGGTGCTCGTCCAGCACGCGCTGGAGGAACTCTGGCGTGGCAAGACGGTGATCGCCGTGGCGCACCGGCTGTCGACGCTGCTGAACATGGACCGCATCATCGTCCTGGCCGGCGGCGGCATCGTGGAACAGGGCTCACACCGCGAGCTTCTCGAGCACGGTGGCCGCTACCACGCCCTGTGGCAGCGGCAGAGCGGCGGCATGATCCCGGTCGAGTGAGGGGAGCGCCCCCGACCGGGGGCGGGTTGGTGCTCAGCCGAGCTCGTCCCAGGGCGCTTCGGAGCTGACGGCCGCGGCGATGAGCCGGGGGATGCCCTCGGCGAGGGCCGTCGACCACGGCGGCGGCGCTGTCGGGGCGCGAAGGACCGCCGGGAGGATGAGCGCCCCGCCGCATCCGGCCGCGAGCTGCACCGGCCCCCAGGGCCCACCGGGCAGGCAGGTACTTGTCGTGCGCCCGGCGGCGGACCCGGTCGTGAAGGCCGCGGCGATGCGTTTGGCGGTGGCGGTCGCGGCGGCGGCGGCGGTGGTTGCCGAGGGCGTCGTCGTGGCCGCCCCGGTTCCGCTCGCGGGGGTGGCGGCGGGCCCGGACTGCTGGGCCGGTGCCGGGTGGTCGACCTCCCGGATCGTCGCCGTCGGCGCCGAGCCCGAGCCCGCGTTCACCTCCGCCGCCGTCGCGGCGGCGGAGCCCGCCTCCCCGGTCGCGGTCGCGAGGTCCGGGCC
>NZ_JAMQQF010000015.1 GCF_023716945.1 Frankia sp. AiPs1 | reverse complement strand
GGCCCCCGGCTGCGGGGAGCCCGACGGCGAGGTCAGGGAAGGAAGCCACAACGATGGGTACCCGCCTCGCGGGCAAGACCGTGCTCGTGTCCGGATCGACCCGCGGCATCGGCCGCTCCATGGCGGAACTGTTCGCCGCCGAAGGGGCGCGGGTGGCGGTGACCGGCCGCACCGTCGCCAAGGGTGACAAGGTCGTCGCACGCATCCGCGCCGCCGGCGGCGAGGCGGAGTTCTTCCCCCTCGACGTCACCGACGAGACCAGCGTGCACGCCACGATCGACGCCGTCGCCACCCGCTTCGGCGGCCTGAGCACGCTGGTGAACAACGCCGCCCCGACCGACGCCGTCGCCTCGACGATCAAGAAGATCGCCGACTACACGACCGAGGAGTGGAACCACATCCTGCTCGGCACCCTGACGGGCAACGTGTTCTGGGCGTCGAAGTACGCCTGGCCGTACCTGCGCGAGGCCGACGGGGCCGCGATCGTCAACGTCTCCTCGGGCCAGTCCATCGCCGGGTTCACCGGATTCGGTGCCTACGCCGCGGCCAAGGGCGGTGTCAACGCCCTGAGCCGCACGCTGGCCGTCGAGGGCGCCGCCGACGGCATCCGCTCCAACACCATCGTCGTCGGGCGAGTCGTGAGCTCGGCGGGCGACTCCGGAGCGCTCACCGGCGGCGGTCGCCTCACCCGCATCGGCAACCCGATGGACATCGCCTACACGGCCGCGTGGCTCGCCTCCGACGAGGCCGCCTTCGTCACCGGTGCGACGGTGACGGCCGACGGCGGCTTCAGCGCCAACGGCGACGCCGCCGCCGGCGAGGGCTGAGCGTGCCGGTCACAGCCCACCGAGGAAGACACCAGCGGGGAACACGCCGACGGGAACGCATCACCACGCAATGCACCACGAACGGACAGTGAACATCACTGTCAGATCAAGGATCACCCAAGCCGCGATCGCCCGATCAGGCAGTGCCGGACCCGTCGCCGACGGATCCGCAAGCGGCCACGGCGGCCCGGATCCCTGCTGAGCACCGAAGAACAGATTCAGCACCGCCGAACAACTTCAGCACCGCCGAACAACTTCAGCACCAACGAACAGCTTCAGCACCGACGAACAGGAGCCATCCATGCCATCAGCCCCCGCCGCACTGCGGCGGCAGGTCCGATGAGCGCGCCGGCACCCGGCAGCGCCGCCACCGTCCCCGCGGCCGCAGACGCCACGGCGTCCCCCGGCGCGCCCGGAGCCGCGACCACGCCCGCCCCAGGCGCGTCCGCCCAGGCCACGTCGGCCCAGGCCGGCCCGCTCGGGAACACGGTGCTGCACTCGGTCGAGGGGGGGATCGCGACGATCACCCTGAACCGGCCGGATGCCGCGAACGCGATCCAGCCGGCGATGCGCGACGTCATCATCGAGCTGCTCGCCCAGGCCGACGCCGACCCCGAGGTCCGGGTGGTGGTGCTCGCCTCGAACGGGCGGCACTTCTGCTCCGGCGCCGACGTCACCGGGATCGCGGCGAGCCGGGCGCAGGGCGCCGAGAAGCGGGTCACCGACGCCATGCGGCGCATCATGACCGGTGCGCAGCGGCTGGTGTCCTCGGTCCTCGACTGCGGCAAGCCGGTCATCGCCGTCGTCCAGGGGCCGGCAGCCGGCCTCGGCGCGCACCTGGCGTACGCCAGCGACCTCGTCGTGGCCGCGGACAACGCGTTCTTCGTCGAGTCGTTCGTGCTGCGCGGCCTGGTCGTCGACGCCGGTGGCGCCTACCTGCTGCCCCGGCGCATCGGCATGCAGAGGGCCAAGGAGCTGGCGTTCTTCGGCGAGAAGCTGCCCGCGGCTGAGGCCCTCACCCTCGGCCTGGTCAACCGGGTCGTGCCCGCCGAGGAGCTCGCCGCCACCGCGGCCGGCCTCGCCGAGCGCCTCGCCGGCGCCGCGACGAGCGCCATCGCGCTGACCAAGCGGCTGTTCAACGAGTCACCGGACGTCGACCGGGCCGCCGCCTTCCTGGCCGAGGGCATGGCCCAGGAGTTGCAGTCGCACGCCCACGACTCGACCGAAGGGGTGACCGCGTTCGTCCAGCGCCGCTCCCCCGAGTACCGCGGTTACTGATCCGCGGCCACGCGAACCGCGGCCACCGATCCGAGGAGGACACCCATGGCGACCAGCGCACCCCGGGTCGACCTGCCGACCATCGAGGACGAGAACCGGCCCTTCTGGGACGCCGCCCGACAGGGCCGCTTCCTGATCGCCCGCTGCTCGTCCTGCGGGCGGGCGCACCACTACCCCCGCCCGTTCTGCCCGTTCTGCTGGAGCGAGGAGGTGTCCTGGGAGGACGCCAGCGGGCAGGCGACCCTCTACACCTACTCGACGGTGTTCGTGAACGACCTGCACCCGTTCGCCGAGCGGATCCCCTACGTGGCGGCCCTGGTCGACCTGGCGGAGGGGCCTCGGGTGATGACGAACATCATCGACGCCGACCCGGCGGACCTGCACATCGGCATGCCGCTGACGGTCGCCTACCGCGAGCTGACCGACGAGATCACCGCGCCGGTCTTCCGCCCCGCCGACCCGGCCGCCAGCGTCTGAGCCGGGCACCGTCCCCGCACCGCACCGTCCCGGCCCCGTCCCGGCCCCGCACCGTTCCAGCGACGCGCACGTTTCAGCTACCACCCAGGGAGTTCGTATGGCAGGCCTGCTCGACGGCAAGATCGCACTGGTGACCGGCGCCGGCCACGGCATCGGCCGTGGCCACGCGCTCGAACTCGCCAAGCACGGCGCGACCGTCATCGTCAACGACCTCGGCAGCACGGTCAACGGCGAGGGCCGCGGCCGTGACGCCGAGGAGGTCGTGAAGATCATCGAGAAGCGCGGCGGCACCGCCGTGGCGGACTTCGGTGACGTCGGCGACGAGGAGCAGGTCGAGGCCACCGTCGCCCGGGCCTTCGACGAGTTCGGCCGCCTCGACATCGTCGTCAACAACGCCGGCATCGTGCGCGACAAGGCCGTGTGGAACATGAGCACGGCCGACTTCGACCTGGTCCTTCGGGTGCACCTGCGCGGCACCTGGCTGGTCAGCCGGGCGGTCGCGACGCGCTGGCGGGCCGCGGCGAAGGCCGACGGCGGCAAGGTCTACGGCCGGATCATCAACACGACCTCCGGCGCGGGCCTGTCCGGCCACTTCGGCCAGACGAACTACAGCGCGGCGAAGGCCGGCATCGTCGGGCTGACCCTGACGCTGTCGCTGGAGCTGGCGAGCATCGGCGTGACCGTGAACGCGATCGGCCCCGGCGGCCTGACCCGGCTGTCGGGCACCATGTCCGGCCAGGCGAAGCCGCTGGAGCCCGACGAGCGGCCCGAGGACGAGTTCGACCCCAAGGACCCGTCGCTGTGCAGCCCGGTCGTCGCCTGGCTCGCCAGCGACGAGGCCGGCCACGTCAGCGGCCAGGTCATCAAGGCCATCGGCGAACGCATCCAGCTCATGGGCGGCTGGCACGAGCAGGCCGTGGTGAACAACGGCGGCAAGCGCTGGGACGCGACCAAGCTCGGTCCCCTGTTCGCCACCGACATCTTCCGCACCCGCGCCCCCGGCCTGCGCCTCGGCGGCTGAGTGCGCCACGGCTCGGAGCTCAGCCCGCGGCCAGCGTGCGCAGGGCGGCGGTGTCCACCTTGAGCATGCTGGTCAGCGGCAGCGCCTCGACGACCTCGAGGCGGTCCGGCGCCTTGTAGTCGGCCAGCCGCCCCCGCACCCAGGCCCGCAGTTCGGCAAGATCCGGCGGGCTCGCGGGGTCGGCCGGTTCGACGAAGGCGACCCCGATCTCGCCGATCACCGGGGCCGGCGCGCCGACGACCGCCGCGCGCCGCACCCGGGGATGCTCCGCCAGCACGTTCTCCACCTCCAGCGGGTACACGTTGTACCCGCCGCGGATGTACAGGTCGCTGGCCCGCCCGCGCAGCCGCAGGTTGCCGTCGGCGTCGAGCGTCCCGAAGTCGCCGCTGATCAGCCAGCCGTCGCCGCGCAGCACCGCCGCGGTCTGCTCGGCGTCGTTCCAGTAGCCGCGCATCACCGTGTCGCCGCGGACCCAGACCCGGCCGACCTCGCCGGTCGCCACGTCACGCCCGGCGTCATCGCGCAGGGCGATCTCGATGCCGGTCTGGGGCCGGCCGACCGTGCGGAACTGCACGTCCGGCGGATCGTCGGGCTCGGTGCCGCAGATGCTCGGCGACTCGGTCATGGCGTAGCGGACGACGAGCGGCACCCCCAGCCGGGTGACGACCCGCTCCACCAGCTCGGGCGCGGCAGGCGCGGTCGCGGCGAGCCCGAGCCGCAGCGTCGCGACCGCGCGCACGGTCCGCTCCGCGTCGGGCAGCTCCAGCAGCTTGGCCCACTGGGTGGGCACGGCGCCGGCGACGGTGATCCGCTCGTCGCGCAGGATGTCCGCCATCCCCGCCGCCGACCAGGGCACCGGGCTGATCACCATGGTGGTGCCCCAGGCAAGCTGATCAACGATTTTCGCCATGTACCCGGCGTGAGCGAAGGGCGTCGCGACGAGCCGGCGGTCGAACGGCCGGCTCATCACTCCCGCGGAGGCGACGGCGGCGGCGAGGTTGCGGTGGTCGAACCAGGCCCCCTTGGGCAGCCCGGTCGTCCCGGACGTCCAGATGATGACCACCGGATCCGCCGGCGCCACGACCGGGCGGTCCGGGCCGACCCCGGGATGACGCCGCAGCGCCGCAAGCTCGGACCGCGCCAGCACGGGCAGCCCCGCCGGCACCGCCGGCAGGCCCGCGTCCAGGTCGACGATCACCAGCGCGGGCCGGCACCGGCCGAGGATCCCCGTCACCTCGCGGGAACCCAGGCGCGTGTTCAGCCCGGTGGTGACCGCTCCCAGCCGGGCCGCCGCCGCGTAGCAGATCGCATAGTCGATCGACGAGGGCAGCATCAGCGCGACGACGTCCCCCGGGCCGATCCCCCGGGCGGCGAGCGCCCCGGCAAGCGCGTCGGCGGCCGCCGCCCAGGCGGCGAAGCTGATCCGCCCGTCGGGCCCGACGTAGGCCTCCCGCTCGCCGAACCGCTCGGCGGCGGCGTCCAGCGCCACCCCGACCGTCGCGTACGAGTCGGGCTCGCCCAGCGGGGGGCCGCCCACGCCGGCTAGTCCCGCCCGAGGATGACGGTCCCCGACGAGCACAGCCAGCCGCCGGTGCCGCTGACGCAGGCCAGCCGGGCGTCGGGCACCTGCCGGCCCTCGGCCTCGCCGCGTAGCTGGCGTACCGCCTCGACGATGAGGAACAGGCCGCGCTGCCCGGGATGGCAGGCCGACAGGCCGCCGCCGTCGGTGTTGGTCGGCAGCGCCCCGCCGACGCGCAGCCGCCCGTCGGCGACGAACGGGCCGCCCTCGCCCTTCTTGCAGAAGCCGAGGTCCTCCAGGGTGACCATCAGCATGTAGGTGAACGCGTCGTACAGCTCGCAGACGTCGATGTCCTCCGGACTCACCCCGGCCCGGGAGAACGCCAGCGGCCCGGAAACGGCCGCGGGACCGGTCGTCACGTCCTCCCACTGGCTGGTCGACACGTGCGTCACGCACTCGCCCGTGCCGAGGACCCACACCGGCGGGCGCGGAAGGTCGGCGATGCGGTCCTCGGCGACGAGCACCGCCGCGGCGCCGCCGTCGGAGCGGATACAGCAGTGCAGCTTGGTGAACGGGTCGGCGATCATCGACCCGGACAGCACGTCGTCAATCGTGATCGGGTCGCGGTAGTACGCCTCCGGGTTCGGGCCGGCGTTGTGGCGGGCGGAGACCGCGATCTCGGCGAGCTGCTCGATCGTCGTACCGAACTCGTGCATGTGCCGGCGGGCGGCCATGGCGTACTTGGAGATCAGGGTGTGGCCGTAGGGGGCCTCCCACGACTGCGGGCCGCGGCTGCCCCAGTTCAGGCTCGCCGTGCGCAACCGCTTGCGCAGGTCGGAGCGGGCGGTCGAGCCGTAGGTGAGCAGCACCACGTCCGCATGCCCGGCGGAGATCGCGTCGGCGGCGTGGGCGGCCATAACCTCCCACGACGCCCCGCCGACGGTGGTGGAGTCGATCCAGCGGGGGCGCAGGCCCAGGTACTCGGCGACGTCGATCGGCGCCAGCGTTCCGAGCGAGGTCGACGCGAGCCCGTCGACGTCACCCGGCCCGAGCCCGGCATCCGCGAGCGCGCGGCGACTGGCCTGGGCGATCAACGCGTACGGGCTGGAGCCGTCGGTGCGGCCCACGTCCGACAGGGCGACCCCGGCGATGGCGACCCGGCGGCTCATCGCCCGACCCCCGCGGGCAGGCAGGGGCGCAGGAGGGTCGGGCGGGACGGGGGTCGAGTCATGTGTCCTCCGATCGGGTGCCGGCAACGGCCGGCTACTGCGCCGCTGGCTGGGCGACCAGGCGCGCGAGATGGTCGGCGGGCTCGCCGAGCAGGTGCTCCAGGACGTGCGCCCGCTTCAGGAACAGGTGCGAGTCGTGCTCGAAGGTGTAGCCCATGCCGCCGTGCACCTGGATGGTGGCGGAGGCGTTCTCGACGGCGAAGCGGCCGGCGACGCTCTTGGCGGCCAGCGCCTGGAACTCGGCGTCGGCCCGCCCGTCCTGGACACAGATCGCCGCGAACAGCACCTGCGACAGCGCCGCCTCGGCCCGCACCGCCATGTCCGCGCAGGCGTGCTTGATCGCCTGGTTGACTCCGATGGGCCGGCCGAACTGCACCCGTACCTTGGCGTGCTCGGTGGACAGGTCGCGCGTCGCCTCGGCGATCCCGACGCTCATCGCCGCCGTCAGGACGAGCGCGCGCAGGCGGATCGGCTCCTCCTGCGTGCTCACCCAGGCGATGATCGGCACGGCCTCCGCGCGCGCCTCGGCCAGCCGGATGCCCGGGTCGATCGCGGGCTCGGAGCGCACGTCGGTCAGGGCGGCAGTCTCCACCAGCGCGGCACCCGCCGGGTCGAGCAGCAGGAGGTAGCGGGAGTCGGCCGCGTCGAGAAGCTGGAACCGGCCGTCCAGGGTGGAGGGGGTGGTGGCGGCCTCGAATCCGTCCGGGCCCCGGCGCAGGGCCAGGCCCACCGTCGCCTTGCCGGACAGGATCGCCGACGCCGTCTCGTGCTGGCCGGCCAGCGCCGCGACGCGGGCGCCCAGCACGGTCGGCAGGTACGGCCCCGGCACCAGTCGGCGGCCCATCTCCCGGAACAGCAGCGTCTCCTCGGCCAGCTCGCACCCGGCGCCACCGAGCTCCTCGGCGATGCCCAGGCCGAACAGGCCCAGCTCCGCGCTTTCCGACCAGACCCGCCGGTCCACGACCACAGGCGCGTCGCGCCGCTCCCGGATGACCGAGATCGGCAGCTCGTTGCCGAAGAAGTCGGCGGCGAGGGAGGCTATCTCCATCTGGCCCGGCGTGGGTAGCAGGTCCACGGTGCGCTCCTCAGGGTGTTTCGATGGCTGCTGGGGATTCGGTGAGCTTCAGCGCGGCAGGCCGAGCACCCGATCACCGATGATGTTGCGCTGGACCTCGGACGTCCCCCCGCCGATGGACACCGAGTACGAGTACAGGTAGTTGCCGGACCAGCCACCCGGCTCCCAGCGCGAGACGAACCGCAGGGCGTCCGCGCCGAGCAGGTCGAACGCCAGCCGGTACACCTTCTTGGCGATGTCGGAGTAGAACAGCTTGACCATCGACCCCTCGGGGCCGGGCTGGTCGCGGTGCATGTTGCGGGAGATGCCGGCGTAGGTCATGGCGCGCAGCGACGCGACCTCGGCGCGGGCGGTAGCGAGGCGGCGCGCGATCTCGTCATCGGCGATCGCCGGGCGCCGCCCGTCGGGGCCGGTGCGCTCCTTCGCCAGGTCGATGAGCTTCTCCACGGTGCTGGCGAGGCGGACCTGGTTGGCGGTGAAGGCCGTGCCGCGCTCGAACGACAGTGTGGACATCGCCACACTCCAGCCGTTGTTCAGCCCGCCGACGACGTTCTCCAACGGGATGCGGACATCGTCGTAGAAGACCTCGCAGAACTCGGCGCCGCCCTCGATCGTCTCGATCCCGCGCACCTCGATGCCCGGAGTGTGCATGTCACAGATCACCCAGGAGATGCCGTGGTGCCGCGACCCTTCGGGGTCGGTACGGACCAGCAGTTCCTGCCAGTCCGCGAGGGTGGCGAAGCTCGTCCAGATCTTCTGTCCGGACACGACGAGCTCGTCGCCCTCGATCCGGGCCCTCGTGCGCAGCGCGGCGAGGTCGGAACCGGCGTCCGGCTCGGAGAACCCCTGGCACCAGATCACTTCCCCGCGCAGGATGCGGGGCAGGTGGTAGGCCTTCTGCTCCTCGGTCGACCGCGTCATCAGGGTCGGCCCGGCGTGGCTGAGGCCGACGAAGCAGGCGTCGATACCCGGCAGACCAGCGCGCCCGTACTCCTCGAACCAGATCAGTTGCTGCAGCAGGGAAAGCCCACGGCCGCCGTACTCCTGCGGCCAGGAGATACCCGCCCAGCCACCCTCCCACTGGGTGCGCTGCCACCCAAGATCGTACTCACGCATCGCCGGGCCCATCTCGGGGCGGATCTCCCGGGGGGCGTTCTCCTCGAGCCAGGTTCGCACCTGCTCACGGAACTCGACCTGCTCCTTCGAGAAGTCAAGGTCCATTCGTCGGCCTCCGTCCCACCGCCTGGCATCTCGTGACGCCCTTGTCAGATACTAGCTTTACCAGGAGGCCCGGGCGCCCGCTCGCGAACAGGGCTCGACACGGGCGCGGGCGCCGCCCCCGAGCCGGAGGACCGATGATCGACCGATGACCACACCGACCAACCCACCGACGAGCAGCCCCGCCACCAGCGGGGACGCCGTCCGCCCGCAGTCCGACAGCAAGACGCCCGCGATCGACGGCGCGACGGGCACGGCGACGCCCCCACTCGTTGCGCGACGCGGCTGGGAGGGACGCTACTTCGAGGACTTCGCGGTGGGCGACGTCTACGACCATCCTCTCGGTCGGACGATCACCGCGACCGACAACACCTGGTTCACACTGCTCACCCAGAACACCGCGCGCCTGCACTTCGACCAGCACTATGCCGCGCAGACGGGGTTCGGCCGCACCCTGGTGAACTCGACCCTCACTCTCGCCCTCGTCACCGGCCAGAGCGTCACCGATGTCTCGCAGAACGTGATGGCCAACCTGGGCTGGGACGAGGTGCGCCTTCCCCATCCGGTCTTCGAGGGAGACACGGTCTACTCCCGCTCGATCGTGCTCGGACTGCGGCCGAGCAAGTCCCGGCCCGATGTCGGAGTGGTGGAGGTCCGTACCCACGGTTACAACCAGGACGGCGACGAGGTGATCAGTTTCCGCCGGACGCTGTTGGCCTACCGTCGCGGCCACGGCCCGCAACCGCCGGCGCTGCCGCCCCTGCCCGGCTCCCCCGCCGCGCGCTGACCCGCTTGGCCCCATCCCGCCCCGACCACCCCGCGAGACCATCCAGGCCCGGCCGACGCGCCGCGGCCAGCGGATGGCGAGGAGACCGCAGTGTCGAGTGTGACCACCCGTCTGAGCCCTGAGGAAGAGCAGATCGTCCGCCTGGTCGCGACCTTCGTCGACGAGAAGGTCCGTCCTGTCGCGCAGGAGCTCGACCACACCAACACCTACCCCGAGGACCTCATCGAGCAGATGAAGGAGATGGGGGTCTACGGTCTCGCGATCCCGGAGCCCTACGGCGACTTCGGCGTGTCGACGTCCTGCTACGCACGGGTGACCGAGGAGCTGTCGCGCGGCTGGATGAGCCTCGCCGGCGCGTTCGGCGGCCATTCCGTCGTTTCCAAGCTGCTCCTGCGCTTCGGCACCCAGGAGCAGCGGGACAAGTACCTGCCCCGGATGGCCACCGGCGAGCTGCGCGCCACCATGGCTCTCACCGAACCCGGCGGCGGCTCGGACCTGCAGGCCCTGCGCACCATCGCCCGGCCCGACGGCGACGGTTGGGTGGTCGACGGTACCAAGACCTGGATCAGCAACGCCCGGCGGTCGGGCCTGATCGCACTGCTGTGCAAGACCGACCCCGCGGCGAAGCCGGCGCATCGCGGCATCAGCATCCTGCTCGTCGAGCACGGCCCGGGCTTTACCGTCTCCCGGGACCTGCCCAAGCTCGGCTACAAGGGCATCGAGACCTGCGAGCTGCACTTCGACGGGTACCGGGCGTCCGGCGACGCCGTCCTCGGCGGCGTGACCGGCAAGGGCTTCAACCAGATGATGGCCGGGCTGGAGGTCGGCCGGATCCAGGTCGCCTCGCGCGCCCTGGGGGTCGCCCGCGCGGCTTTCGACGACGCGCTTCGCTACGCCCAGGAGCGCGAGACCTTCGGCAAGCCGATCTGGGAGCACCAGTCGATCGGCAACTACCTGGCCGACATGGGGACGAAGATCCTCGCCGCCCGCCAGCTCATCCTGCACGCGGCCGAGGTGTTCGACTCCGGCGCCCGCGCCGACATGGAGGCCGGCATGGCGAAGCTGTTCGCCTCCGAGATGGCGGCGACGGTGACGCTCGACGCCATCCGCATCCATGGCGGCTACGGTTATTCGACCGAGTTCGACGTCGAGCGCTATTTCCGGGACGCCCCTCTGATGATCGTCGGCGAGGGAACCAACGAAATCCAGCGCAACGTCATCGCCCGCCAGCTCGTCCAGCGCCCCAACCCGCTGCGCTGACGGCCGAAGCGCGACGGACGGCTCGCACCATCTGCGAGCGTGCGGGGTCTCTCGGCGCCATGATCCCGCGCGCTCGCGGCGGCCGCCGCCGAGCTCTCGGGAACGGTGTGGGCCACGCATGTCGGGCTTCATCCGGCGGCGATGCCGTAGAGCAGATCGTGCGCATGACGTGAGTAGGGGTTGCGGCGAGGGCTGCGGCTGGCATCGATCCAGGCCGGGGGCAGAAATTCGGGGCGTCGGTCGGGGCCGAGCCGAACGGTCCAACCCTGGTGGTGGATGACCCTGTGGTGATGGCCGCACAGGAGCACGGAGTTGTCCAGCGAGGTGTGGCCCCCGTCGATCCAGTGTCGAATGTGGTGCGCCTCGGTCCAGCCCACCGGGCGATCGCACGTCGGGAAGGCGCAGCCGTGGTCGCGGGCGATCAGCGCGCGGCGGATGTCGGCGGTCACGGTGCGCTGGGTTCGACCGACGTCCAGGGGGACACCGGCGGGGTCGAGGATGATGCGGCCGACCGAGGAGTCGCAGGCCAGTCGACGTAGCACCTCGCGGGGCAGGGGCTGCCCCCAGCCGGTCGTCGCCGGCACACCGGAGCGGCCGCGCAGCGTCGACCAGGGGATCGTCACAGTCAGATGTGGGCGAACACCGCCACCGACGGGCAGCACAGCGGCATCGAAGGTACGGGTGAGCAGGTCGACGAGGGCGTCGGCACGCCGCCGTGCGGGACTACGCGGGTCGAGCGCCCCGTCGACGGCCGGGCGCGGCACCGCCAGGGGGTCCAGCGCGGTGCGGAGCAGGGCTGCTGCCTCGGGGTCGAGCTCGCCGCTGATCCGAGTCATCCCGTCCGGCAACTCGGAGATCGACAGCTTTCGTCGCCCCGCCGGGTCCTCCCCTCCCGCAGCGGCCGCATCGTCGGGGCCACCGAGCTGACCGTCGCCCCCGCCGTCGCTGCCAACCCCACCGTCGCCGGGCTCACCGCGAGCAGAGTCATCACCCCGGCTGCCACCGGTGCGGGCCGGGTCGGGCGCATCGTCGCCGGGGCTGGCATCCATCCAGACCAGGGTCTCTCGGAGGTGACGGGCCAGCCGAGCCAGAGCGGTCGGATCGAACTCGTCCGCCTGGCGCAGGAGAAACGCTTCAGCCCGTCGCCGCACGTCCCCGGTGACCGCGGCCGGTAGCGAGCGCATAGCGGCCACAATCACCTGCGCCTGCTCGACGCTGATCTCCCCCGCCACCAGCCGTTTCCCCGTCGCCGCCAAGGGACCGTCCACGGCCACCGCGACATCGATCAGACGGTTGGCATCCACCGCGCGGACTCGCAGACGTTCGCGCAGCAACGCGACGGTGTCGCACGCACCCGTACGCCGTGCCAACCCACGACCGTGCACCTCGGCGACAATCTGAAGGCGAAACGCCGCCAGCCGCGTCAGCACCTCTGAACAATCCAGCAACAACGCCAGCAGACCCCCGTCGGACAGCGACCACACCGGACCGTCGACCATTGCATCTATCCGCGCGGACGCCGCGGTCAATTCGTCGACCAGGACATGGATCCGGTTCGGAGACTCGGGATTCGAGACCATGCGAGAAGCCTAGGCGGACATCCGTCGGATGTCGAACGTATGTTCGGATGCGTAATCATCTTGAGGAATGTTCGCGGCGAGGACCGACGCGGTGATACAACCTAGACTCATGCCTCGGGCGACTCCCGTGAGCCTGCCGACCGGGCTGCCGCGCGGCGCCTCCGGCCCCGCGAAGCCCCGGCAGCCAGCCCGGACCCGGCAGGACCGGGAGAGGGGCGACCCCCTGCCCCAGCACGTGATCGCGGAGGCCTGCGAGCCGGTGCACCCCACCGACTGGTGCGATCCTGGGCGACGGCGAGGACCGATCATCGCTGCCACGACACCCGGACATGGACGTCCCGTCGGCCACGGAGAGCGCATGCGGCGATGGACCAGGAGCGTCGCCCGCTGTCGCCGCCGCTTGATTTTCCCGGTAATTCTGCTAACGGCGGCGGAGCCGATGGGGCCGGACTTGACGAAGCGGGTGTGAGCGTGCTGCGATATCCCATGAACGCTTCAGGAAGGCTCACTCGCAGTGGGTGTTACGCCGCGACAGGAACGTCTCCCGATTCCCAGTGACGCGGCGAGAAACCGACGAAGAAAAAAGTGCGTCCGCCCACCGGAAGAGGGGCCGCGCCACCTCAGGGGATAGTGAGGCAGCATTGGCCGGAAACCCGACAACCACAGCGGCAAGTAGCCGCGCCGAGGCCGCATTCAATCCAGTCGGCCCTGGTCACGTTCCATCACACTACGAAGCCACCCGCGCGGGGCCTCAGCACGGGGCCGCAGAAGACGTCCAGGGACGCAGCTGGCAGGCGAGACCGGCGCCGCCGAGCCAGGAACGGCGCCGACGGGCCATCGCCTCTGTCTCGGACTGCGCCGGCTCAGCGGCGAGGTGCGTCAGGGCGGCGGGGTGCGTCGGGCCCGCGTTGACGGGCCGCCGCCCGGCGAACGCCTCCACATGTGCGGCTAGCCGAGCGACTCACGACGGCACCGGCGGGTCAGACGGCACCTGCGGCGCGCAGGCGGTCCCTGTCGGCAGGGTCGTAGCCGAGCTCGGCGAGCAGGGCGTCAGTGTGCTCGCCCACGGCAGGCACGGGACCCATCACCGGATCCACCCCGCCGATGCGGACGGGCGGGCGCACTGCGCGCAACGGGCCGACCGGCGAGTCCACTTCCCGCCAGCGGTCGCCCACGTCGAGCTGGGGGTGGGCGAGCAGGTCGCTGATGGTGTTGATGCGGCCGTTGGCGATGCCTGCCTCGTCCAGCCGGGCGAGGGTCTGCTCGGTAGTGACCTCGGCGAGGGCGGCCTCGACGTCGGCAATCAGCGCAGCGCGGTGGTGGACGCGGCCAGCATTCGTCGCATAGCGGGGATCAGCCAGCAGCTCGGGCCGGCGGAGCACCTCCTCGCAGAACCGCCGCCACTCACGCTCGTTCTGCACGCCGAGCTGCACGCTGCCGCCGTCGCCGGTCCGGAAGCCGCCATAGGGGGCGATCGAGGCGTGGCTGGTCCCGGTGCGGGCCGGGGGGACGCCGGTGTACATGGCGTAGTACATCGGCTGGGCCATCCACTCGGTAAGCGAGTCGAACAGCGACACCTCGAGCGCGGCGCCCTCCCCCGTTCGCTCCCGCATGAACAGCGCTGTGAGGACCGCGGTGTAGGCGTACATGCCGGCGGAGATGTCGGCCACGGAGATGCCGACCTTGGCCGGTGCGTCGGGCGCGCCGGTGACCGACAACAGCCCGGTCTCGCACTGGATCAGCAGGTCGTAGGCCTTCTTGTCACGCAGCGGGCCGGCCGAGCCGTAGCCAGAGACGTCACAGACGATCATTCGCGGATCGCGGGCCCGCAGCGTCGCCGCGTCCAGGCCCAGGCGGGTTGCGGCGCCGGGGGCGAGATTCTGCACGAAGACGTCGGCCCCGGCCAGCAGGCCGACCAGCACCTCGCGGGCCTCGGGGTGCTTGAGGTCGAGGGTCAGCGACTCCTTCGCCCGGTTCAACCAGACGAAATAACTGGCCAGGCCCTTGACGGTCTCGTCATAGCCACGGGCGAAGTCCCCCGCGCCCGGCCGCTCAATCTTGATCACCCGTGCCCCGAGATCGGCAAGCTGGCGAGTGGCGAACGGGGCCGCCACGGCCTGCTCGATGGAGACGACGGTGATTCCCGCCAGGGGCTTGCCGGCGGCCAGGCCACCCGCCGGCGACGAGGCCCGCCTTGGTGCCGGGACGGCTGCGGCATCGGGCAGCGCGGTGGGGTCGGGGGTCTCGGTCATCGCGAGCGCCTCTCAGCCGAGAACGAACGGGTCGCGGGTGGCACCCGTCGTCTCGATCCAGACGGCCTTCTCCTGCAGGTACTCGTGCAGCCCCTCGGTGCCGTTCTCGCGGCCGAACCCGCTGCTCTTGATCCCGCCGAAGGGCATCGCGTAGTTCAGCGTCCGGTAGGCGTTGACCCACACGGTGCCGACCCGCAGCGCCTTGGTCATCCGGAAGGCGCGGCGGATGTCGGCGGTCCAGATGCCGGCGGCGAGGCCGTAGCGCGTGTCGTTCGCGATGGCGATGGCCTCCTCCTCGGAGGAGAAGCGCAGCACGCTCAGCACCGGGCCGAAGATCTCCTCCTGGCAGACCACAGCGTCGTTGGTGACGTTCGCGACGATGGTCGGCTCGAAGAACAGCCCGCCGAGTCCACCGTCGCCGCCACCGCCGACGATGTCGGCGCCCTGCTCCTTGGCCTGGGCCACGAAGCGGCGGATCTTCTCGTGCTGGCCGGGGAAGCAGATCGGGCCCATCTCGGTCGCGGGGTCCTTCGGGTCACCGAGACGGATACGGGCGGCCCGCTCGGCCACTCGGGCGACGACCTCCTCGTAGACGTCGGCGTGCACGAGCGCCCGCGAACCCGCGATGCAGGTCTGACCGGCGGCGGCGAAGATGCCGGCGATCAGGCCGTTGGACGCGGCAGCCAGATCGGCGTCGGGAAAGACGATGTTCGCCGACTTGCCGCCGAGCTCGAGGGTGACCGGGGCCAGGTGCTTCGCCGCCGCGGCGGCCACCGCCGCCCCGGTGATCTCCGACCCGGTGAACGACACCCGGTCGACGCCCGGATGGCCGACGAGCCACTCCCCGACCTCGCGAGAGGCGCCGCTGACGGTGTTGAATACACCGGGCGGGAATCCAGCCTCCTCGAACAGGTCGGCGAACTTCAGGATCGACACCGGCGCCTGCTCGGACGGCTTCGCCACGATCGTGCAGCCCGCCGCCAAGGCAGGGGCGATCTTGAAGGTGAGCAGCAGCAGCGGGGAGTTCCACGGCAGCACCGCCCCGACGACACCGATCGGCTCCCGGGTGACAAAGCCGAAGTAGTCCGGGCGGCCGGTGTCGACGACCCGACCGTCGATCTTGTCGGCCAGGCCTGCGTAGTACTCGTACCAGGCGGACAGGCTGCGGACCTGCCCGCCCATCTCCCGCAGCAACTTGCCGTTGTCGCGTGTCTCGGCGAGGCCGAGCTCGTCGGCGTGCTCTTCGATGACAGCTGCCAGGCGGCGCATCAGCCGGCCCCGCTCCCGCCCCGACAGCTTGCTCCACTCCCCGCCGTCGAAGGCCGCCCGCGCGGCGGCGACCGCATCGTCGACGTCGGCGCGACTCGCCTCGGCGACGGTCGCCCACGGCTCGCCGGTGTAGGGGTCGATCGAGTCGAAGGTCGTCGTGCCCGTACGCCGCTCGGCGCCGATGCGCATCGTTACCGTGGTGGTCACAGCGTCGCGCTCCCTGAGTTCGGGGTTGAGCCTGAGGCAGGGCTTGAGCCTGAGGTGAGGGGTGGTGCCGAGCCGGCGGGCGCAGTGGGGTCCGAGGGCAGAGCGGAGCCGGAAGGCGGGGTGTGGTGGCTCTTCTCCGCGACGTCGAGGTAGCGCGCGGCCAGCTCCTCGCTGCCGCGCGCCAGCAGGGTCACGTCCGCCCCGACCAGAATGAACCGGACACCGAGGGAGAGATACTGCCGCGCCAGCGGCTCGGCGAACGCGTTCACCCCGGCCGCCTTGCCCGCCGCGTTGACCACCGCGACCGCCGACGTGATCGCCTCGACGACGTCGGGGTGGTCGGGCCGGCCCAGGTGTCCGAGAGACGCGGCGAGGTCCGCGGGGCCGAAGAAGACCCCGTCGACGCCGTCGACGGCGGCGATCGCCGTGCACGCGGCGAGGCCGGCCGCGGACTCGATCTGGACCATCACGCAGATCTCGTCGTTGGCGCGGTGCAGGTAGCCCTCGACCCGGGTCCACCGGGACACTCGGGCGAACGCGCTGCCGACGCCGCGGATGCCGGCAGGTGGGTAGCGGGTGGCCGCGACGATCGCCATGGCCTGCTCGGCGGACTCCACCATCGGCAGCAGCAGGTTCTCGGCGCCGATGTCGAGGAGCTGTTTGATGAGCACGGGATCGTCGGTCGGGGGGCGCACGACCGGGGCGACCGGGTACGGCGCGACCGCCTGGAGCTGGGCGAGGAAGCTGCGCACGTCGTTCGGGGCGTGCTCACCATCGATGAGCAGCCAGTCCAGGCCGCCCCCGGCACAGATCTCGGCGTTGTACGGATTGCCGCTGGCCACCCACATGCCGATCGCCGGCCGGGGCTCGCGCAGCCGGCGGCGGAAGGCCCCACCGGTCACCCCAGCGGTCCCCGCCGCGCCGGCCGTCATCGCAGTGCTCCACACATCAGCAGAACCTCTCCTCGCCCCGCCCGCTCAGGCGAAGCGGCAGGTGATCGCGCCCAGCGGGCCGTAGTCGGCGTGGAAGGTGTCGCCCGAGCGGGCGAACACCGGCCGGGTAAACGAGCCTGCCAGAATCACCTGGCCCGGGTCGAGACCCACCTTGTACGGGGCGAGCTTGTTCGCCAGCCACGCGACGCCGTTCGCCGGATGGTTCAACACCGCGGCGGCGACCCCGGACTCCTCGATCGTCTCGTTGCGGTACAGCAGCGCCGACACCCAGCGCAGGTCCACCTCGTCTGGACGCACGGCACGCCCGCCGAGCACCAGCCCCGCGTCGGCGGCGTTGTCGGAGATGGTGTCGACGATGGTGCGCAGGTGCCCGGTCGCCGGGTCGCTCATCTGTACCCGGGCGTCGAGGATCTCCAGCGCCGGGGTGACGTAGCGGGTGGCGTCAAGAACGTCGTAGATCGTGACGCCCGGACCGGACAGCGGCTCGGCAAGCACGAAGGCGAGCTCGACCTCGACCCGCGGACGGATGAAGCGGCCCGCGGGCACGACCCCGGAGTCGGCGAAGAACATGTCGTCGTAGATCGCGCCGTAGTCCGGCTCGGTGATCGAGACGGCCTGCTGCATCGCCCGCGACGTCAGGCCGATCTTGCGTCCGCGCAGCTCGCGGCCGGCGGCCAGCTTGCGTTCGGTCCAGGCGCGCTGGACGGCGTAGGCGTCCTCGATCGTCATGTCCGGGTACTGCAGGGACAGCTGCGGGATCGGAGTCAGCGTGCGCTCGGCCTCGTCGAGGCGCGCGGCGGCGTCCTCGACGAGTTCGGGATCGAGCGTCATGCGTTCTCGGACTCGTTCTGCCCGTCCAGCAGGAACGCCAGCGCGGCCGGGTTGAACAGCTCCGGGTCCTCGAAGTGCGGCCAGTGCTTGACCTCGGGCATCTCCAGGACCTGCGAGTCCGGGATCAGCCGGGCGACCTGGCGGGCGGTGTTCTGGTACTCGCCGAAGTCCTTACCGGAGGCGACGACGAGTGTCGGGGCGGCGATGCGCGACCACTGGTCCGGCGGGATGAGGTTGCGCTCGCGGGCGTCGGGGTCCTGCAGGATCAGCACATGATCAATGACCTTGCGTGTCTCCGGCAGCCGGTAGATCGCCTGGCGCAGGGCGATGACGTCGGGCAGCCGGTTGGCCTCGTCGGCGATCAGATGGTTGAACATCGCCTTGGTGGACTCCCAGGTGGGGTTTTCCACGGCGGCGGTGCGCTCGGCCCGGATGCGGGCCATGTTCGACGCGGTCGCGATGAGACCCGCGGGCGACATCAGGATCAGCTTGCGGACTCGGTCCGGCTCGTCGATGGCGAGCCGGGCGGCGACCCACGCGCCCAACGACATGCCGATGATGTAGGTGGTCTGCACGCCGAGCGCGTCGAGCAGGCCGAGCAGGTGGCGCTCGTAGACGGCGATCTCGTAGTCGTAGTCCGGCTTGCTGGAGAAGCCGTTGCCGACCATGTCCACGGCGATGCAGCGGAAATGCTGGCTCAGCACGCCGAGGTTGGGCGCGAAGGTCTCCCAGTGCCCCCCGGTGCCGTGCAGCATGAGCACGGCCGGGGCGTCGGGGGAACCGGCCTCGACGTAGCGGGTGGACACCCCGTCGATGTCGATCCAGTCCTGGCGGAACGGCACGTCCCGCAGGTACGTCCAGATGCTGCGGTACGGGACCTCGTCGGTCATGCGCTGCTCACGATCCTCGTTGGTCGGGTCGGGATGACTCGTCGGGCGTGGACGCCCGCTGGCACGCAGGCGGGGCCAGCAGGCCGGCGGGCCGGCGGCGGGGCGACCCCGCCGCCACGGGCGGGGGCGGCCTTACCTCGCTGTGGGCGACCCCGGAGTGGGCGACCCCGGAGTGGGCGACCTCGAGGCGGGCGGCCTCGAGGTGGGCGATCAGTCGTTTTCGGCGGCGCGCAGACGCTCCGCGACCGACGCGTTCCACGTCTCCACGGGCGACCAGGTCGCCGTCTCCTCGATGAGGGCCTGGGTCTTCTCCCGGATCACCTCGTCGGTGTCGGCCAGGTCCAGCGCCACCCGCCAGGGCTGGCTGACGTACCACGGCGTCGGGGTGTAGAGCTCCAACCGGTTCCCTTCCGGGTCCAGGAAGTAGATGCTCCAACTGTTGCCGTGGTTACGACCCTCCATGCCGGTCGCGCCGAGCTCCAGGGCCTTGTCGTGGAACCAGCGCAGCGACGTGAGGTCGTCGTCGGTAAGACGGAAGGAGACCTGGCTGAGCAGCGCGATCTCACCCTCGGGGACCTTGCGGCCGGAGACGAGCACGAGCTGGTGGTGCTCGCCGACGAGGCGGCTGAGGAAGGTCAGCCGACGGCCCAGAAATTCGCCCTGGTCGATGACGAGCAGGCCGAGCAGCTCCGAGTAGAAGTTGACCATGCGGTCGACGTCGTTGACGTACAGACCGACGTGGGTGAGCTGGGCGGGCGGGGGAGCAGCCATGATCCATCCCTCGGGGTCGACGGGAACGCTTGTCCTCGGCGGGCAGGCAGGGTCCCGCAGCGGGGCCACGACCCGGTCCGGCGGACACCCAGGCCGCGGGCGGCGGGATCGAGCGTGAGTCCAGCACCGTTTCTGACAGTGAGTATACCCTAGGGCCATGAGCCGTCCCGCCTCCACCAGATCCCTCGGAGCGTGTCCGCCCGTCGCCGGTGCCACCGGCGGGCGGCCGGACCGAGAGGGGCACCGGTGAGCCGGCCGCGCCGTGACGGCCTCGAGTCCATCGAGCTGACCAACGAGTTTGCCGCCGTGCGAGTTTCGGTGGACCGCCACGGAAACTCCCCCCGCCTGCTGGTGGAGGACGTCGAGACCGGCGCGTCGATCCTGCTGTCCCCGATCGAGCTCGCGAGCCTGTGCCTGGCCGCGCCCGAGGACCGGCTGGACTGGCTGCGGGTGGGCGCGTACCGAGATGAGCGCAGCCCCGTGCGGCCTTCCGCGCTGGCGGGCCCAGGAGCCCAGAGCTGATGGCCCCGCCCCTGGAGCCCGCGGTTGTCGGCCTCGGTCTGACATCCATGTCGCTTTCGGCCGGCGGCGTGCCCGTCGACCTCGCCATCGAGGCCGTCGCGGCTGCGCTCACCGACGCCGGGCTCACCACCCGTGACGTCGACGGTCTGCTCGTCAACTCCAGTCAGGGGGTCCGCCCCGACCGGCTGGGGGTGGCGCTGGCCCGCCAGGGCGGCCTCGGCGACCTGCGCCTGCTCGAGCACGTGGAGATCAAGGGCGCCACCGCGGTCGCGATGATCCAGCGGGCGGTGCTCGCCATCCGGGCGGGCCTGGCCAGGACCGTGGTCTGCGTTTTCGCCGACGCGCCGCTGCGCGCGGGCGGCACGTCCGGGTCGACCTACGCGCACAGCGGCGGCAACGACGGGGCCCGCGGGCTGGAACGGGCCAGTGGCGTGCTCGGCTCGGTCCCCACCTACGCCCTGCTCGCCTCGCGTTACTTCGCGGTGTCCGGCGGTGACCCCGAGGATCTGTGCGCCGTGGCCGTGTCGACCCGCGCCTGGGCGCTGGGCAACCCGGACGCGGTCGTGCGCAAGCCGCTGGACGCCGAGGGCTACTTCGCCAGCCGGATGGTCTCGACCCCGCTACGCGTGCTCGACTGCGCGCGGCCCGTCAACGGCGCGGTCGCCCTCGTCGTCAGCGGCGAGGCCACGCCCGGCCCGGCCCCGCGCGTCCACGTGCGCGGGATGGGCCAGGCGCACCCGATGCGCCGGCGGCGTGCCCCGGGCGAGTCGTGGTTCGGCGGCGGTCGGGCCGCCGTCGACGGCGCGCTGACGATGGCCGGGCTCACCCGCGCCGACCTCGATGTCATCGAGCTCTACGACCCGTTCAGCGTGGTGACCCTGCTGCTGCTGGAGGAGTACGGCCTGGTCGAGCCCGGACAGGCGGGCAAGGTGGTCCGCTCCGGCGCCACCGCCCCCGGCGGCGACCTGCCGGTCAACACCGGCGGCGGCCAGCTTTCCGGGTTCTACCTGCAGGGGATGACGCCGCTGGCCGAGGCCGTGGTGCAGCTTCGCGGCGCCGGCGGGGCACGCCAGGTGGCCGGGGCGAGCACCGCCCTCGTCGGTGGCATCGGCGGCCGGGTCGACCACCACGCCTGCCTGATCCTCGACCTGGAGCCGTCGCGATGAGCCCGAACACCGACACCGCCGTTCCCGCCGCGCCGAACGAACCGGATGTGTCGAGCGCGCCGGATGCGCCGGACGCCGGGGACTGGCTGGTTGACGCGGCGCTGGCGCCGCTGGCCGGCGGATCGCTCGCGCCGCTCTACGCGGGCGCCGCCGCCGGCGAGCTGACACTGCCGTTCTGCGCGGCCTGCGGGCTGGCCCTCGAGCTGGAGCAGCGGGCCTGCGACGGCTGTGGTGCCACCGACATCCGCTGGCGCCCGGTCGAGCGCGCCGGCACCGTGCATGCAGCCACCCTCGTGCACCGACGGGAGCCGGGCCTGGTCCGGGTCACCGAGCCCTACCCTGTCCTGGATGTCGAGCTCACCAGCGGGCATCGACTGATCATGACCACGCTTACCGCCACGGCGCTGGCGCCCGCGATCGGCCGGCCCGTCGCCATCGGCTTTCGGGTCGTCGGCGGCGTGACGGTGCCCGCCGCAGCCCTCGATCCCGCCGCAGCCCTCAGCAACTCCGCAGCCCTCAGTAACTCCGAACTCTCCGAACCCTCCGAACCCTCCGACGCCGCCACCCCCGACTCGCCCAGGGCAACCGGCACCGCCCCCGCACCAGTCCCATCCGAGACGGAGGTCTCACAATGACCGAGTTGGACACGTCGGCGCAGGTCGGCAAGGTGGACGTCGCCGCGCTCGTCGAACCCGACCGCGTCCACGGCTCCGTCTACACCTCCCAGGAGGTGTACGACCAGGAGATGGACCGGATCTTCCGCAACGGCTGGGTGTTCGTCGCCCACGACAGCGAGGTCCCGGAGCCCGGCGACTACGTCACCCGCCGCATCGCCGGCGAGCCGTGGATCGTCGTGCGCGGCAAGGACGGCGAGGTCCGAGTTCTGGCCAACCGCTGCACGCACCGCGGCAACCGGCTGTGCAACGCCGACGCCGGCAACAGCTCGTCGTTCCGCTGCCCGTACCACGGCTGGACGTTCAGCAACGACGGCCACCTCACCGGCGTGCCGATGCGCGACGGCTACGGGTCGAGCTTCCACGCGGTGCGCGACGCCATGGGGCTCGCGCCGGCCTCGGCCGTGGACAGCTACGGCGGCTTCGTCTTCGCCTCGCTGAACCCGCCGGCGATCACCCTGCGCGAGCACCTCGGCAGGTCGACGGTGGCCCTCGACCGGCTGCTGGCGCTGTCCCCCACCGGCGAGCTGAACCTGCGCGCCGGCTGGATGAAGCACGACATGCGCTGCAACTGGAAGATGGTCATGGAGAACAACGTGGACGGCTACCACGCGCTGTTCACCCACGCCTCCGTGTACGACGCGGTGAAGCCGGCGAAGGTCTCCCACGTCCCGTCCAAGGTCGAGGTGTACGTCCGCGACCTTGGCAACGGCCACTCCGAGATCGACTACGCCAAGGAGTACAGCCGCCTCGACGAGGAGTTCATCTGGTTCGGCCGGATCCGCCGGGAGAAGCTGCCGAACTACGTGGCCGCCATGGAGGAGGCCCGCGGGGTCGAGGACACCCACCGGGCGTTCGTCGTCGGCCCGCCGCACACGCTGATCTTCCCGAACCTGTTCCTCGCCGAGATGAACATCATGACGGTCGAGCCGCTGGGGCCGGGCCGGGCGGTCGCCTACACCACGCCCGCCCTCGTTCCGGGCGCGGACGAGGTCAACGAGAAGACCCTGCGCCGCACCGAGGGTGCCATGGGGCCGGCCGGGTTCCTCATCGCCGACGACGGCGAGATCGGCGCCCGTAACCAGCTCGGCCTCGCGGCGGGCTCGCCCGAGTGGGTCGTGCTGCGCCGCGGCGAGGAGACCGACATCACCGACGAGACCGGCATCGTCAACCACGACAAGTCGGCCGAAACCCCGCAGCGCGGCTGGTGGAAGCACTGGTCGCAGGTGCTCACCGGGACCACCACCGCCCCTGACGCCTGACCGGGCGCGTCCACCACCCCGGCCAGCCGTCCGCCATCGCAGCAGGGAGCCCGCCCACCATGTCCGACCTCACCAGCCTCGGCGCCGCCGCCGCGGCGCCCGCCGGCGCCGTGCCCGCCGCCGGCGTCGACCCAGCTCTGGCCTCCTTCATCTACACCGAGGCCCGCCTCGCCGACGAGGCGCGGTACTCGGAGTGGGAAGCGCTGTGGGACGACGACGCCAAGTACTGGGTGCCGATGCACCCCGACCACGACCCGAAGGTCAACGTCTCCTACATCTACGACAACCGCCGCCGGATCCGCAGCCGGGTCGCGCAGCTCAACTCCGGCAACCGGCACTCCCAGACACCGCCGTCGGTGCTGCGCCGGCTGATCACGAACCTGGAGGTCGTCGCCCAGGACGCCGACACGACGACCGTGGCCGGCAACTTCGTGGTCTACGAGTACCGGTTCGACCTGACCGTCTGGGCCGGCCGCTACGAGTACCGGATCCGGGCACGCGGTGGGGACCTCAAGCTCGCAGCCAAGACCGTCCACCTGGTCAACGCCGGCGGGCCCGTCTCCACGATGTCCTTCCTGATCTGAGGCGGCCCGGCCTCGATCCGAGGCCGTCCGTCCTCGATTCGGGGCGGCCCGGCCTCGATTCGGGGCGGCCCGTTCGATCCCGGGTCGCCCTTCCTGATCCGAATTCCGGCTCCCCCGGCCCGACCTCGCGTCGGCGCCGGTCGGCGCCGCCCGCCCGAGTTGCGAGGAACGATGCTGATCGGCGACATAGCCCGGCGCAATGCCCGCCGCTACCCCGACAAGGCCGCGGTGGTGTACGAGGACACCGAGCTGTCCTGGCGGTCGCTGGACCAGCGTGCGAACCGCATCGCCACCTACCTGCTCGGGCGGGGGCTGGCCAAGGGTGACCGGGTCGCCGTCTGCGCGCGCAACACCCCGGAGTGGCCGGAGATCACCTACGGACTCGCCAAGGCGGGCCTGGTGCTCGTGCCGATCAACATCCGGCTCTCCGGGCCGGAGGTCGACTACGTCCTGTCCGACAGCGGGGCGCGGGCGGCCATCGTGCACACCGACCACGTCGACGGGCCCGGGGCGCCGCTGGCCGCCCTGGACACCGTCATCGAGATCGGCGGGGACTCGGTCGGGGTGAACTACGCCAAGGCGCTCGCCGCCGGCCGCGACGCCGACCCCACCCCGGCGGACCTCACCGACAGCGACATCCACCTGCTGCTCTACACCAGCGGGACGACCGGTCGCCCCAAGGCCGTGGTGCACGAGCACCGCACCCTGCTCGCCCAGGTGCTCGACACCACGATCTCCACCGAGTCCCGCCACGACGACGTGTTCCTGGCGACCACCCCGTTCTTCACCGCGGGTGGGATGATCCGGACGCTGTCGTGGATGTACCTGGGTCAGACGATGGTCATCCATCCCCGCTTCGACCCCGTCGCCGTGCTGGCGACGATCGAGCGGTGGAAGGTCACGATGACCACGTTCATCCCGACCATGCTGATCCGCACGCTGCGCGAACTAGACGCCCGGCCCGGCATCGACGTGTCCAGCCTGCGACGGATCAGCTACGGCTCGGCGCCGGCCCCGCCCGGCCTTGCCGAGGAGGCGGCCCGCAAGCTCGGTTGCGACCTGCAGCAGCGCTACGGCTCCACCGAGGCCGGCGGGCAGGTCACGATCCTCACCCCCGAGGATCACCGGGAGATCTTCGCCGGGGACGACGCGCTGCGCGGCTCGTGCGGCAAGGAGACGCCGCACGCGGAGATCCGCATCGTCGGCGACGACGGCGCGGAGCTGCCCCGGGGCGAGGTCGGCGAGATCGTCGTCAAGGCCGACTCGGTCGCCCGCGGCTACTGGAACCGGCCCGAGGCCAACGCCGAGACCTTCCGGCCCGACGGCTTGTGGACCGGTGACCTGGGCCGCCTCGACGAGCGCGGCTACCTGCACATCGCCGGCCGCAAGACCGACATGATCATCTCCGGTGGGTTCAACGTCTACCCGGCCGAGATCGAGCGGGTACTCGGCGCGCACCCGAACGTCGACCTGGTCGCCGTCGTCGGCGTCCCGCACCCGGAGTGGGGCGAGACCCCGATCGCGGTCGTGGTGCCCAAGGGCGAGATCACCCCCGAGGACCTGGAGGGGCAGCTGCGCACGCTGTCCCGCGAGCAGCTCGCCGGCTACAAGCAGCCGCGCGGCTACGCGTTCCGCCCGGAGATGCCCCTCGGCCCGGCCGGCAAGATCCTCAAGCGGGAGCTACGGGCGCAGCTTGCCGCGCCCGCATCACCGTGAGCCCGACGTCGCTGTGGGAGCTCGCCCGGTCGCGGGCGGCGCTGACACCCGACGCCCTGCTCGCGGTGGACGCGGGCGGGGACCGGGTCACGTTCGCGCAGTTCCGCGACCGGGCCGAGCGGCTCGCCGCGGGGCTGGCGGCGCGTGGCCTCGGCCGCGGCGACGTCGTGTCCTGGCAGTTGCCGAACCGGATCTCGACAATGGTGCTCGCAGCGGCGCTCAGCCGGCTCGGCGCGGTGCAGAACCCGCTGGTGACGATGCTGCGCGAGCGCGAGGTCGGATTCATCACCCGGCAGGCCGGCACCCGGCTGCTCATCGTCGCGGCGAGCTTCCGCGGGTTCGACCACCTCGCCATGGCCCGCGCCGTCGCCGCCGACGTGCCGGGCCTCGAGGTGGCCGAGCTGAGTGACGTGGCCGCGCTGAGTGACGTGGCCGCGCTGAGTGACACCGACGCGGCCGCCGGCCTCCCCCCGGACCCGGCGAACGAGTCCGGGCAGCAGGCGGCGGTGCGCTGGCTGCTCTACACCTCGGGCACCACCTCGGCGCCCAAGGGCGCCCGGCACACCGACGGCGCGCTGCTCGCCGCGTCCAGCACGTTCAGCGACGCGCTGGCGGTCACCGCCGGCGACCGGGTCGCGGTGCTGGCGCCGATCGCCCACATCGGCGGCCTCGCCCATCTCCTCACGGCGCTGCGTTGCGGCAGCTCGCTGGTGACCGCGGAGTTGTTCGACCCGGCGAGCACCCCGGACCTGCTGGCCGCCCACGGCGTGACGATCGTCGGGTCCGGGGTGCCGTTCATCCGGGCCTACCTCGCCCGCCAGGCCGCCGCCCCGGACGTCCGGCTGTTCCCGCGGGCGCGGGTGTTCCTCTGCGGCGGCTCCCCGCGTCCGGCGAGCCTGCACGCCGAGGTCCGCGACACCCTCGGCGGGGTGGGCGTTGTCTCGGGCTACGGGATGACCGAATGCCCCTACGTGTGCTGGGGCCGGGCGGATGACGCCGACCCCGACCACGCGAGCACCGAGGGTCCGCCCGGTGTGGGCGCCGAGGTCATCGTCGTGCGCCCGGACGGATCACGCGCCGACCCCGGGGAGTCCGGGGAGATCCGGGTCCGCGGCCCGCAGCTCATGCTCGGCTACGTCGACGCCGCACTCGACGCCGAGGCGTTCGACGCCGACGGCTTCTTCCGCACCGGCGATCTCGGCTTCGTCGACGAACGGTCCTATCTCACCGTCACCGGCCGACTCAAGGAGGTGATCATCCGGAACATGGAGAACATCTCCGCCCGGGAGGTCGCCGAGCCGCTGGCCGTGCATCCCGGGGTCGCCGACGTGGCGGTGCTCGGCGTGCCGGATCCGGTGACCGGCGAACGGGTCTGCGCCGTGGTCGTGCCCGCGGACGCCACCGCGCCGCCGACGCTGTCCCAGCTCTGCGAGCACCTGCTCGCCGGCGGCCTGAACAAGCGCAAGCTCCCGGAGCGGCTCGAGATCGTCGAGGCGCTGCCGCGCAACGCGATGGGCAAGGTCACCCTGCCCGACCTGCGCCGGCGCATCGGCGTCTGAGAAGTCGGAAGCGGGCGCGAGGCCCCGAAGTTCCTGCGGAGAGGACGATCAGCATGCTCATCATCGGCCGGCCGGCGCTGGTCATCAGCGAGTTCCAACGCGGCATCGTCGATCCGGCGGTGAGCCGGCTGCCGGCGCTCGCCGAGCAGGCCGAGTCCCGGGACGTCGGCGCCCGCATCGGCGTGCTCGCGGAGGCGTTTCGCGCCGCCGGCCTGCCGGTGGTGCACGCCATCATCGAGCACCGGCCGGACCTGGTCGGCCTGCGCGCGAACTCGGCGCTGTCCGCGATGGCGATCAAACGCCGGACGATGATCGCCGGCAGCGTGGACGTCGAGGTCCCCGAGCCGGTGACCCCCCGCGAGGGCGACCTGGTCAGCAGCCGCGCGACGGGGCTCACCGCGTTCTACGGCACCGACCTCGACGCGATGCTGCGCCTGACCGACACCCGTGTCGTGGTCGTCGCCGGGGTGTCGACGAACGTCGCGATCCCGGGTCTCGTGCTGGAGGCGGTCAACCGCGGCTACCACGTGGTGCTGCCCGAAGACGCCACCGCGGGCGCCTCCGCCGAGACCCACCGGTTCATGCTCGACAACTTCCTGGCCATGGTCACGAGGATCACGACCGTCGACGAGGTGGTGACCGAACTGAAGGCGGGCGCCGGCGGCTGGGACGCCAGCCCCTGATCCTGCGAACCACTCCCCCACCGGATCCAGCCCAGCCAGCCCAGCCAGTTCAGCCGGCTCGCCACTCACGAGGAACATTCATGCCGCTCAAGGACCTCACGACCGTCCTGTACGAGGTCGACGACCACGTCGCGACCATCACCCTCAACCGCCCCGAGCGGCTCAACTCCTTCACGGAGACGATGACGCTGGAGATGGAGGCGGTCTGGGCCGAGGTCCGCGACGACGACGACGTCCGCGTCGCCATCCTGCGCGCCGCCGGCGAGCGCGCCTTCTGCACGGGGCTGGACATCCAGGAGGGCCCCTGGTGGAACGACCAGAACCTGTGGAACCAGGAGGACCCCGGGGTCCGCCTCGGCCCGCGCAAGCAGTTCGTCTGGAAGCCGGTGATCACCGCGGTGCACGGCATCGCCGCCGGTGGCGCCATGTACTTCCTGAACGAGTCGGACATCATCATCTGCTCCGAGGACGCCACCTTCTTCGACCCACATGCCAACGGCGGCCTCGTCTCCGCGCTGGAGCCGATCGGGATGCTGGCCCGCAACATCCCGCTGGGCGACGTGCTGCGCTGGGCGCTGCTCGGCAACGACGAGCGACTCACCGCCGAGACGGCCCTGCGGCTGGGTATCGTCACCGAGGTGGTGCCCCGCGAGCAGCTCTGGCCGCGGGCCGCGGAGCTCGCCGCCGAGATTGCCGCGCGCCGCCCGGAGGCCATCCAGGGGACCATCCGCGCGATCTGGGAGTCCCTGGACATGACCCCGTCGCTGGCCCAGCGGGCCGGGCTGTCGTACACCCAGCGCGGCAACCGCGGCGGCAGCCCCGTCCCGCCGAACGTGAAGCGCAAGCCCCGCTTCCGCTGACCGCGCCCGTGACCAGACTCGGCCGGCTGGCCGGCTGGCCAACCCCGAGCCCCGGCCAACCCCGAATCCCAGCCGACCCCGCAGTCCAGCCACCCCGAATCCCAGCCGACCCCGAATCCCAGCCGACGAGGACGACGAACGCATGCGTATCCACATGGAGCAGCCGGAATGCTCCGGCCACGGCCAGTGCTACCTGGTGAACCCGGAGCTGTACCCGCTCGACGACGACGGCTTCACCGCGCTCAGCGGTGACGTCACCGTGCCCGCCGGCGCCGAGGACGACGCCCGCCGCGGCGTCGCCGCCTGCCCCCAGCAGGCCATCTCCGTGCTGGCCGACTGACCGGGCGGACCGGATCGGCAGGCGAGGCTCGGAAAGCACGAAAGCAACAGAGCACGACTGCAACCAGGGAGCACGACAGCAACAGAAGGCACGGCACCGGCAGAAAGCACGACAATGTCGGAAAGCACGACAATGGCGGAACAGTAGCGACCCGGGCAGGACGCCGACGACGGGCAGGACCGCGACCACGGGCAGGACGGCGAGGCAGCCGCCACGGCACCACGATGGCGATCCCCTCCGGGCAGGAACGAGGAGACGGTAATGATCAGGGAATCGGCCGATGTGGCGATCGTCGGCGCGGGACCGTGCGGGGTGACGCTGTCCAACCTGCTGGGCACCTACGGGGTGAGCACCGTGGTGCTCGACCGGGAGTCCGGGGTCATCGACTATCCGCGGGCCGTCGCTGTGGACGACGAGTCGTTGAGGACGTTCCAGGCTGTCGGCCTGGTTCACGAGGTGCTCGCCGACTGCATTCAGAACGCGCCGATCCGCTACCACAACTCGCAGGGCAAAGTCCTCGCGCACGTGGGGCCCAGTGGGCAGCCGTTCGGCTGGCCGCGGCGCAACCTGTTCTTCCAGCCGCTGATGGAGGCGACGCTGCGCCGCGGGCTCGACCGCTTCCCCGGTGTGCGGCTGTACGCCGACACGGAGGTGACCGGGCTGGAGCGCACCGACGACGGCGTCGTGCTGACCGGCACGCGCGACGGCGAGGACGTCACGGTCAGCGCCCGCTACCTCGTCGGCGCCGACGGCGGGCGCAGCTTCGTGCGCCGCAGCGTGGGCGTCGAGCTCGTGGGCGAGACGAACCCGTCGAAGTGGCTCGTGGTCGACGTCTCCGACGACCAGCTCGACGCGCCCTACTCGGCGGTGCACTGCGACCCGGTCCGCCCGTCGATGACGATCCCGCTGCCCTACGGGCACCGCCGCTTCGAGTTCAAGCTGCTGCCCGACGAGACCGACGAGCAGATGGTGACCGACGAGGTCGTCATGGGCCTGCTCGCCCGGCTCTACAAGGACACGCCGATGCCGCGGATCTCCCGGCGGCGGATCTACTGGCACCACTCCCGCATCGCCACGACCTTCCAGGTCGGCCCGGTGTTCCTCGCCGGCGACGCCGCCCACCTGCAGCCGCCGTTCTTCGGCCAGGGGATGAACTCCGGGATCCGGGACGCGACGAACCTCGGCTGGAAGCTCGCCGCGGTGCTCGCCGGCCGCGCCGACGAACGCCTCCTCGACACCTACGACGCCGAGCGGCGCGCCCACGCCGAGACCATGGTCTCCTTCGCCACCCGGGTCGGCGCGATGTACGAGCCGCGCAACCGACTCACCGAACGGGTGCGCGACGCGTTCTTCGTCGGCGTCCAGCGCATCCCCGGGGCCCGGGACTACATCCTGCAGATGAAGTACAAGCCGCTGCCCCGCTACACCGAGGGCGCGGTCCTGACCCCGGCGGCCCCGGACAAGGGCTCCCCGGTGGGCCGGATGTTCGGCCAGCCGTCGGTGGAGACCGCCGACCGGCTGCGGATGAAGCTCGACGACGTCGTCGGGTCGTCGTTCGCCGTCATCGGCATCGGGCGCGACCCGGTCGCTGCGCTGTCCGCGGAGGGTCTGGCGTTCTGGCAGGCGCTGGGCGCGCTGACCATCCGGGTCGACCCGGCCCGCACCGCGCGGCGCGGCGCACCCGCCGAGGACAGCGCCGCCACCGCAACCCCCCCGCCCCCCTCAACCAAGACGACCACGCCGACCACCGCGACCACCTCCACCGCGACCACCTCCACCGAGGCCACCTCGACCACCGCGGGCGAGGCCCCGACCAGGTCGACCGGCGGGATCGGCACCGGTGCCTCGAATGATCGGGCGCCGGGCACGCCCACGGACCCGCGGACCGGGTCGCTGCTGGTGCGCGACATCGACGGGGCGTTCCGGGATCTGCGCCTGGGCCGCCCCGCCGACGAGATCATCATCCTGCGCCCGGACCGGTACGTGCTGGCGGTCTGCCCGGCCGCGGAGCTGGAGGTGACGACGCGGCGGCTGCGCACCCTGCTGGGAGTGCCCGTGCCGCCGGCCGCCATCAGCGGCGACAGCACGGGCCCGGTCGCGCCACCCACGGCCAGCCCACGTTTCTGATTCCCGCGTCACCGGCCGGCGGCCGTCCTTTCCGGGACGGCCACCGGCCGGTCGCGTCTACGCCGCCGGCTCGTGTGTCTGAGAACCCGGATGCCCACACGCGGTCGCGATCCCTCTAGGGATGATCACGGACCGGGGTGCTTATCGCTCCGCATGTGACCCTCATGTTGCGATCCCTCTAGGGATGATCACGGACCGCCCCCATGGTAAAGCTGCAGGTCAGCGGGGCCGCCTGGATAGTCTGCGGGATGATCGTTGCAGCGGTCCGGCGGTGATGCAACCGCCCAGGTCAGGGCGTTGATCCTTTCGGATCGGGCTGGATCGGTGTGGCGGGGTGTGGAGATCTGTGCGTACTGATGTGCCCCGTTGGATCCGGGGGCGGGGCCCGCCGCCGCGGACGGGCTACGAACCGGCGGTGACGGACTCCCGTAGCTGCTTCTTCAGGGCCTTGCCCATCGCGTTGCGGGGGATGGCGTCGAGGAGTTCCAGCCGCTCGGGCGTCTTGTAGACGGCCAGGCCCTTCTCGCGGCAGAAGGCGGCCAGATCGGGCAGGGTGAGCGGGGCGAGCGGGGCGAGCGGGCCCGCGCCGGCGGCCGGCACCACGAACGCGGCGCACCGCTCGCCGGTGCGCGGGTCGGGCAGTCCGACGACGGCCACCTCGGCGATGCCGGGATGGGTCAGCAGGACGTTCTCCACCTCGAGCGCGGAGATGTTCTCGGCGTTGCGAACGATGACGTCCTTGAGCCGCCCGGTGATGTACAGCCAGCCCTCGGGGTGGTGGATGCCCAGGTCACCGGTGTGGAAGTAGCCGTCGGGCGTGAAGGCCTCGACGTCGAGGGCGGCGTCGACGTAGCCGGTGAACAGCTGCGGGCCGGCGATGCACAGCTCGCCCTCCTCGCCCCGCGCGACCTCCATGCCGTCGGGGCCGCGGACGCTGATCCGCACGCCGGGGCCCGGGCGGCCGGCGGCAGTGCGCAGCCGCTCGGGCGGATCGCCGGGCGACGGGTAGCCGGCCATCGGGAACTCGGTCAGGCCCCAGCCGTTCATCAGACCGTCGCCGCCGAGTTCCGCGATGGCGCGGTCGTGCATCCCGGGCTCGCTCGGCGCCCCGCCGGCCATGAAGAACCGCAGCCGGGCAAACAGCCGCTCGGGGCCGTGGGCCTGCGGGTCGGAGGCGGCCTGCGCGTTGAAGGCGGCCTGCGCGTTGAAGTAGGCATGGAAGTGCGGCGCGGCGCTGCCGAGCATCGTCGAGCCGTGCCGCGCCAGCGCCAGCGGGGCCGTGCGGGGGTCGAAGATGTCGACGAGCACGACTTTGCAGGCCGTCCGCAGGCCCAGCGACAGCACGCTCGACCCGCCGATGTGGGCGATCGGGAAGGCGATGGAGGCGACGTCGGTCTCGTCGAACCCGAGCTGGGACACCATCGAGTTCGACCCGGCGATGACGGAGGCGTCGGTGTGGCGGGCTCCCTTGGGGAAGCCCGTGGTGCCCGAGGAGTAGAAGACCCAGCGCACGTCGGCGTCGGCGTTGCCGGTCGGCGGGGGTGGCGGCGGCGGGAGGGTCGCGGGATCCCCGAGCGGCAGCGGGAAGTCGGCGAACCAGTCCGTGTCCACCGGCGGGCCGGTCAGCCGAGCCGTCGCCGGGTCCGGCGGCAGGTAGGGGTCGCAGACCATCGTGCGCAGGCCGCGCCGGGCAGCGATGGTCTCGGCCATCGGCCGGTAGTCGTAGCCGCGGAACACCGCCGGGACGATCAGCAGGGTCGTGTCGAGCTGCTCGACGATGAAGTCGACCTCGGCCTCGCGCAGCAGGGGGATGATCGGGTTCTGCACCGCACCCAGGCGGGACAGCGCGCTCATCAGCACCGCGCTCTCGATGGTGGTCGGCAGCTGCCAGCTCACCTGGCTGCCGGCGCCGACCCCCGTCGCGGCCAGGCCGGCGGCGAGGCGCAGGGCGAGCTCGCGGAACTCGCCGAAGCTGATCCGGCGGTCGTGGTTGTCCACCAGCATCGGCAGGTCGGGCGTTGCCGCGGCCCGCGCTTCCACCAGCTCCCACCACTGCCGCAGCGACGCGTCAGCAGAGCTCATCGACCTGGCCTCCCCACCCGTCCGGACCCCTCGCGGCACAGCCCGCGAGACGCCGCATAACCACGGCATCTGACACCGCGACATCTGACACTGTGTCTACAGCAATCAGCAGGATCGGGAAAGTTCGCCGGCCGCCGCGGGCCGCAACCGCGTCGGTCTCGGTCTTCAGTCCGACCACAGGAGTCGCTCTCCGTAATCGAAAGATATCGAGAACCGACGCCCCGCGGGGCCGAAACGGGCATATTGCCGAGCACCGGCCGATTCCGTTCGGACCGCGACGATTCGCCTGCGGCCTTCACCGCGAGCCCGATGGACGCCGGGTGCACCGAGCCGCGGCGCCCGACCGCGCAAAAGGCTCGCGATACCAGCTACTGCGAATAGCGCGCCCGGAAATACGAAACACCGACGCCCCCAGGAAAGGATCATTGGCTCGCACTTCCGGCCTCGGACCGCCCTGCTCCGTCGCCGCGGAGCAGCCCGGTGCGACGCGGCGCGCGGCCAGGCGAGGCCCCCGGGGCGATGCTCGTTCCATGCTCGATCTGGCCTGGTGACGGCGCCTGTCCCGATGGTTGGGATGCCGGCGCGTTCCGTCGGCCGCCGACCGGCAGGCACGTTCGGCCGCCGACGCGCCGAGCCGTGGCGCACCCGCGCCTCCGCCCCGGTGTGACATTGACGTCAGAACAAGTAAGCGGGAGGATGCGGCTCCCGCAGGCGGACCGGCGGGATTCACGGCGCCTGCGCGAGCTGGCGAGCGCCCTCGCGACTGCATTGATAAACCATCATGGCGATCGACCGGTCGCACTCCGACCACCGTCGGTTCCACCGGTCGAACACACCAGACAAGGGGATACACCGATGGCACCGAGGCGACGACGGACCCTGTCCGGCTGTATCGCAGCCTTCGCCGCTTTATTACTCACCGTGTCGGCCTGCGGGGGCAGCAGCGATGGCGGGGCGAAAGCCGACGCCCCGCCCACCACCGCCGCGACGCCGGCACCCACCGGAACACCGTTGAAGATCGGTAACGTCGGCCTGTACAGCGGCGCCTTCGGCCCGCAGAACCAGCGCGGGCTCGACGCCCTCGTCGCCTGGTCCAAGTGGGTCAACGCGCACGGCGGTATCGCCGGCCACCCGGTCGAGGTGATCAGCCGGGACGACCAGGGCGACCCGACGAAGTCGATCGCCGCCGTCCACCAGCTCGTCGAGCAGGACAAGGTCCTCGCGCTCGTCGGCAACTTCGCCGGCGCCACCGACGGTTCCTGGCGCAGTTACGTCGAGCAGCACAACATCCCCGTCATCGGCGGAATCACCACGACGGCGCAGTACGGCAAGTCGCCGATGTTCTTCGCCGCGACGTCGAACTCGCTGGGCTACCTCACCGGCGAGGTGTACAGCGTGAAGCTCGCCGGCGCGCCGAAGTTCGGCACCGTCGTCTGCGCCGAGCAGGCCGCGTGCGCGGAGGCCAACGGCCTGATCTCCGGCATCTCCGCCCGCCTCGGGGTCGCCTCGGCGGGCGTGCAGACCGCCTCGGCCTCGGCGCCGAACTACACCTCGCAGTGCCTGTCGCTGCGCAGCGCGGGCGTGAAGGCCGTCATCACGAACGTGCCCGCCCAGGTCACCGAGCGGCTCATCAAGGACTGCTCGACGCAGCGCTACCAGCCGACCTACATCTTCTCCGGCGGCGTGTTCCAGCCCAACCTCATCCAGCCGGCCAGCGAGGGCGCGTGGCTGACCTCCGGGGCCCCGCTGTGGTTCGGCGACAAGCCCTACCTGGCCGACTTCACCGCCGCGCTGAAGCAGTACACCAAGAACGACCCGGACGGCTTCGCCAGCCGCGGCTGGCAGGCGGGGCTGTTCTTCGCCGCCGCGGCGAAGAACGTCTCGGCGACGCCCACCAGCGCCGAGATCCTCGACGGGTTGTACGCGCTGAACGGCCAGTCCCTCGGCGAGTGGTCGCCGCCGTTGAAGTTCGCGAAGGGCCAGCCCAACGAGGTCGGCGCCTGCAACTGGTATGCCAAGGTTGTCGGCGGCAAGCTGACGACCCCCAAGGGGGACAAGCCCGTCTGCGTGGAGAACTGATCCCGACGGCAGTCCGCCGCTGACCGACCCCGCCCCGCTCCGCTCCGGTCCCGCCGTTGCCCGGCGGGACCGGAGCCGGCCGGTCAGCCGGTCAGGGTGCGGGTGCGGGTGAGCGCGGTGTCGACGAGCGCGTCGAGCGTGGTCAGCTTCACCCGCGGCCGGCCCACCGGCTCCCCGGACGCCCGCTCCGCCGCGTCGATGAGCCGCCAGCCGGCCTCCGTCACCAGGTCGGGCTGGCGCTCGCGCAGCCAGGACTCGTTCTCGCCCACCGGGTCGACGCCGCCGGCCCCCGGATGACGCCCCAGCCGGCCCGCGGCGACGTCGGCCAGCAGCGTGGCAACCGTCTCCACGGCACACTTGCGGTTCGTCCCGATGATCCCGGTCGGACCGCGCTTGATCCAGCCGGCCACGTACTCGCGGTCCGCCCCGGCGACCCGCCCGGCGTCGTTGGGGATGATCCCGCGGCGCTCGTCGAACGGCAGGCCCACCAGCGGCAGGCCCTTGTAGCCCACCGCCCGCACCACCAGGTCGGCCGCGATCACCTCCCGCTCGCCGGTGTCGACGGCGCTGACCCAGCCCTCGGCGTCCACCTCCAGCCGGTTGCGGGCGAACACCACCTCGGCCACCCGGTCCTCCCCGCGGATCTCCACCGGGGACCGCAGGAATCGCAGCGCCAGGTGCCGCGTCCCGGCCGCCAATGACGGCTGCGACGTACGTGACGGCTGCGACGCGTGCGACGGCTGCGAGGGCAGGGCCGCGGCGTAGTCGCGCAGCACGGCCAGATTGCGCCGGATCAGCCGCGACAGCTTCTCCTCGCCGGGCTGCTCGGCGACCTCGGCGGAGTCGACCTCCACCGCCGCCCCGGTGAACTCCGGCAGCTCGCGCAGCTCGGCGGTGGTGAACGCCGCCTGCGCCGGCCCACGCCGGCCCACCACCACGACCTGCTCGATGGCGCTGGTGCGCAGGGCGTCGAGGGCGTGGTCGGCGATGTCGGTCGCGGCCAGTCGCTCGACCGGGGAGCACAGGATCCGCGCCACGTCGAGCGCCACGTTGCCGGCCCCGATCACCACCGCGCGCCGGCCGGACAGGTCGGGAGCCCGGTCGGCGAAGTCGGGATGGCCGTTGTACCAGCCCACCACGTCCACCGCGGGCACGCTACCCGGCAGGTCCTCGCCGGGAATGCCGAGGCGCCGTTCGCCCTGGGCGCCCACCGTGTACACCACCGCGTCGTAGCGCTCGACCAGCTCCGCACGGGAGACGTGTCGACCCACCTCGACGTTGCCGAAGAAGCGGAAGCGCTCGTCGGCCGCGGTCGCCGCGTACACCGACGACACCGCCTTGATCTTCGGATGGTCCGGCGCCACCCCGGCCCGCACCAGGCCCCAGGGCGTGGCCAGCCGCTCGTAGAGGTCCACCCGGACCGGCACGCCGGACTGCTCCAGCAATGCCCCTGCGGTGTAGAAGCCCGCCGGACCGGAACCGATCACGGCAACGGTCAGGGGGGCGTTCACGGCATCATCGGCCATACGGCGACTCCTTCAGACGGACGGCAACCCGGCCAGATCCCTGCCGGGCGACCGCACGGACACGCCCTCGACCAGCCGACGCGTGCCACTGGACAGGATCACAGGCACGATCCTCCGATGACACCGGCCGGCGGGTCGACCGATCGGTTCGAACCGCCGGTGTCGGCGCGTCGAGGTCACCCACCCGACCCGCGGCTGCCGGCGGCAACCAGCGGCGAGTCGACGGCGAAGCCTTCGACCGTCACGCGGCGGCGGGCGAACCGCCACGCGCCGTCGACCTCGACGACCTCGTCGCGGTAGGTGCCCCAGTGGTCCGCCCCGCGGATGCCGACGAACTGGAAGCAGGCGTACGTGGTGGCACCGCCCTGCGGGTTCGGGTCGATGTAGACCGAGCTGAGGTGGTGGCGGCCCGGGAGGATGTCCACCGAGCGGAAGCTCTCCCCCGCGCTGCGAAAGTAGGCTGCGATCGCCTCTCGGCCGACGTTGGTGTCGTCGTTGATCCGGAACACCGCGTCGGGCAGGAAGAGGTCCACCAGCGGGTCGAGCCGGCCGGAGTCGGCGAAGTAGGTGTAGGACGCCAGCAGGTGGGCGGCGCCGACGCGGGTCCGCAGCTCAGCGTTGTCCATGTGGATCTCCGATCGGGACGGGCGGCGGGAACAGGGGACGCGGGGCCGGGCCGGGTGGACGGGCGGCACCAGGGCGGGCCCCCGCAGGTCGCTGGAGGCCGCGCGGCGGCTGGCGTGAACAGCACGTCAGATGCCTCCTAGACTGCCACGGCCGCCGGGCACCTGCCCAGGTTTGCTCCCGCCGCAGACCCGGCCACCGATATTGACGCGACCGTCAGATTCGGGCTAGCGTCCGGCCCCGACGGGGCGGGAGGACTGTGGTGGATGGCGAACGGCGCGCGGGCGGCGACGCACGCAGCGACTTCCCCGGCGGCGTGGTCGAGGACCTCGACGTCCTGATCGTCGGCGCGGGCTTCGCCGGCATGTACGCGGTGCACCGGCTGCGCGGCCAGGGGCTGCGGGTGCGGGCCTACGACGCGGCCGACGACGTCGGCGGCACCTGGTACTGGAACCGCTACCCGGGCGCCCGCTGCGACATCGAGAGCCTGGAGTACTCGTACTCCTTCTCCGAGGAGCTCCAGCAGGACTGGCAGTGGAGCCGGCGTTTCCCCGAGCAGGCGGAGATGCTCGCCTACGCCCGGCACGTGGCCGACCGCTTCGACCTGCGCCGCGACATCGTGTTCGGCACCCGGATCACGTCGGTGACGTTCGACGAGGGCGCCGAGGGCAGCGAGGGCGCCGGGGGTAACGAGGGCGCCGGGCGTTGGCGGGTCACCACCGACCGCGGCCAGCGGCTGCGCGCCCGGTTCTGCGTGATGGCGACCGGCTGCCTGTCCGTGCCGAACGTCCCCGACCTCCCGGGAGCCGACCGTTTCGCCGGGCGCGTCCTGCACACCGCGACCTGGCCGGCCGAGGACGTCGAGCTGGCCGGCCAGCGGGTGGGGGTCGTCGGCACCGGCGCCTCGGGCATCCAGTGCATCCCGCTCATCGCCCAGGTCGCGGGCCACCTGACCGTGTTCCAGCGCAGCGCGAACTTCAGCGTCCAGGGGCTGAACGTGCCGCTGGACGCGGAGCTGGCCCGCGAGCGCAAGGCGCACTACGCCGAGTACCGCGAACGGGCCCGGCGTTCCTTCGGCGGGATGCTGCTGCGCCAGAACCGCGTCCACGCCGTCGCCGTCTCGGCGCAGGAACGCGACCGGGAGTTCTCGGCGCGCTGGGGGCTGGGTGGCTTCGAGTACATGGCCGCCTTCGACGACCTCATCTTCGACCCGGCTGCCAACGACCTCGCCGCCGGCTACGTCCGCGACAAGATCCGCCAGATCGTGCGCGATCCCGAGATCGCCGCGACCCTGTCGCCGACCGACCATCCGATCGGCACGAAGCGGATCTGCGTCGACACCGACTACTACGACACGTTCAACCGCGACAACGTCACCCTCGTCGACGTCCGCCGCGACCCGATCACCGAGCTCACCGAGACCGGGGTGCGGGCCGGTGGGCGGGTGCACGAGCTGGACACCCTCGTCTACGCCACCGGCTTCCACGCCATGACCGGGGCGCTGCTGGCGATGGACATCCGCGGCCGCGGCGGGCGCCGGCTCGCCGACCACTGGGCGCACGGGCCGCGCACCTACCTGGGGCTGGGGATGAGCGGGTTCCCGAACCTGTTCGTCGTGGCGGGCCCCGGGAGCCCCTCGGTGATCTCCAACGCGTTCGTCTCCCTGGAGCAGCACGTCGACTGGATCGGCGACTGCCTGGCCCACCTCGACGCCCACGGACTGGCCACGATCGAGGCGGACCCCGCCGCCGAGGACGACTGGGTCGCCGACGTCAACGCCGCGGCCGCGCGCACGCTCTACCCGCAGGCGAACTCCTGGTACCTGGGGGCCAACATCCCCGGCCGGCCGCGAGTGTTCATGCCGTACGTCGGCGGGGTCGGCCGCTACCACAAACGCTGCGCCGCCGTCGCCGCGGACGGCTACCCCGGCTTCACCCTCAGCGCCTAGCCACACGCGCACGCTCTCCGTTCAGCACGGTCAGTTGCTGCCGCTCGCCGCCGCCTGCTGGCTGCTCCCTGCTGGCTGCTCGCCGGTCGGATTGCGGTGCGTTGTGCACGGTCTTCAGGGCCAGACCGGGCGAAGCGCACCGCAATCGGCTACCCACGGTGGGCAGATGAGGACGTGCGCCCCGCCGGGTCCGTCGTCGGCACACTGGCGGACCGCATCGCCCGGGCGCCGTGCGGCTGGCCTCCGACCGACTGCGCGCCCTGCAGCCTCCACGCGTCCTGGAGCCACAGCGCACCCCGGAGCCATGGCGGCACCTCCGACGGCGATGCCAGAACGACGCCCCATTGAAGATCATAAAATGCTCGCGACAGGGCACTGATGCTATAAACAGAGTGTCAGAAGAGCTCGGCTGAGCCGTGCTGAACACTGACCTGACACTGACCTGCCCGGGCGAAGGCCGGGGCAACGGACCCGCTCGGCGCCAGGCGCGCACGGACGGGAACCAGGAGGAGGGACGGCGTTGCCCGAACCGACGAGCGCCGCGGGCCCACTCGCCGGCATCCGGGTCGTCGAGCTCGCCGGGATCGGCCCCGGCCCGCACGCGGCGATGATGCTCGCCGACCTGGGCGCGGACGTGGTCCGGGTCGCCCGGCCTGGTTCCGTGCCGAAGCCGGGAGTGCCGGCCGAGCCGGTGG